>NZ_JBBMQZ010000017.1:0-123345 GCF_038900275.1 Pseudoalteromonas sp. AS71 | reverse complement strand
AGGCTTGAAGTGCTTGTTTCAACATCACCCACTGTAAAGCTTATCGCTTTTGTGGTGTCTTCGTTTGTTGACTGATTCGTTATGTTTGTGATCGTTGGTGAATCGTTCACACATGCAACATTAAAAGTAAGCTTAACAGGATAACGAGTCACATTTTGGCTTACAGTTTGATAATTAGCTGAATAGGTTCTATAGGATGCGTATTGTATTCGAGGCTTTTCTACATCATCTTTTGTTGCAAAGGCAAAAAAGCTTTGGAGAATATTTAAAATAGGACTTGTTGAGTACTCAACAAGCTCATCGGATTCTAGAGATATAGACCTAATTGGGTTATTGCCAGAATCTATCAATGAGACATTTATCGTTGTTGTATCTACACCACAAAAATTAGCCTTTGGTTTATAAACAAATGAATCTGTATTAAAATTCAAAGTCCCGTTTTTTGGTTTTATAATGGCGGCTCCAAAAAAGGCTTCCCGTGCGCCTATAACACGCCAAACCTCCCAAATCCTAACTGTTTTACTTCCATCTTCAGTTAAATTAAATTTATCAGTAACAGCCGAAGCCATTGAAGATAAAACTAATAGAAAAAAGCACAATGTAAATTTCACAAAACAATCCTTGTTGGTTGTTATTATTTTATTTAAATATTTACATACTTACATACCCGTAACAATTTCATATAATCGAACTAATGGAACAACACCTCTGAATACTAAATTCGATTATTAATATAAAAAAGCCCCGCTTGTTTTTACACAAGCGGGGCTCCACACTAATTTTTTAATCAAAAATAAAAGCGCCGATACTGCGGGCGCTTTGCATCATTGAATTTAATTTTATTGATTAACTACGCTTTTAAGCGGGTTAACTGGTTGTGCGTTGTCATCTAGTAGGTTCATATCAAAATCGAACTCATCTACACGAATCGCTTTTTCACGTTTGATGTTGTAATCAATTAACTGAACGTGTTCAGCTTGCGTGATTACGTTTGCCGCTAGTGCGTTATCAAGCGTGATGTTAAAGCGTATACCTGGTTTAATTACTTTAGCACGTAGTGCTTTTTTAACTTTAGCCAGCTCGCCAAGTGATGCCATTTTAGCTTTGTAAGCTTGCTCATTAATATGATGGCCATCGCCCACTACTGGTTTAACTAAATGCGTAATTTGCGCTTTAAATGCGGTATCTAGTTGAGCTTGTTTTGCTAGTTCGCGAATTAAGTCATCGCTAATTTTTGGCATTTTAGTTGAGTAGTTCATTGTAATGAAACGAATAAACTTACGAGTACCACTTGCAGGGAAGTTATCTAAAAACTTATGCAATGCTTCTTCAGCGCTTTGTAGTGCAAAACGAGTCGCGTAATGGAAATACGGCGCTGCTTGCTCACGGTCACTACTTGATACTTTTTGCTCGTAGTATTTAATTGATGCCATAGCTGCATATAAGAAGCTCATTACATCGCCTAAACGTGCTGATAGCATTTCTGCTTGCTTTAACTTACCGCCAAGTACCAGTAACGAAAAGTCTGCGTACACTGCAAGTTTTGCAGATAATTTATGTACTGCTTTTTCGTAGTCGCGTACTTCTGGTAATTCAGAATTAGCACTTGCGGTAAATGGTAAAACACCAAGGCGGAAAGCACGGAAGCTGTTAGCGGTGCTGTAACCAATTGTTTTGCGTAAAATGCCGTTAAACTCTTTATCTGCGCCTTTGTCTTCGCTGTGAATTGACTCAACCATAGATTGTAAATATGGGTGACAACGCATAACACCTTGACCAAAGATCATTAGGTTACGTGTAAGAATATTCGCGCCTTCTACCGTAATGGCAATCGGCTGAGCAACATAACCACTTGCTAATGTATTTTGTGGACCGTTTTGAATCGCTTTACCTGCTTGAATATCCATTGCTGAATCAAGTACGTCGCGACCAAGCTCTGTCATATGGTATTTAGCGATTGCGGTTACTACTGATGGTTTTAAACCCATGCCTAAGCCTTCAGTTGTAAGTACGCGCATTGCTTCTTGTAGGTATGTTTTACCTGCAATGTCGGCTAGTTTTTCTTGAATACCTTCAAACTGGCCAATGGCTAAACCAAACTGTTCACGCACTGCTGCGTATTCAGATGCTGATTTAAATGCTACTTGTGCTGTACTAACACCTAGCGCAGGTAATGAAATACCACGGCCAGCACCTAAACAGCTAACCAGCATTTGCCAACCACGGCCGATGTTTTTCTGTCCACCAATAACAAAATCCATTGGTACAAATACTTTGTTACCACGTGTAGTACCGTTGTAAAAACGAATACCCATTGGGTCGTGGCGATTACCAAGCTCTACACCTGGGTGCTCTTTAGGAATAAGTGCACAGGTAATGCCTAGGTTTTCTTTACCACCTAGTAGACCATCAGGGTCAACTACTTTAAATGCTAAACCAAGTACGGTAGCAATAGGTGCAAGTGTAATGTAGCGCTTGTCCCAGGTAATTTCTAAACCAAGGACTTCTTCGCCGTTGTACATACCTTTAGTTACTTTACCAACATCAGGAATACCACCTGCATCAGAACCCGCTTCTGGGCTTGTTAATGCAAAACATGGAATGTCTGTACCATTTGCTAGGCGTGGTAAGTAATGTGCTTGTTGTTCTTGCGTACCAAAGTGAAGTAATAACTCACCTGGGCCTAACGAGTTAGGAACCATTACGGTTACCGCAACTGCTGAGCTTTTAGTCGCAATTGTGCCAACAATGGTAGAGTTTGCATAAGGGCTAAACTCTAAACCACCAAACGACTTAGGAATGATAAGCGAGAAAAAACGCTCTTTTTTCAAAAATTCTAAGATGTCATTTGGTAAATGAATGCCGTTTTGAATCACTGAATCGTCAATCATGCCCAATAACTCTTTTACTGGACCGTCTAAGAATGCTTGCTCGTCTGCGCTTAATGTAGCAGCAGGTACGTCGCGAAGTGCACTGAAATCAGGCTTACCTTGGTAGATAGAACCTTCAAGCCATACATCACCCGCGTCTAGCGCTTCTTGTTCTGTGATAGAAATACTTGGTAATACTTTTTTTAGTTTTGTACGTAAACTCATGATTGAACTCATCCGACCAGCTAAATAATACCTACATTACGTCATAAAAAATCGTTTAGATCAATTACTCTATTCAATTAATTAACAGTTTTTTCAATTTATTTTCTTTACCTGAACGTAAACTGTTGAAACACAAAGGCTTACAGCTGTACGCTGAAAAAAAGTATTTTAACTAAAATGATGAATAAAACAGCAAAATTTCTAGCGCTGTATCTATTTTTTAAAGGCATAAAAAAACGCAGCACAAATAGGCTACGTTTTTATTCAATTTGTAGAGGCTACATTATCAGTTAATCTAGCTAAAGCTACTTAAATTTAAATCAAATTGTATAAGCGCTTTACTTAGCAACTTTAACAACTTGCTTGCCGGTAAAACCACCAGCAAGTTGTTTATTAAGCGCTTGCGATACTGACTCTGCACTAAAATCTACGGGCGTTATTTCGGGGTGTTTAATGTCGCCACTAACAGCTCCTTCAAGTAACAGGTTACCCATAAAACTCAAACGTTGTTGTGCACATAAACTGTTAGCAAGCCATGCACCACCAATCGATACAACGCTAATATTGGGCGCTCGGTGATACATTAAGTCTTGATCAAAACAAGGGAGCGGATTTAAGCAGGCAATACGTCCACAAAAACGCATTAACTCAATATTACGCTGAGTACACTCACCACCTATCGTATCAATAACCGCATCAAAGCCTTGCGGGCCAAGTTCTCTGCGGATTTTTTCGCATAGCTTTTTATCGCTATAGTCAAAAACCACATCAGCGCCTAGCTGCTTAACCAATTTATGGTTACGCTTTGATGCCGTGGTAAATACATCTGCACCGCGCTGTTTTGCATATTGAATAGCAAACTGCCCTACCGCTCCGGCTCCGCCTTCAATAAAAATAGTATCGCCTTCACTAATGCCTATTTTATCTAAGCTGATAAGTGCTGCCATACCGGCACATGGAAGTGTTGCTGCAATGGCCGGATTTAAACTGCTTGGCACAACCGACACTGCAAAGTTAGGTACTTTGGTGTATTCGCTCAAAGCACCTTGCTCACCAATGTTGGCATGCCACATAACCCGCTGGCCAACATTTGGAAACACACCTTTATTAGCTTTAACCACAACACCTACGGCATCTAAGCCTAAAATGTGTGGATACTGCCACTTACAAAAGCCTGTTTTAGCAAATTGACCATCAACTGGATTTAAACCAACGTACTCTACTTTTACAAGCAGCTCGTTATCTGCACAAATAGGAACAGGCAGCTCAGCATCCGCTAAGTCAATTGCTTCATTTGGTTCTGGCAGTACAATAGCGCGCATTGTTTGCGGGATAATGTATTCATGTAAATTTTCAGTATTTGGCATCAATATAACTCTACTTATTAGTGTCGTTTAACGCATAACTCCATTGGCCATTAAATGACTGGTAAGCATTTACTTTGGCAAGCAGTGAAGTGATTGTTGTTTCAACAGCATTTTCTTGTGCTATTAAAACATCCTGGCGCGCATCTAACAACTCAAGATAAGGAATTTGACCTTCTTCGTACATTGCTTGTGCTTGTAAAAATGCTTTATTAGCAAAGTCATAGCGTTCGTCGGCAAAGCGTTTTTGCTGTGCTTGATTAACCAACAATTGCAATGAAAGTTCACTTTCACTTAGTGCAGTTAATACTACTTGTTGATAATCGCTGTAAGCGGCTTCACTTAAGAACTGCTGCGCGTCGCGTTGTGCTAATAATGCTGGGTAGCTTAATAACGACCATTGTAACTGCGGCGCTATTTGCCACTGTTGATCGGTATTTTTTAAGCCTGTGCTATCTATACTCACAACCCCTGCAAATGCAGATAAGCTAATATCGGGTAATAGTGCTTTACTTGCTGCAACACTTAAACTATTTGCTTGGCTAAAATCAAACAATGCACGGCTAATGTCTGGGCGTAAGGCAATGGCATTATTAGCGTTTTTTAGTGCGACGCTAAAGTCACGTTTCAGCACGCTTTGCTCGTTTTCAATAGCAATATTTTGCGTTAACTTACCGCTTAGTACTGCAAGTGCAGATAAATCGCTGTATTTTGCATATTCAATAGCAGGCATTAGTGCTTGTTGCTGCCTAAGCTGCGCCATAGTACGGTTTAAATCAAGCTCGTTTGCGACGCCTTCGTCAACGCGAGCTTGAAGAACGTCAATACTTTGCTCAAGCGCTTCTATTTGAAGCGTAACAATGTGTTGTTTTTCAACATTTCCTTGATAACTTACAAAGCCTTTAACAACTGACGAAACAACTTCAATTTGCAGTAAACGTACTTGCTCTGCTTGGCTCATGGCCGATGCATTTGCAGCATCAACCAACGCCGTTATGCGACCAAATAAATCCAGTTGCCAATCAAGTGCAACGTTTGCACTTGATTGGCGGTCAAACACGCTTGGTGCATCGCTTCGAGCTGCGCCAACATTTACGCCACCTTGCGGTAGGTATTGGGCTTTTTTCTCTCCTAATCGCGCTAATGCACTTTTAAGTGTTAGCTGGCTTGTTTGCAAATTATAGTTATTTGCAAGCGCACCAGTAACAAGCTCATTTAGTTGATCAGAATTAAGCTTTTTCCACCAGTTTCTTTCATCAGCAACGCTAACGTTACTAGCAACATTAGCTTTGGCAACAAATTCGTTAACAGCTTTTTGCTCACTCATGGTGTCAATTTTACTCGCACACCCTGCTAAAAACGCAGCGACTAATACGGCACTGGCAGTCAGACTTGTTTTAAGTCTTTTTTGCATTAATTTAGTCATGAGTATTCTCCTGCGCTTTCTCTTTTTTGTTAGTCACTAACATATAAAATACCGGCGTGAATAATAGACCAAACACGGTTACACCTATCATCCCTGAGAATACTGCGTTACCCATTGCGTGTCGCATTTCGGCCCCTGCACCGGTGGCAAGTACTAACGGTACAACACCTGCTGTAAATGCAATCGACGTCATTAATATTGGGCGCAAGCGCATACGACATGCCTCAAGTATTGCCTCTAAGTGCGATAAGCCTGAGTCGTGTCTATCTTTTGCAAACTCAACCATCAATATCGCATTTTTAGAAGCCAACGCGACCAGTACTATTAATGCTATTTGGGTGAATATGTTGTTGTCTGAGCCAACAAACCACACACCTAACAAGGCTGAGAAAATAGTCATTGGTACAATTAATATAATTGCCAGTGGTAAACGTAAGCTTTCGTACTGCGCTGCAAGTACCATAAATACAAGTAATACAACTAACGGGAATACATAAACCATGGTGTTACCGGCAAGTACTTGTTGGTACGTTACTTCAGTCCACTCATATTCAATACCTGTTGGTAATGTGTCTGCGAGTACTTTTTCAATAGCAATTTGTGCTTGATCAGAACTATAACCTGGCGCTGGGCTACCATTTAGCTCTGCACTTGGGTAACCGTTGTAATGCATAACACGGTCAGGACCAATTGTTGGAGTTACAGTTAGTACAGATCCCAGTGGCACCATATTACCTGAGCGGTTACGTACTTTTAAATTAAGTATTTGATCAGGGTCTAAGCGATAGTCAGCATCAGCCTGTGCATTTACTTGGTACGTACGACCAAACATATTAAAGTCATTTACGTACACAGAGCCTAAGTAAATTTGCAGTGCATTAAATACTTCATCAAGTGGGATACCTTGAATAAGCGCTTGCTCACGGTCAATATCAATATCCATTTGTGGAACTTGAATACGGAAACTTGAGTACAAGCCCATTAATGCAGGGTCTTGTTGCGCCTTACCGATTACGGCTTGCAAGCTATTAAATAAGGCTTCAAACCCTTTGTTTGCTCTGTCTTCAATTTGCAGTTTAAAACCGCCGGTAGTGCCTAAACCTTGAATTGGCGGCGGCGGGAATACCGCTACAAACGCTTCATCAATGGCAGCAAAACGTTTATTTAACTCTGCCGCAATCGCCATCGCTGATTGGCTTGGATCGGTACGTTTGTCAAAGCTTTCAAGTGGTGTAAATACAATGCCGCTGTTAGGGCTATTAGTAAAACCGTTCACTGATAAACCAGGAAAAGCAACTGTGTGGGCAACGCCTGGCACTTCTAATGCAATTTGCTGCATTTGAGAAAGTACATCTTCAGTACGGTCAAGGCTTGAAGCGTCAGGTAACTGCGCAATAGCCACTAAATACTGTTTATCTTGCTGTGGAATAAAGCCACCTGGTACAGAATCAAATAACTTAATTGTGCCGCCAACAAGTGCAATGTAAGCCACCATAACAACAACAGTCATACGAATTAGTTTTTGTACCAGTTTTTCGTAACCTTTAGCCCCACGATTAAATACGCGGTTAAATGGTTTAAACAACCAACGACCAAACAGTTTATTGAGTAAACGCGTGAACGCATCTGGTTTTGCATCGTGCGACTTTAATAACAATGCAGCAAGCGCAGGCGATAACGTTAATGAGTTAAACGCTGAGATAATCGTCGAAATTGTGATTGTAAGGGCAAATTGCTTATAAAATTGACCTGATAAACCGGTAATAAACGCAGTAGGAATAAATACAGCACTTAGTACTAGCGCAATTGCAATAATAGGCCCTGTTACTTCGCTCATTGCAACGCGGGTTGCTTCAAGTGGCGATAAGCCTTTTTCGATATTTCGCTCTACGTTTTCAACAACTACAATCGCATCATCTACAACAATACCTATGGCCAATACTAAGCCAAACAACGACAAGGTATTAATCGACACGCCTAACCATTGCATTACTGCAAACGTACCAATGAGTGAAATAGGCACAGCAATTAGCGGAATGATAGATGCGCGCCACGTTTGTAAAAATACAATAACAACAATAACTACCAGTACAATTGCTTCAAGCAACGTTGCAATTACCGCGTCAATTGAGCCGCGAACAAATACTGTAGGGTCGTACACAATGTCGTATTCAACACCGGTAGGGAAATCTTTAGATAAGCGCGCCATTGTTTCGCGTACTTGATCGGAAAGCTCAATAGCGTTTGAACCAGGGCGCTGAAATATTGGCATTGCAAGAGCTGGTTGGTTATCAAGCTCTGCACGTAGTGAGTAAGTATCTTGACCTAAATCAACACGGGCTATATCAGATAAACGCGTTAACTGACCTTCGTCGCCTACTTTAATAATAACTTGTTCAAATTCTTCAATACTGTTTAAACGACCTTTAACGTTTAACAATATTTGAAATTGACTGTCGTTTGAAATTGGTTGCGCACCTAAGCTACCGGCAGCAACTTGCTGGTTTTGCGAGCGAAGTGCTGTTACTACATCTGTTGCTGTTAATTCGCGTGCAGCAAGTGCATCTGGGTTTAGCCATACTCGCATTGAGTATTTGCCAGCACCAAACATGCGAATATCACCTACACCCGGTAAACGCGCAATTTCATCTTTAATGTTTAAATCGGCATAGTTAGATAAGTACGCTGTGTCGTGCGTTTTTTCAGGTGAATATAAATGCACTACCATGGTTAAATCTGGCGATGATTTTTCGGCTACAACACCTAAACGTTGTACTTCTTCTGGCAAACGCGGAAGTGCACTGTTTACACGGTTTTGTACTTGTACTTGAGCACGATCTAAATCGGTACCTAACGCAAAGGTCACCGTTAATGTCATACGGCCATCGCTTGTACCTTGCGAAAACATATACAACATGTTTTCAGTACCGTTAATTTCTTGCTCCAGCGGTGTTGCCACTGTTTGCGCAATAACGGTTGGGTTAGCACCCGGGTAGTTAGCGGTAACAACAACAGTTGGAGGAACTACTTCTGGATATTCACTTACTGGTAATTGGAATAGTGATATACCACCAGCAATTAAAATAACCAATGACAGCATGGCCGCAAATATTGGGCGCTGTATAAAGAAATGCGAAAATTTCATCAATAAACCTTATTGCTTAGCCACAAATTGTGCGTTGTCGTTTGACAATGTAAATGCTACACCGCTGGTATCAATTGTTACGGTTTGCGGAGAGATTGGCATACCAGGGCCTACGCGAGCAGGGCCATTTACGGCAATAACATCACCTTCATTAAGGCCTGATGTAACCGCACGTAATGCACCGTAACGCTCACCTGTAGTGATAAGCTTGTATTCAAGTACGTTGTTTTCGCCAACCGTTAATACAAAACGATTTTTTAAGTCGGTACCAATTGCACGTTCTGGGATAATAATCGCGTCGCTAATAGAATTTGCAGCCAGCTTTATACGTGCAAACGAGCCTGCGCGTAATTGGTTGCTGCTTTCATTAAATACCGCACGTACACGTAATGTACCTGTCGATGAATTAATTTGGTTATCAATAAAGTTAATGTAGCCTTTGTATGCAAAATCGCTTTGACCGACCTTTTGCATTACAACAGTTTGATGGCTCGCAGCAGTAACATCACTGAAAGAGCTATTCCAGGTGCGTTCATCAACATCAAAATAAGCGTACATAGCTTGGTTTGAAACAATTGACGTTAATACGCTTTGACCCGCAAGTATGTTGTTACCTTTAGTGATATTTGCGCGAGAAATAATGCCATCAATTGGTGATACAACTGACGTAAATTCTAAATCAAGCTCTGCTGAGGTAAGTTGTGCTTGAAGTGCAGAAAGCTGTGCTTCGCGTTGACGTAGTGTTGAAGTACGCGCTTGTGCTTGCTCAGTAGAGATTGCCTTACGGTCTAATAAGCGTACCGCACGTTTGTCTTCACTTTTAGCTTGCTCTAAGGCAGCTTCTGCGCTGTTGATTTGCGCTTTTAAACTAGCAACCACAGCAGCAAATGGACGAGCATCTAATTGAAATAAAACATCGCCTTCTTTAACCACATCGCCTTCTTTAAATTCAATGCTATCGATGATTCCTGATACACGCGGCATTAAGGCAACTTCTTGTGGAGACTCTAAACGCGTTGTATATGTGTGCCAGCTTTGTACCGGCTTAACAAGCACCTGTGCTACATCAATTGGTTGAAGTTGCTGTGCAGGTGCTGATTGAGCTGTGCTCTCATCAGCACAACCTGCTAGTGTTAAAGATGCCGCAGTAAGTGCAGCAGCAATTAGATGTTTGTTCATGAAGACGCTCCATTGTTGATTAGCCTCGCATAATACGGATTAAACCCGTGTGTAAAAACCATAGATTTTTAAATTCATTAATGCCAAAATGGCATCAATAGGTTAATTAAGGTGTAATAATGGATACAACAAGTCGACTTTTAATGTTACTTGAAGTGGTTGAGCAAGGCTCTTTTGCAAAAGCTGCAGAAATACGCAACATAGATCGCTCTGTTATATCCAAGCAAATTAGCCGTTTAGAGGATGAGCTAGGCGTTAGGTTACTTAACCGCACAACGCGTTCGTTTTCGCTCACAGCGGCAGGCGCCGAAATGATCAAAAAAGCCGCAGAGCTTAGAGAGCTGCTTGGCGAAACCGTACGCATGGCCGAAAACTACCATTTAGAACCGCGCGGCGTGTTAAAAATCACGTCATCAACATTGATTGGCAGGCGTTATTTACAACCTGTACTTAATGATTTTCAAAAACGCTTTCCTCAAGTAGAAGTTGAACTGCGTTTAGACGATAGATTAGTAGATATAGTCTCTGAAGGATTTGATTTGGCTTTTCGTGTAGGTGAGCCTAAAGATTCGTCACTTATTGCACGTAAAATAGCGCGTAACCGGTTATTAATTTTAGCTGCGCCACAGTTTATTGAAACTTATGGTATGCCAAAAACAATGGAAGAGTTAGCGCAATTACCAGCAGCAAGCTATGCCAGTAACTCTATTCGAGTAGAAACCATAGATTACTACGATAGTAAGGGTGAACGCTGCGAACAAAAAATAAAAAGTGTGTTTCGTGCAAACGATGCAGAGTCATTGTTAATGAAAACATTATCGGGCACAACTTACTTTGTTGCTCCTGCATTTATTATTGGTGATGAAATAATACAAGGTAAGCTAGTGCCTTTATTAACAGATGTGAAACTCATGGAGTTTAGTGCGATGTATGCCGTATATCCGCATCGAGATTTACCAGTAAGGACCCGGTTGTTTTTTGATGCTGTGCGCGAGCATTTAGGAAAAGACAAACCGATTTGGGAAAATGGGATCCCCAACTTTGAGCAAATGTACTAAGTGACCCGACTTAAGCAACTACCGCCTCACGGTCGTGTTCTTGTTTAAACTTACAATACACTTTATTGCGGCCAAACTGTTTTGCTTTGTATAACTGCTTATCCGCTTGGTTTACAAAGCTTTCCAATGAATTAGTACTTTTAAATTTTGCGACACCAATACTTGTTGTCACATTAATAGCAAGGCCGTCAATGTCAAATGTTGTATTTTCAAAACGTGCCCTTATTTGTTCAGCGGTATTAAGTGCGGCCTCTTCATTTGCAAAAGCGCTAAATAAAGCAAACTCCTCACCGCCTACTCTAAATACATACCCTCTAGGAAGCTCAACTCTTAGTAAAGTGGCCACTTCGATAAGTACTTGGTCACCGACACCATGACCATGCTCATCATTTATCTGCTTAAAAAAGTCTAAATCGAGTAAAAACAAATATAGCTGTGATTTATCTTGTAGTTCAACTTCAAAGTAGTGGTTCATTGAAAGGCGATTACCTGCACCCGTTAGCGGATCAAGTAATGCTAAATTTTTAAGGCGCTTTGAAAAATGTGAGCGGCTCCCTTCAAAAACATGAGAAATCGCCCAAATACTAAAATAAGCACAGATTAAATTAAGAGATAGGTTAAAATTTTCAAAAGGGGCAAGAGTAGACTTACTCCCTAAAATAAACACTTGGATAACTAATAAATTTGCAGAGAAAATTACACCGTATTGTTTACCTAATAACAGGTAGTACAAAATAGGTAATGCAAACGACCATACAAACACAGCATTACGAGGCGATGCTAAAGATGTACCCAAAATAACAATTAGCGTTATGAGCACACACATTATCAAGGATTGCCAAAACTGTAGTGGACGGCGTATAAGTGAAATGTAAGTAAATATACAATAAATAGAAAAACAGATTTCGATATAGCCAAGCAATGGAAAGTTATTTACGGTTAAATTAAAACCCGCAAATCCTACCGATAAAGAACCAAAACAAAGACACATTCCTCGCAGAACGTCTTTTCTTAATGATTTAGTGCTATTAAGGGCGGCGATATCCATTCTAATCACTTAATAAAAATAAAAGTAAGTTTAACGTGAAAATACAATTTAACAAGCTTTGTTGATATAAAACCATTTAGATACAACCAGTTATTTACCTTTTAGGGATAATGTAGTGTATTTTAGGAACACGTTTAGTGCTTTTACTTTTCTAGGTAGCTTTAAAAGCTAGCCACCTAGCATTGATAAATTAGTCGTAATACCTGTATTGCCTTGGTGTAAAAGGTGAGTTGGCTTTTTGGTTTTAATATAACGAGATAGCAATGCCATTAATTTACTGTTTGAACTGTCGTTCATATATTCTCTTAGCGAAATACCCTCTTCAGAAAACAAACACAAGTGCAGGTTCCCTTTTGCTGTAACCCTTAATCGGTTACAGGTACTACAAAAGTCGTTGCTGTAAGGCATGATCAAACCAATTCTGCCTTGATAATCAGGATGAGCAAACTCTTGAGCAGGACCTGCTGATGCACTACGCGCAACTTGCTGCCAACCCGTTTGCAATAGCTGAGTTTTTAAAACTTGCCCAGATACATGGTTAGCATCAAAAAAGGCTTTGTTGTCGTTTGTTTGCATCAACTCAATAAAACGAATAGTAACGGGACGGTGTTTAACCCAATTTAAAAATGTATCAAACTCTTTCGCGTTATATTGCTTCATCAGCACACTGTTTATTTTTACCGAATCAATACCCGTTTCAAGCGCAGTATCAATACCTTTCATTACTGAGGTAAATTTGTCATGCCCAGTAATGGTGTTAAACATGCGCGGATCTAAGCTATCAATACTTACATTAATGGCGTTTAAGCCCGCATCTACCCAGTCGTGGATATTCTTATGAAGAGAAAAACCATTGGTAGTCATTGCAATTTTTTTTATGCCCGCGACATCTTTTGCCGCGCGAACAACATCTATAAAGTCTTTTCTAAGAGTTGGCTCTCCGCCAGTGATCCTTACTTTTTCAATACCATGGTGCGCAAACGCTTTAAGCGTATTGCTAATTTCATCAATTGTGAGAAAACCACGGTCTGGCCCCCCCTGATAACCATCTGGTAAACAATAAACACACTTAAAATTACATACATCAGTAATAGACAAACGTAAGTAACTAAACTCTCGCCCTGTTGGGTCGATTAGCATAAATAAACCTTAACTAATATCAACAAGTAATAATAACCTAATACCAATTTGCAATAATACTTAATCATTTAATTAAGCGAATTGGTATAAACAACGCTACTTATTGATACATAAATAATAATTACATAAATATATTTAATAACTAAAAAGGGCTGCATAAAGCACACCCCTTTAGTTATTTTTGTTTTACGCTTCTAAGCCTTTTTTAAGTTCGCTTGGCTTCATTGGTAGGTCACGTAAACGCACGCCTACTGCATTAAATACAGCATTACCAATCGCAGGAGCCACCCCTATAACGCCAGGTTCGCCTAAACCAACTGGAAATTCATCGCTTTGTAAAAATTCAATGTCAATATCTGGTACGTCTTGCATTCTTAGCGGTAAATAAGTATTAAAGTTAGTCGCTGATACCTGTCCATCTTTATACGTATTTGATTCATGCAATGCAAGGCTGCTGCCCCATAGTAACGACCCTTCAATTTGCGCTAGTGCGCCATCTGGATGAACTATTAAGCCCGCATCTACAACAACATAAAGCTTTTTAAGCGTTATTTTACCACTATCACGGTTAACATGAACATGCGCTGCGGTTGCAAGCCATGCTGGCATGGTACGCTCTTGCCCTGAGCTTACAGAAAAGCCAATGCCTTCATCTTTAGCTAATTTAACAGAAGCTACTTTGTCTGACACTGTTTTAAGCACATTACGTAAGCGCAGTGCTCCACCTACACTCTCAGGTGCTTTTCCTGCTTGCTTGCCTTTACCGTCTAACATTTCAATTCTAAATTGAACTGGATCTTTGCCTTGCTTATGGGCAATCTCATCAATAAACGACTCAAGACTCCATGCAATCCAACCTGGTCCTACTGAACGTAACCAACCTGGAGTAAAGGTGCTTTGTGCAACTTCGTTATTAATAGCGCGTGCACGATGACTGCTCATGCTGTACCAATGATCAGCGCCCGATGCCGAAAATGCATCAAATTTACCTTTGCCATCAACACCCGGTGATAAAAACCCTGGTGCCATAGCTTTAGTAGGCCAACCTGCAGCAAATGCATGCTCTAAACCAGTAAAAGTACCGTTTTTATCAAACGACGCCGTCATTTTTGCAGCAGATGCAGAACGAGACTGATCGAATAAACTATCGTCTGCTCGTGTAAATACCAGTTTTACTGGTTTACCTACTGCTTTTGCGGTTAGAGCTGCAGGTACAGTCCAGTCACCAAATAATCGACGGCCAAAACCACCACCTAAATAATAAGGACGAATAATTACTTTGTTTTTTTCTATTTCAAGTGCTTTGGCAAGCGCAGGTAACGTAAGTGACTGCCATTGGTTACCAGTATGAATAATCCAATTACCGTCTTTAAACTCTGCAACCGCATTGAGTGGCTCTAGCTGATAATGACTCGCTGTCGCTGTGGTATACATTGATTCTAACGACTCACTGGCGTCTGCTTGTGTTTTCTTTATATCACCTTCATCAACAAATAAAGTACCCGAGTCGCGCTGCTCGCATAATCGCTTACCTTCTTTTTGAATATCATCTTCAGATATATTTGCTGACTCACCCTTTTTATAACTCACCTTTAAAGCATCTACTGCTTTAATGGCGCTTGGGTAACTGTCAGCTAATACAACAACCCAGCCTTGCACTGTGTTACTAGGATCATTTAAAATTTCATAGCCTTTGTAACCTTTAATAGCTTTTGCTGCACTATCGTCAACGTTTGTTACTGTACTGCCATAGCGGGTTGGCGGTATTACTGGTCGCGCGTACAGCATGCCTTCAACTTCTACATCTATACCATATACCGCAGTGCCATTTGTTTTGGCTGGTATATCAAGCGCTTTAAAGTCTTGTTTAAGCCCTGTTAAATGACGCTTATTAGCAGGTTTTAGTGGGAGGTTTGCAACTTCATCACTGGTAAATGTACGATTAAACTCGCCTTTTTTGACTATGTCAGCGTAACTAACCGATTTTTCGCCTGAAATAATATAGCCCTTTTCAGCACGACATTTATCTGCAGGTACGCCGAGCATTTTAGCTCCTGCGTCTATTAATGCAATTCGACCTGCAGCACCGGCTTGAGATAATGGCTTAAAGCTTTGAAATACAGACCACGAACCACCCGTTACCATAAAGCCCCATTTTTCATGAGTATCTACGTAGGTAATTGATACTTTATCCCAATCACATTCAAGCTCATCAGCCACAATACGCGCAAGAGCAGTACCAATATGTTGGCCCATTTCAGCTTTAGCAATACTTACTTCTACGGCGCCGTCGGTGCTCATAGTCCACCAAATTGTTGGTGAAAAAGCCTGTTGCGCAATTGACTCTTTTGCACTTACCGAACCCGAAAATAACGCAGGGGCAAACGCCATGACTAAACCTGCGCTAGCAGTGCCAATCATAAACGAGCGACGATTTAAATTAACGGTTTCGCTATTTTTTTGAAATAATTTTTTCATTATCGGCTCCAGTTAAGCGTCTTGTGCATTTGGATCAAATATATTTACTACACTTTGTGACTCATCTGCAGCGCGTTGAATAGCAGTTTTAATACGTTTATAAGCCATACAGCGACAGTAGTTACCATTCATATGGCTTACTATTTCTTCATCTGAAGGACTTGGGTTAGCTGCCAGTAATGTGGCCGCTTGCATTATTTGCCCCGACTGACAGTAACCGCACTGTGGTACTTGCTCTTCAACCCATGCTTTTTGCAGTGGGTGTTCGTTATTAAGCCCTTCAATTGTGGTAATGTTTTTTCCTGCAATTGCGCCAATTGGTAAAACACATGAGCGGGTTGCTTGCCCATCTAAATGCACTGTACACGCACCACACATTGCAATACCGCAACCAAACTTCGTACCTTTTAATCCAATTTCATCACGAATAACCCATAACAATGGTGTATCTTCACTTGCGTGTGATTCGACCACCTTGCCATTAATTGTAAACGTCACCATAGCTTGCCCCTTAATTACGATTTCTATAGTCACTTTTAAACTATACGAACAGCTTCAAAAGTGACTATAGCTATTAAAAATATAACTACTGACCCTACTCGTTATATTTTTTCATTAAAATTTTTATATTCTGTTTTACTTAAAAACTCACTTAATTGCTCTTGCGTATCTATATCTAAACTCGCACTACTTAAACTAATTGTGTTAACAACTTCACGACTAGAGCGCAATAATTGCTGTGCACCTCTATCCGAAGTTAAGCTTGCAAGCTGAGATAAATCAACCGCTGGGAATATAGCGGGTACACCTAAACGCTCGCCATAGTTTGCGCACCAGCGCGATGGATTACGTGTAAAACCAGTAACTAGCTCACTTAAGTGCGCTACTTTTAGCTCAACCTGATCCGCAAGCATAAATAAAATCCCATCGAAGGACTTATTTTTAAACACAGTTTGAGACGCTATCGCGATTGAATTACCTAAACCTTGGCTCCATTGCTTGTTCTCAATTAGCTCTATGTTTTTATAACCGGCTAGTACTTGTGCTACTTCTTTATGCCATGCCCCGGTAACTACATACACGGGCGTGTCATCAAGTGCTTGCAGTGTATTTACAGCATGCTCAATCATTGTTTTGCCAAAGCCAATATCAGCTGTTAATTTACAGCCGTTAAAGCGAGATGATTGCCCTGCGGCTAAAACAACTTTTGCAATTAGCACGGCTCTTGCCCCCAATGACTTAGTGATTGGGCATCTTTATCACACAGCACTGCATGTATTTCGCTGATCAGCGATAGTGCAATACTCTCTGGCGAGTCGCCGCCTAAATTTAAACCGACAGGCCCAAAAACAGGAGACTTAATTTGTGAAACATGCGTATTTGCGTGCTCTAAAACTTGTTTACGTCTGTGCTTAGGACCCAATAGCCCTATATATTTAAACGGAACATCTTTAAATTGAGCCAATGTACTGGCGTCAAGTTCAACGCTGTGAGCCATTAAAATAGCCGCATCAACTTTATGGGTTATGCAATATTCTTTTAACTCACTCGGTGTGATGCGCAAAATAGCATCTGCATTTTTAAAATACTGTCTTTTTGCATTGGCAGCGCGCGTATCCCATACAGTTACACTCCAACCAAGTTGTTTGGCAAATGTATAAACCGGAACTGCATCAGCGCCACCACCTACTATTAATAGATGGGGCGGTGGATAAATAGAGGTTTGCAAACTCGTAGCGCCTTGTAATTCTACCAACTGCGCTTTGCGGTTCATTGATAAACCATGTAACTCATCATTTTGCGTAAATACACCACTACCGGCTGGAAAAATGGGGCTTACCTGTTGAAGGTATCGCCCTGGTTTATTCTCATTAAGTGCTTTAGATACAAGCTCTAACTGTAAATAGTCATTAGCTTTGTGAATGGGCTGCAGTAAAATGTGTACTATGCCCCCACAACCAATACCAAGTTGAAATGTTAAATCGTCTTCATCGGTGGCATCATAACTGATGGTTTTACTTGTTAAAGTACTCATTACTTGTTTAGCATGGCGCTGTATGTCAGCTTCTAAACAGCCACCCGAAAGCATCCCCAAGCGCTCGCCCAGGCTAGATATAAGCATCATAGCCCCTAGTTTTCTGTAGCTAGAGCCTTCAATTTTGTACAAAGTAGCTAAAACCCATTCTTGGTTGTCCCTATTCGGATACCAAGTGTTTAAGATACTTTTTAAATCTGTAACCATATATTGCCCTTTAAAAGCATTTTTTGCGTTTAAAAACAAACCAGCCTAAACAGCTAATCTAAAACTTAATAATTCACGCACAATTTAGTTTTCTATTATATCGTTTAAGGTCTCAATTAACTCATCAAATTGATCATTAACGCTTTGGCGTTGTTTATCAATTAAAGTTGAGTTTAATTCGTAGAGTAAATTTATATATAAATTTAAGTTTGCTTCATTGGTTTTCAATAGTGCGTCGCTCATATAAAGTTCGCGCTCTTTAATAACCGTACTTAACTGATTTATAAATTCTTTTTTCGTAATTTCAGCATTTGTAAATACCTGCTTGGCTGCATTCAAACGGTTTTGCTTGTACTCTAACCACAGCGTTCCTGAGTCTTGATGTTGCTCATTAGTTGATTTAATCAGCGCTTTTTGTTGTTTATTAAGCTTGCCTATCCACTGCTCGTAGTATTCAAATTGCTCTTCCAGGCGCTCACTTTTTCGCTCAAGTGGAGTTTGTTCGTTAAACTCTTCGCGTTCGTCGTTAATTTTTATTTGGATATTGTTTAAAAGTTCTTCTCTTTGCTCACTTGATAAGGTTGCACCCAGTTCGGCTAAAGGCATGTGCGCGTATTCAAGTAGGTTCTGCCAATGCTTTTTAGCAAAAACCACCTGCTCTTTTAACTTCTCAATGCTTAGTGTGTTGTTAAAAAGTGCCTTAATATTTTGAATGTCTTGTTTATAAGCTGGTAGCTGCGTACTTCTATGCCACGCTTGGGTCGTGTTAATGATCTTTTTAAGTTGCTTATTTTGTGTTTTATTTAAATCAATATAATCATCTACCCAAAATGACGAAAGCCAACTCAAATTATTGTAAGTAAAAGATGCCGAACAACTACATAAAAACAACATACTTACAGCAAGGCATATCTGTTTTAGTTTTTTTGCTTTGAAATTTTTAAGCATAACCTTCTCTATTATTTAGATTGTGGCAAAGCTCAAAACTCATTTGATAATAATTATCATTTAAGTGTTGACTTGTATTTAGATCTAACTGATAATCGTTCGTACAAACACAGTGTAACGACCTCAGTGCCTACGGAAGAATATTCAGCAAGGATGCTGACACATTAAAAGAAGAGCGTGCCGCTTCGTGTTATTACTTACTCGACCCAAGTAATAACATCAAATATCACATTTACTTGCTACATTGCTCATATTAGTGACGGTTAATATGATTCAAAAAAGCCCTAACGGGCTTTTTTTATTTCTTTAAATTTTCTATAAAATCTGTATCTTACACTTCTAAACTCGTTTACTTACCTTAAAAGTCCACCGTGCTGTTATTTACATTTTATACACACGATCTGATAAGGTATCGCCTTGCGTTTACGCTAAAGCTGGCGTAAAACATAACAGTAGACACCCTTTTTTGCATCTATTTATAGTAACCGATTTAGTCTCTACTTAAATGCATTGAGTATTAAACGTTTAAAATGCGCAAATAGTGCAAAAATTTAATAATTTAGCATTCAACTATGGCCTGTTGACCTTTTAGTATTAAAATTTGTTCTATCTAGGCGCTATTTATACCAATTTGCTTATATATGGGGTCTATTTAACGTTAAGAAAATTACGCTAGAACTAGGCAAAAGTTTTTGTATCTAGTTGTTCTAAATGAAAAATTTTTAACGACGTTATAGTGCAATTTAATTCGTTAAATTGATCAAAGATTTATGCAGGTTGGTATTAATCGCCGCACGAAGTTTGTAACCTAGTAGGCTCATTAAAAACCGAGCAACAAAGAGCAAACCGTCCCTAGAGCGAACCTAAATAGCAGCACAAATTTAAACTAGAAAGATAAACAGGCGTTAATACCTATTGTAACTATTACTAATTGGAGACATTAATATGTCACAGTTTAATTTGAAATCACTCGTTCTAGCTGGCGTTTTACTTACCAGCCCCTTTGCTCATGCAACATTAGAAGATGGCATAAAAGCAGCAAACGAAGGTGAATTTGCAGTCGCCCTAAAAGAATTTCAATACCTTGCCGATAAAGGCTTTGCACCAGGAATTTACGAACTAGCTAAATTATATGAAGGTGGATACGGTGTAACGCGCGATTACCGCAAAGCAGCTGCGCTTTATCAACAAGGCGTAAAAAAGAACCACCCGGATTCAATGTTTGCTCTAGCGGTTTTATACGACGAAGGCAAAGGTGTTAAACTTGATCACCAAATGGCTGTTACCTTATTTGAACAAGCAGCCAATAAAAACCTGCCTGCGGCTCAGTTTAATTTAGGGGTAATGTACTCCAACGGCGTAGGTGTGACTCGAGATTATAAAGCTGCGCGTAATTGGTACGAAAAAGCGGCCGCTAATAATTACTCTTTGGCTCAATTTAATTTAGCGCTAATGTATTTTGAAGGTCTAGGCATGCCAAAGGATCTAGAAAAGTCATACATTTGGAATACTATTGCCGAGTACAATGGCAACATGCAAGCAAGTCATAGCCGCAAACTTGATGAGCGTAAAATGCTACCTAAAGAAATTGAAGAAGCTAAAGAAAAAGCCGATGCCATTTATGCAAAAATACAAGTGGGTACTTATGCTGGTGAAGGTCGCTTATTTTAAATCTTTAGAGTTTGATGATTAGGTTTTAACTCTATCTAAAAAGGCTGAATTACATAACGTAATTCAGCCTTTTTAATATATCTTGATTAGCAAAATAAAATCTATTCAACTTTACAAAATCAACACCCTATCATTTTATATAAAGCCATTTTAATAGCTTAATAATAAGTTTACTTTGTTTAAGTAACAGATTAATACGAGGATTAAATGAGCCTGATACTAAGGTGTTTTTAGCGTGGCTGAACGTTAAAAAACCTTCAATACCATGATAGTGCCCCATTCCTGAATGCCCTACACCACCAAAAGGGGCTTCGTCAGCAGTTACTTGCACTAACGTATCGTTTATTGCCACAGTGCCACTGATTGTTTGCTTCATAATGTATTCTTGAGCGCGCTTATCTTGCCCTAAAATATAAAGCGCTAATGGGTGGTGATGCGCTTTAATATAATCAATTGCGCTGTCGAGCTTTTCGTAACTCATTATTGGTAATATTGGACCAAATAACTCATCTTGCATTAGGCTCATCTCGTCAGTCACTTGAGTCACTAAATGCAACCCCATACGATGTTTTTGCTCATCTTGCTGGTTTTGCTCAAGTGGCTTAATAATGTTTGCGCCAAGCTCTTGTGCTTGCTCTAAATAGGTTGCTAAACGTTTATAGTGTGCATCGCTAATAATAGAAGTTAAGTTTTTACCTTCAACACCGTCTTTAAAATGCTTTTTATACAGCTCACACAATTGCTGAACCAGCTGATGCTCAAGCGCTTTGGGTACAAATACATAGTCGGGAGCAACGCATATTTGCCCTGCATTAGCCATTTTTCCAAACAGTATGGCTTGCGCCGCTTTTTTAATATCGGCATTTTGCGTAATAATAACTGGCGATTTACCACCGAGTTCGAGCGTTACCGGTGTTAAATTACGACTCGCCGAAGCCATTACTAACTTACCTACTGCCGTTGAGCCCGTAAATAATAAATGAGCAAATGGGAGCGATGAAAATTGCGCGGCTACATCGCTGCCGCCTTGTATTATTTTACAATGCGCTTGCATATCGTCTTTAAATATTTTTTCGATAACGACGTTTGTGTGAGGTGTAAACTCGCTTAATTTGAGCATGACTCTATTACCGGCAGCTATAGCAGTAAACACAGGTACTAACGCTAACTGAATCGGATAATTCCACGGTGCAATAATACCAACCACACCTTTGGGCTGGTAATTAACACTTACTTTTGAAGGCCACAAGCTTAAACCAACAGAGCGATTACTTGGCTTTGCCCATTTTGGGAGCTTTTTAATAATGTGTGCGAGCGTTTGCACCGTAGGTAATATATCGCCAAGTAAAGTATCGAAAGCAGTTCTATAACCAAAGTCTTTTGAAGCAGCATCCACTAGCTCTTGCTCAAGTTCAACAATACGTACACGGAGCTTTTTTAATAAAACGAGACGTTTATCAATTGGCAAGTAAGGCGTTTCGAGAAAGCTTTTTTGCAATTCATCAAATTGGGGAATTAAAGGCATTGCCTGTGATGTCTCAGTGCTCAAAATAGGTTACTCAATTTTTAAAGTTACCGCAGACTATAACCTTGTTCTGTTTTTCGAGCAATAACACTAATTAATGTGAAGAAATAGCAGCCTAAATTAAATTTTAGGCTGCTCATAGGGTTGGTTGGAACTCATTTAGAGGATACTTAAAAGCCAAATACTTGCGCTGCAATAGTCATTGTTACTAGCGTAATTAATACAATAGCGACAATATTGAGTACAAAACCTGCGCGGATCATATCGCGCATTTGTATTTGCCCAGAGCCAAACACAATGGCATTGGGTGGTGTAGCAACTGGCATCATAAACGCGCAGCTACATGCAATAGCGGCAGGAATAACCCATACAAGTGGCGAACCTGTGATAGATTCTGCAACGGGTCCTAACAAAGGAAGAAAGCCAGCTGCAGTTGCTGTATTACTCGTGATCTCCGTTAAAAACGTAATTAATGCCACAACAACAAGTACGCTCATAACAAGTGGAATAGTACTTACACCCTCTATCATTTGGGCAATAAAATCAGCAAGGCCTGATGATTTTATTTGGGACGCTAATGTTAATCCGCCTCCAAACAAAAGTAGTACGCCCCACGGTACCTCTGATGCGTGATGCCAATCAAGAATACGCTCATTTTTGCCTTTATTCGCTGGCATTACAAACAACAGCAATGCCGCAGCAATTGCAATTGTAGTATCTGAAATATTAAGACCTGTAATATCGCCTAATAAAGGTCTAAATATCCAACAAAGTGCAGCAAGTACAAATACAAACAACACGCCTTTTTCTGCACGTTGCATTATTCCAAGATTTTTTAGCTGAGTTGTAAACACCGCTTTTGTATCAATTTTCTGATCGCTTTTAACATTAGCATCTACTTTATACGCAAACTTAGTAAGCCAAACCCAGCTAATAACTAGCATGCTTAAAGACAGAGGTACACCTACAATCATCCATTGCGCAAAGCCAATTTCTATTTGATAACTGTCTGATAAGTAAGCAGCCATTAAAGCGTTAGGCGGAGTGCCAATTAAAGTAGCAATACCACCAATACTTGCACCATAAGCGATTGATAACAGTAAAGCCTTACCAAAACCTTCATTTTCAGGGTCTGATTGTTTAACTAAACTGGTAATCGAAAGTGCAATAGGCAGCATCATTACGGCTGTAGCCGTATTAGACATCCACATTGACAAAAATGCGGTAACCAACATCATAGCTAAAATTTGTAAGCTTGGTTTTTTACCTGCGTATAGCATAGTGCTAAGCGCAATACGTTTATGTAAACCCCAGCGCTCCATAGCAATGGAAATTAAAAAACCACCTAAAAATAAAAAGATTAGCGGGTGTGCATACGGTGCCGCCACACTTTTTATTGCTGCTATATCAGCTAGTGGTGATATTACCAGTGGTAGCAATGCAGTTGCCGGAATTGGTACAACTTCGCTCACCCACCACGATGCCATCCAAAATGCTAAGCCTGCAGTTTTAAATGCCGCAACCGACATACCTGTTGGCGGATCGAATAAACAGGTTAATAGCATTACTAAAGGCCCTAGTATTAAAAAAAGCCATTGAAAATGTTTTTTCTTATCGGGTTCTTGCGTCAGTATGTTGTCTGTCATGATAAGCCTCTAAAACTTATATTTAAGACCAAGCGCAACACTGTTGTCGTCTTGTTCTTCTAGATTAAGATCGGTGTATAAAAGGTAAGCTGTTGTCTGCTTATCAAATACATAGTCAAGGCCTGTGCTCCATTGCGTTGCCTCAGAAACTTGACGAAGTGTAGAGTCATCTTTAGCAAATTGAATCTTTGGTACCCACTTGTCAAGCGTGTAACTTGCACTCAATACATAACCATTACCAGATTTAGTGCCATCCACTGATTCAGAATGCTGGTATAAGCCACCTAACTGTAATTGCTTAAACTTATAAACGCCTGCAAGTCTACTTGCTGTAATATTATTAAGTGAATCAACATGACTTAGTGACACATAATACGGGGTGTTATTTAAATTACGATCGCCATAAATAAGCGTAGCAGCAAAACCGGCTTCATTATCTTTATTATCGTCTTTAGGCGCGTAAGTAAACGAAAACTGTGTATTATGCCAATAGCTTGAAGTGTAGGTTATGGTGTCTCCGAGGCGATCTTGCCCTGCAATAACTTGTGCCATGTCGGCTTGAGTTTCATTAAAGTTATCAACTTTTCCTTCAGAGTATTTAAAGCGTGTATCGTTTCTTCCTACTACAACTTCACCAAACGCACCTTTTAAACCCAAGTAAGTATTACGTGCAGTAAAAGGCTCATCAGTGTCGTCTTCCTCAAACCCTTTAACTTGTACTTCGTATTTAAAAACAACGCTTAGGTATTCGTTAAGTTTGTGGTCGCCTTTAATACCAATACGCGAGAACGGCGCGTCTATTTGCGTACCCTCATCTGCGTATCGCATAGTGCCTGTATCAGTATTTGCAATTTGTACTTCAGCTTTACCATAAACGGTATAATCAACCGCTAAAACAGTATGCGAAAATGTAGCTAAGCAACTCAGTGAAGCTAGATAAATAGTAGTGTGTTTGAACCTTATCATTGTGTGTCCTAATTATTAGAATCTACTTATTGTCGACTCTAACTAAGCAAACACATTGCCAATGATGTAAATGGTATATATTTCATAATCTTGACACTAGCTGTGGTTTTTATCTATACAAGATTGTGCGGATTACCGCACATTAAAAACCAGGGAATGTCACTTTATCCACACATTTAATCGATGAACATATCGCGGTTGAGCCCATATTTACTCATTTTATCGTAAAGCGTTTTTCGGGCAATTTGTAATGCTTCCATGGTATTTTTAATACTTCCATGGTTTATCTCAAGTGCATGTTCAATTAGTGATTGTTCGTAAAATGATACTTTCTCTGACAAACTTAAATCGGGCGAAAGCTCACCCTGACCTTGTGTTTTTGTGACCGAAAACGCCAGTTCAACGCCTAATAGCACAGCACGCTCAGCTTGGTTTCTAAGTTCTCTCACATTCCCGGGCCAGTCGTAAGCTAATAAACGCTGTTGTAATTCACTGTTTAAGGGCGCTGGTGCTTTGTGATAGCGAGTAGCTGCAATTGAGCTAAAATGCTTAAACAATAAAAGTATATCTGCTTTTCGCTCTCGTAGAGGCGGTATATTTACTTTAACTAAGCTGAGTCTGTAGTATAAATCTGCTCTAAATTCACCTTTTTCAACTAAAGAAAGTAAGTCTACTTTAGTCGCTGCAACAATTCTGATGTCTAAATCAATTGCTTTGTTATCGCCTACAGGTGTTACTTTTCGCTCTTCTAATACGCGTAGTAACTTAACCTGCAGCGACATTGGGGTACTTTCTATTTCATCTAAAAATACCGTACCGCCCTGAGCAAATTCAAACTTACCCTTTCGACTTTGCGTAGCACCGGTGTATGCCCCACTTGCTGCACCAAACAATTCGCTTTCTATTAATTGCTCTGGTACTGCGCCACAGTTAATAGCAACAAAATTACAGCTAGATCGATTACTTTGATCGTGTAGATAACGCGCTACCAGCTCTTTACCTGTGCCCGTTTCACCTTCAATCATCACATCGGTTGGGGTATCTATAATTGTATTTAACAAGTGCATCATGTGTTGCATTTTAGGTGTATCACCTAGTATGCGTACACCTGGGGCTGAGGTTTTCTGTACAGCCACTTTTAATGCGCGGTTCTCCATAACAAGGCTTCGTTTGTCGCACGCTCGTGCTATGCAATCAAGAAGATGTTCGTTAACCGGTTTTTCAAATAAATCATACGCACCTAGTTGCATCGCTTTAACTGCTATCGATACATCAGCGTAACCAGTTAAAAATATTACAGGGAGCTCACTATCAAAAGCCGTTATTTGCTCTAAAAGCGTTAAGCCATCCATGTTCGGCATATTTATATCGCTCAGCACAACTCCAGCAAAGCGCCTATTGAGTTTGCTAAGAGCGGTAGTTGCGTCATTAAAGCACTCAACGGTGTATCCTTCGAGGTTAAGCAGTTGCTTTAAAGAGTCTCTGATCATTGCTTCATCATCAATGACTATTATGTGATTACAAGGTAGGCTGTCAATCATCTGTATTTTCCTGCCTGTTAGAAAGGCTAATTATAAATTCAGCCCCTCCCTCTAGTCGGTTGTGTGCGCTCAAACATCCATTAAACGAATCAATTATTTGTTTTGATATGGATAAACCAAGGCCTAGACCATTACTTGATTTAGTACTGTAAAAAGGTTCAAATAAATGACTAAATGCATGTTGCTCAATACCAGAGCCTGTATCTAAAATCGACAGTTTTACACGCTCTTCAAAACACTCCAACTGAAAACTTAAGTTACGAATAATTGCGCCGTTCATAGCTTGGCTAGCATTCGTAATTAAATTAACAAGTACTTGTTCAAACTTGAGCGAATCGACCCATACAACGACTGTTTCATCAAATTGAGGTGGCTCTACTTGTACGTTATCTTGCTTTAGTTGCGCGCTAGAAATCATTAAGGCGTTATTAACAAGCCCTGCAAGCGGGTAAGGTCTGAGCTGCATTTTTGAAGGTTTACTGAAATGCTTTAGTTGACCTACAATTTGATGCACTCGATCAACTAATCCCTCAATCACCACTAAGCTTTCAGCTAATGCTGAAGTATTTCCTTTCGCTAATAAACGCTTTGCCGAAGCTAAATAAGTATTAATAGCACTGAGCGGCTGGTTTATTTCGTGGTTAATTCCTGCACTTAACTGTCCTATTGTCGCAAGCTTTGCAGATTGCACTAAGGCTGTTTGTACTTTTTCCAAAGCTTGAGTGCGCTCAAGTACTTCAAGTTCAAGGCTATGTCTGGAGTACACCAGCTTTTTATAGCCCGCAAACCGAGTTAATAAAATATAACTAATAATAATTATCAAGCTACAGATAATAAATACCCAAAATAAGCGAGGCAGTTGGGCAGAATTAACTTTTGTTATATCAACGAGTACGTTCATTGTGGCATTAAAATATCGTAAAGGTCTTTGCGATATTACGTAAAGTTTTTTATCTATTTTAAAATGTTTAATACCTTCATTAGAAAATTGAAACTGCTTTATATACAAAGGTTGATGATCTAAATAAGCCCGACGAGATTTAATATCTCTGCGCATAGTTATATCAAGATCAGTGAAGCTGTTTAATCGCCACGTTTGCATATCTGACATTGCAATTACGTCATCTGCAAGCTGTAAGAAAAAGTGGCTGCCCTTTGACGTATTTAAAAGCTCTCTGTCGTCCTCAAATTTGCTTACATTGACTTTTAGCACAACAACACCAATGGCTTTATTATCGCGATATACAGCCTGTGAAAAGTAGATACCACGCTCTTTAGAGCGCATACCTAGTGCAAAATACGCTACTTTTTCGCCTGCAAACGCACGTTTGAAATAAGGTCTAAATGCAAAGTTACTACCTAAAAAAGTGTAATCTGCTTGCCAATTACTACTGGCAATAACTTCGCCTTGAGTATTTAGTACAAAAATATCTGATGCACCGCTGGCTTGTTGAATATCAGCAAGGTAGTTATTAATAGCGTTATAGTGCTGTGGCTGCGCATCAACAAAGTCTATCATTAACGAGTTATAGGTAAGTAACTGTGGAATAGCAGAAAAACGAGCAAGTTCAGTATCAATATAGTTATTTAATTGCGTAACTTGGCGTTCAGCCTGGTAAGTTGCTTGATCAACATCATGAGCTCTACCAAGCCAAAACGTAACAACTAATATAAGTACGAGTAACACAAAAATAGTAATAATTTTTTTAGAAAAGGAAAACATGGATAGCTCGCAAAAAAATAGCCAAGAAAATTTTAGGGCGCTAGTGTAACGGCTAATCTCTAGCAGAGATATAAACTTTTTGTTAACAACAGTTTTAAAGTGCTTAAAAACAAAAATCGCCGTAAACAACTATGTTTACAGCGATCTGTTTAGCATTAAATTAAAAAACAATTAATTTGTAGCTAATGCTGATCTATTTTTAACATATTTATATAAGCCAATTAACGACGCCGCAATCCAAAATATTTCGATTACAAAGCTCGCTAAATTAAAATTATAACAAAGACTAATTAATAGTAAAATTGCCCCTGTTAAATTCATCATATTATACGTTAAGCTAGCTGGAGATGTTTTACCTAGCTGCAGTAAAAAAAATGAACCAACTACTAAAAAAGTACCTGTCATACCTATGATGTCAAATAAGAGTGCTATCACGAAACTATCCTTTATCCATTTTTAAATAACCCAATAAACTGGCCCGATCCATGGGGAGGGTATTTTTTCATTCATTGAAACAGCAAACCGGGCGATTCTATCAATATGGTAAATTCTAACAAGGCCATATGTCCGTATGGAGAAAGCTTTATTTAAACGTTACTTTGCCGCCGATGATTTTATAGGCTGGTGCACCCCGAATAATAGCCTCTCGGGCAAATGGGCGGCTACAGTTAGGGCAAATACATGGCTCACTTGTAAAGTCTTGACTAATACGCTCTTTAAAACACTTAACTAATGCTCCCTTCCCTCCTTTTCGATATTTAAATAAGGAAGCTTTACAGGCTGAGCAAAAAATATCGACCGTTTTAGTTGGGCCTTTTTTATTAGGTTTTGCCATTAGGTTCTGCTGTATTATATGAAGAGTTATTGACTATGATATCAGTTTCGATAGGTAAAGGTGACAACTGGGTTTTAGAATTTTTGTGCAATATGTTCGTTCAAGCTAGCTCATAATAAATTATTGATTATGAGAAATATAACCTAATCCCTAAAAAAGAAGCGGTTTAATTGAGATGATAATACATTCATATTAAAAGGTTTGATTATAAACCCCGATACTTTAGCTGCGATAACTTGCTTAACTTTATCCGTACTGTCTTCACAAGTAACCATTAAAACGGGAATATCAGTGAGTGCTTTATCCTGTCGAATATTAGTGAGTAAATCAACACCATCCATTTTTGGCATATGAAGATCTGTAATAACCAAATCGAAATGCTGGTGACGTAATAAAGCCAAAGCTTGCAATCCATCAGTTGCTTCAACGATATTGCTATACTCTAGTTTTCTCAACATATTAATTAATACATGTCGCATAAGCGGCATATCATCAACAACTAATATTTTCATTAGTACGTTTACCAAGTCATGTAAATGGGGATTATATAAAACTACTCTACTCGAAGATAAGGAGCAAATTTGGTTTTACTAATTATTAGAACTTACGGCCATATTCCTAAAATGAGCCCCATTAACGAAAACTGTAAAACATGATAACCCCCGTTAATTAAAAAAAGCTTTAAAGGACGTTGCTCAAATATATAACTTAATCCTAATGAACTACTGATCCAAAAAAAGCCGATCACAAAGCCTGCCCCTATACTTTCACCTACGCTTGCCTCCTTACCTAAAAAAAGAGACAGCATTAAAGCCGCTATAAAAACTAAAAAAAAGCTGCCACCAAATATCAACTTAGGGTTAGCCGATTGTAAGTCCAGATCAGTTAAGCCACTACTTTCTAGCCAAGCATTTTTAAAGAAAGCTTTTGAGTACCATATGCCGCCAAGCATAAAAGAAGACAGCGCAGCCACTAGTATCGCAAAATAATTAACATCTAAAAGATTCATACAAACAGCCGTATACAAAATGTGTGATACCGTTTGGATAAAATATTAACGGTATAAAGATACTCCCAATGTAGTTATAAATAAGGTATTGAGCAAATTGCTTAACTTGAATTAATTGTTTGTATAGAAGGTAATTATTAAAATATAGTTTATAAATCGCCAAATTTTGCATTGGTTAATAAGGCTAAATCAGTTGGTGAGAGTGCTATTTCTAAGCCTCGTTTTCCGGCGCTTACAAAAATAGTATCAAAGAGTAAAGCACTGCTATGAATAAACGTAGCTAGACGCTTTTTTTGTCCAAGCGGACTCACCCCTCCTAAAATATAACCGGTACTAACTTGTACTTTTTGTGGGGCAGCCATAACTACTTTTTTAGCACCACATAATTTGGCTAACTGCTTTAAGTTAACTTGTTGGGATACAGGCGTTACGGCAACAATCAGTTGCCGTTCATGTGTTTCAAGTACTAGGGTTTTAAAGACTTTGTCACTATTGAGGTTAAGTTTTTCAACAGCCTCAGACCCATAATGGCTATTATTCTTATCATGCTCATAACTGAGTACTTCAAAGGGGATTTTTTGCTTTTTAAGTAGATCTATTGCTGGAGTCATGCTGTTTCATCTTTTTTGTTCACAGTAACAAAAATTAAGTTTAAAGCAAAAAAAACGACGCTAAAAGCGTCGTTTTTTTGTTCATAATAATTTAAATTTATTTAGTTAAATCATCAAAAAACTTTTTAACACCATCAAAAAAGCCTTGCTCTTTAGGACGGTTTTTCGAGCTATCTGTGCCCATGCTTTCATCTAACTCTTGAAGTAGTTCTCGTTGACGCTCGTTAAGATTAACTGGCGTTTCGATTACCACTTTACAAATTAGATCGCCTTGTGCACCACTGCGAACAGACTTAACACCTTTGCCACGCATACGGAACATTTTGCCCGTTTGAGTTTCAGAAGGTATTTTAAGCTTTGCTCGACCATCAAGTGTTGGCACCTGAATTTCGCCACCAAGGCCTGCTGTAGTAAAGCTAATTGGTACTTCACAGTATAAATTGTTCGCTTCACGTACAAATATTTCATGCTCGCGAACCGATACTTGCACGTACAAGTCGCCCGATGGCGCGCCATGCATTCCGGCTTCGCCTTCACCCGTTAAACGGATACGGTCGCCTGTATCAACGCCAGCTGGAATTTTAACTGAAAGCGTTTTAGTTTTTTCTACGCGGCCTTGTCCATGACAACTGTTACAAGGATCTGAAATAATCTGACCTTGTCCCTGACATGTAGGACACGTTTGCTGTACGGCAAAGAAACCCTGGCGCATTTGTACTTGGCCAGCACCATGACAAGTAGTACATGTTTTAGGTTTAGAACCCGCTTTAGCACCACTGCCATCACACGGCTCACAACCAACCCATGTAGGTACTTTAATTTCAACTTCTTTGCCACGAACAGCTTCTTCTAAGCTTAAGTCCATGTTGTAACGTAAATCAGATCCACGTTGTTGACGAGATTGACGTCGACCACCGCCGCCACCAAAAATATCGCCAAATACGTCGCCAAATACATCACCAAAGTCGCCATGTCCGCCACCAAAACCACCGTGACCGCCACCGCCGCCTTGTTCAAACGCTGCGTGACCATGTTGGTCATACATTTGACGTTTTTGACCGTCAGTTAAAATTTCGTAAGCTTCTTTAACTTCTTTAAACTTAGTTTCAAGCTCTTTATCACCTGCGGTACGATCTGGATGATATTTCATCGCTAAGCGTTTATACGCTTTTTTTATGTCTCGCTCACTCGCATCTTTGCTTACGCCGAGGACTTCGTAATAATCGCGTTTTGACATATCTATCACACTACTCTTTTCTGTTTGCAGCGTGAGCTGCTGGATAAACCGATAAATCGCATCGATTTATCATTGAATTTTTAAACCTTAAATACATGCAAAAGGCGCGACAAGCTATTGCTCGCGCGCCTCAATTGTTCATCCTAACCTAAACACCTAACTGAGTTAAGTACTTTTGGTCAGCGAGAAGCGTTAGCAACAATTACTTGTCGTCTTTCACTTCTTCGAACTCTGCATCAACAACGTCGTCGTCTTGCTTAGTTGACTGTTGTTGCTCGCCTGCATCTGCTGAACCTTGCTGAGCTTTCGCTTGAGCAATTTCCATTAGTTTTTGAGACTTTTCAGCAAGAGCTTGAGTTTTAGCTTCAATCTCTTCTTTATTGTCGCTCTTAATTGCAGCTTCTAAATCTACAACAGCAGCTTCAATCGCTTCTTTGTCTTCGCTTGGTAATGCATCGCCAGCTTCTTCAATTTGCTTGCGAGTACCGTGAACTAGAGCATCAGCTTGGTTACGAGCAGCTACAAGTTCTTCAAACTTTTTATCGTCTTCAGCATGTGCTTCTGCGTCACGAACCATTTTTTCAACTTCTTCATCGCTTAAGCCTGAAGATGCTTGAATTGTAATTTTTTGCTCTTTACCTGTATCTTTATCTTTCGCAGATACATGTAAGATACCATCGGCATCAACATCGAATGTTACTTCGATTTGCGGTGTACCGCGTTGCGCTGGACGAATACCTTCTAGGTTAAATTGGCCTAGTGATTTATTGTCGCTTGAACGTTTACGCTCACCTTGTAACACGTGAATTGTTACAGCAGATTGGTTATCTTCAGCTGTTGAGAATGTTTGCGATTTCTTAGTAGGAATCGTCGTGTTTTTCTCAATTAATGCAGTCATTACTGAACCCATTGTCTCAATACCTAGAGATAATGGAGAAACATCTAGTAATAGTACATCTTTAACGTCACCAGCAAGTACACCACCTTGAATCGCTGCGCCTACTGCAACTGCTTCATCAGGGTTAACGTCTTTACGTGGCTCTTTGCCAAAGAAATCAGCAACAGTTTTTTGTACTAGAGGCATACGTGTTTGGCCACCAACAAGAATAATGTCGTTGATGTCGCTTACTGATAAATCAGCATCAGCAAGTGCACGTTTTAATGGCTCTAGAGACTTCATTACTAAATCTTCAACTAGTGACTCAAGCTTAGCACGTGTTAGTTTCACGTTCATGTGCTTAGGACCAGATGCATCAGCAGTTACATACGGAAGATTTACTTCTGTAGACTGTGCAGATGAAAGTTCGATTTTTGCTTTTTCTGCAGCTTCTTTAACACGTTGCATTGCAAGAGGATCAGTTTTTAAGTCTAAACCTTGATCTTTCTTGAATTCAGCTACTAGGTAGTTGATTACGCGGTTATCGAAATCTTCACCACCTAAGTGAGTGTCACCGTTTGTAGCTAGTACTTCAAAAGTGTGCTCGCCTTCAACTTCATCAATTTCAATGATTGATAAATCGAAAGTACCGCCACCTAAGTCATATACTGCAACTACGTTTTCGCCACGGTTTTTATCCATACCGTAAGCAAGTGCCGCAGCAGTTGGCTCGTTAATAATACGTTTAACTTCAAGACCCGCAATACGACCAGCATCTTTAGTAGCTTGGCGTTGAGAATCGTTAAAGTATGCAGGTACTGTGATTACGGCTTCAGTTACTTCTTCACCTAAGAAGTCTTCAGCTGTTTTCTTCATTTTTTTCAGTACTTCAGCAGAAATTTGTGGTGCAGCGCGTTTTTCGCCACCCGCTTCTACCCATGCATCGCCGTTATCAGCTTTAATAATTTTGAACGGCATGATGCCGATATCACGTTGAACTTCTTCGTCTTCAAAACGACGACCAATTAAACGCTTAATTGCAAATAATGTATTTGTCGGGTTAGTAACCGCTTGACGTTTAGCAGATTGACCTACTAAAGTTTCTCCGTCTTGCGTATAAGCAATAATAGACGGGGTTGTGCGATCGCCTTCCGCGTTTTCAATAACACGTGCTTTGCCACCATCAAGTACTGCAACACAAGAGTTTGTAGTACCTAAATCGATTCCGATAATTTTACCCATGAAACTTCTCCAACTTCAATATTCGTTAATACGTTCGATGACTTAGTTAATAGGGATGCTGCAAACTTAATTCAACTGTAAAAATGAAAAAAATTTCATTTTTTGTGATTTATTTACAAAATAGCCCTAATAATTGTAAGGAATGGTGATTTTTACACCGCCAGAGAGGTTTTTAATTACTAGTCTGACCAGTTGAGTTGTGTTATAAATTTATTAAATCGCACTTTAAAAGGACATCCACATGCATTTTGAGCAACTACTTCAACAAGCGGAAAAAATTGGTCAAACCGAAAATACAGAACAATTAAATAATACAATGCAATTTCCAGAAAACTGGTGCCAAGGCAGAACTGCTTTTGGTGGGCTTTCAGCCGCACTGCTGTATCAAGCAATCAGAGGTAAGGTAACGAATGATCGTCGCTTACTTTCGCTTAGTACTAATTTTGTAGGACCATTAATTGCCGATACTCCTTTTTCTTTGTCCGTTGAAATATTGCGCCAAGGTAAAAGCAGTACACAGGTACTCGCCAAAGCAATTCAAAATGAACAAGTGTGCGTAATTGTACAAGCGTGTTTTGCTAAAAGTAGAGAATCGGGTATTAATGTACCTGTTTCAAAATCTTTGGGTTTAAAGCCGGTAGACGAGCGCCATACACTACCTTTTATAAAAGGTCAGATGCCTGAATTTTTCCAACATGTTGATTTATGCCCGCAGCAAGGCGCGATGCCATTTAGTAGTGCAGAAACGTCTCACCTGGGTGGCTGGATGCGCTTTAAGCAAATCCCAGAACACATAACTGAGGCTCATGTTATTGCATTAACAGATGCTTGGCCGCCAACACTTTTACAAATGTTTAAACAACCCGCTCCTGCAAGTAGCATGTCGTGGTATTTAGAATTTGTGCAAGAGCCAAACTTAACACCTGGAGAATGGCTTGGCTTTGAAGCAATTACTCATCATTCTAAAGATGGGTACGGTTTAGAAGATGGCTGTATATGGTCGCAGTCGGGTGAACTCATTGCGCTTACACGCCAAACCGTGGCTTTATTTGATTGATGAATAGGTTTGGCCTTCATCAACAATACTTTTATAAATACCATTTTGCTTGATGAGCGCCAAACCAATGTCAAACTCAGTAGCTAAAGCGAGGTTATTAAAATAAGCAGGTCGATCGGCTTTTGGAAATATAGTATAAATTTGAACAGCGTCAGGGGATTTATGTTGATTGTAGTAATAGTAAAAAATACGCTTATCTAGCACAATTACATCAACCCAACCTTTTAACAGCTTATCTACCTGCGCTTTTTGATTAATAACCTCTTGATATGAGCTAAAGTGTTTAACATTCCTTTTAAATATAGGAGGCAGATATGCTGTTGCATTTTGAAAAGCAAGAACGTTTTTATTAAACATGCCTTCTATTTTATCAATGTTATATTTATTTCGCTTGAGTGTAATAGCTACATTTTCATAACTAAGTACCGTCTTACTTGGATAAATACCAGCACTAATTCCTCCAGCATAATTTAAAAGTATATCTACTCCTTTATTATGTAATTGATGCTCAGCGCGTTTATTCGACATATATTGCACATTAATATTGGCAAATCCATTGGCCTTTAACGCGGCTTTTATTAAATTTAGGTGTATACCCGAGTCCGTTTTTACAAAAACATAGGGTGGAATTGATGCGCTCGCAGCGATGATTATCTCTCGCTCTTTATTAATAGCCACAGCATTTTGCGAGCAAACAAAGAGCCACATTAATATGTAGTAAAAATAATATTTCACACGCTTCCTTTATATAACGAACAGCTTGATGGCAGAACGCGTTGTATTAATGTATTAAATATAGCAAACTTGAAGAAATATTCTTCTTGCTTGGTATTAAATTGCAAACTGTATGCCCCTGCTGCGATCTGATCATAGATATACCTCGCATAATCGCAAAACAAATGGCGATATGCCCACATTGTCACCATAAACTTTGCGAAGCGGATGTTAATCACGACAGCCGTATAGTTGCACTAAGCTTTAGCGCACTATTAATGCTGCTGAGCAGTATGTTTTATCCTTTCATTTCATTTAGTAGTAGCGGTATTACTCAAACTATTACACTGCCCGACGCGGCTCGAATTTTGTTTAATTACGATAGTGAGCTACTTGGCTTATTTATTGATTTGAGCATTATTGCCCTACCTATGGGTTTGCTTCTTATTTTAATTCCTTTGCATCTTGGGGTTTTAAGAGCATTACCAGAGGGCATTGCAAGGCGACTACTAAAATTCACGCTTGCGCTAGAGCCTTGGATTATGTCTGAAATATTTTTAATTGGTGTACTTGTTAGTATGGTTAAAATCATGTCGCTGGCTGATATTAGCTTCGGCACGAGTTTTTGGGCTTATGTGGGGTTTGTTATTTTATACATAGCTGCGCTCGTTCACTTAAATCGCCCGCGCTTATGGGCTCAAATAAAGCCTGTAAAAATACTCGAAGGCGCTGAGCATGCTAAACGTGCAATAGATGAAAATATTAAAGCCTGTCATGTTTGCCATCAACTATGTACCGGTAATATTTGTCAGCGTTGCCATACAAAAACGCATGTGCGAAACCCTTACAGCGTACAAAAAGCAGCAGCTTGGTTAATTACTTCTGTCGTTTGTTATATTCCAGCTAATATTTTACCGATTATGCATACCACGAGCTTGGGAGATGAATCGCCTTCGACTTTAATTGGTGGCGTAATTACACTTTGGAAAAGTGGCTCCTACCCTATTGCCGCTATTATATTTTTAGCAAGCGTTGTGGTGCCACTTGCTAAAGCTTTTGTACTCAGCTTTTTATGCTTTATGGTAACAAGGCCTGCCAATAGGCATACTAAAAGTTACACCCGGATTTATCAACTTACTGAATTTATTGGAAAGTGGTCGATGATAGATGTATTTGTGGTTGCTATTTTAGTTGCCTTAGTTCAGCTGGGTAATTTAATGTCAGTAACGCCAGGATTAGGCATTGTATTTTTTACAATTATGGTAATATGCCAAATGATGGCTGCCCATGCCTTTGACCCACGCTTATTGTGGGATTCCCCTAAAAACAAAAAATCAGAGAACAAAGCATGACCGAAACTGCCGAAATAACAAAAGAACCGAAAATTTCCGCTATCTGGATCATTCCGGCAATTGCGCTTTTAGTGGGCATGTGGATGTTATACCAATACCAAGCTAATAAAGGCCCTACAATTTTTATCGAGATGCCACAAGCCGAAGGCATTATTGCAGGTAAAACTGAAATAAAAGTGCGCAGTGTAAAAATAGGTCAAATTGACCATGTTCGACTATCAGACACCCAAGACAGCGTTATTGCCCGCGCGCAAATAGATAAAAATTATAACGAGCTACTGACTGAAGATGCCAAAATTTGGGTCGTTAAACCACGCATTGATGAAACAGGTATTAGCGGAATGAGCACGCTATTGTCTGGTGTATATTTAGAGTTTTCACCAGGTGAAAGTAAAGAGCTAAAAGAGCGTTTTAAATTACAAGACGAACCCGCCCTCATTGGTAAAGATGTGAAAGGTGGCCGTTTCAAATTAATGAGTTACAACGCTGAAGTGCTTGATGTGAGTACCGGTATATTTTTCAAAAATTACAAAATAGGTCAAATAGAAACCGCCACTTTTGATTGGGAAAACCAGGCAATGAAGTACGGCGTATTTATTAAAGAACCATATCAAAACCTGATCACCATGAACTCTATTTTTTGGGTGAACGCAGGGATTGAAATTGACCTATCTGCCGATGGCATCAATATTAATACGGGCTCTTTGAGTAAGCTTTTAAAGGGCGGCATTTCGGTTGGCTTACCTGAGCAGCAGGCACCAGGTGAAATAGCACAAGATGGCCATAGCTTCTCATTAAGCCAAAGCTATAAAGAAGCGCTAGAAGAGCGTTTTTACGACTTTGATTACTACCTAATTGAATTTGAACAATCAGTTCGAGGACTACGCACTGGTGCGCCTGTAGAATATAGAGGAATGCGTGTAGGTACTGTTGTTGAAACTCCTGCCAATGTAATTATTGACGGTAAACCTGCCCACTTTAGAAACCATAATACGGCGGTTCCGGTGCTTATAAAAGTAGAGTACGGACGCTTGTATCACGACAGTGCTTCAGCTAAAGAATATTGGCAAGGTAGTTTAAAAGGCTGGATTGAGAGTGGTATGCGCGCTTCATTAAAACCGGGCAATTTATTAACGGGTGCAGTGTACGTTGATTTTGATATATACCCAGATGCACCAGAAGCCCACCTAGGTAAACTTGTGCAATATGATGTTTTTCCGAGTATTTCTAGCGGCATAACCGTATTAGCAGACCAAGTCTCTGACGTACTTAATAAAGTAAATAACTTAAAAGTTGAAGATAGCTTAGAACAAATGCAAGCCACATTTACCGATTACCGAGCGCTTGCTAATGAAATGCGAGAGCTGCTAAGCCAAAAAGATACGCAAAACTTACCAGGCGACTTTAACCGTAACTTCGAAAAGATGACAAAAAGTATGGAACAATTTGAAGTAACTATGCGCCAATTTGATAAAACCATGGCCAGTTACCAAGCAGGCTCTGAGCTTCATCATCAAATACAGCAAACGTTAAAAGAATTTAAACGTTTAAGTGAGGGCCTACAGCCTTTAACTCGCGGATTAAACGAGCAACCTAATATGCTAATTTTTGATAAATCACTACCAGCAGATCCAAAACCAAGGAAGCAATAATGAAATCGTTATTTTTAACTGCAAGTTTATTATTACTATTGGCAGGTTGTAGTTCATCAATACAAACTGCCACACAGTATTATCAGTTTGAGCAGCCTATTGGTGCATCGTCTCGAAATGTAACAGATACAGACGCACAACTAAGAATACAAACCGTTGTACTCAGAGGTGCTTTAAATAATTTAGGTATTGCTATGAAAATAGACAGTAACCAAATACATGCTGCTAATTACAACTTGTGGGGCGAATCGCCGGATGTAATGCTCACTGCAACAGCCCAGCAAGCGCTTTTTAATGCTATGCCAAATTGGATGGTAATAAAGGGCTTACCGGTCATTACTGAACTCGATCAACAAACGTTTTATGAACTTGAATACGAAATTCACCACTTTAATGGCGATATGCAAGGTAACGCTGATATTTCAGGACTTTGGCGTTTATATTACACACACCCTGAAACAGGCCGACGTCTTATAAGTATTCATAATTTTTCGCAATTGGTCCCTATTGATGATGACGGTTATGACGGTTTGGTTTCGACACTTGAAGCAACATGGCTAAATATAAACCTAAATGTTGCAAAACAAATAGAACAAGCAAGACTTTAATCATTAAGTGAAAATATAATAACGGCGGTTTTATCATTATTGATAACCGCCTTGCCCTCAATTTTAAAGCCCAATTTTAGCAACACAGTCTGCGAAGCCCTATTATCTGGTGATGCTATTGCACACAGCTTTGTAATTCCAAATTTATGCTTATGTTGCAAAAGTGCGGTAGCCGCCTCAAAAATATAGCCCTTTTTTTCAAAATCGCTTACAAGTGCAAAACCTAAATCAGGTTGTTGTAACGCTGCTCGTTTATAAAACCCAACAACGCCAACCACTACACCATTATGCAAAGTAATAACGTAAGGCCCAAAGCCTTGGTATTTATGAGAAGCAATAAATGACTAGGGCCTGTTGACCTTTCAGGATTAAAATTTGTTCAATCTAGGGGCGATTTAATCGCGGCGTGAGGTTTGTAACCTAGTGGGCTAAGTAAAAACCGAGCAACAAAGAGTTAATTGCCCCTAGGTAGAACCCTTCGGGCAGCGCATGTTTGGCATTTATGCTGCGTTATCGCCTATTTATGGGGAATAACCACACTACATAGGCTCTGCCTTGCCTAAATACCAAACATACTGCTGCAAATTTAACCTCGAAAGATAAACAGGCCCTATAATATACGACGTGGCATCATCAAGAGTATAAATTGCTTTATCGCCAACGTGCTTTATAAAACTAGCTTGATTAACTAATTTTAGCAGCACAGCTGCATCACTTGCATTTGCATGGCGCAACAACAGTCGATTTGTTTTAAATACTGCGTTCAATATAAGTTCCTCTAAAAAACTTTGTTTAGCATGTAACTTTTTGTTGACTGGAATTAAAAAGCAGATTATTTTTGCGCCGATGTTTTTACAGGCACAACAATAGCGGTTTGCACTCCTTGCACCGTCTGGCGCCAAAGCCAACGCGTTTCACTTAAGCTGCTATTTAACATAACTGTTTATGTGTCCCTCCCACGCGTACAAAAGCAGTGACTTGGAAAATGATTTAACAACAAACTTATCATCTTCTTTGTTTTTGTATAAGCAGCTTGAAAATTAATTTAATTTTTATGCATGCTTTTAATTTTGTGAATACTTAAATGCTTGAACCTTCTGCGTTGAGTTTACTACCACCGTTAGTGGTGGTTGTATTGGCTGTTGTATTACGCCGCCCTATTTTATCTTTACTTATTGGTGCTTTAGTTGGTTTAGTCTTAGCCGACCCTGCACAAGTACTTACTAACTTTGCGAGTACATCGCTAAAAGTGATGACAGACGAAACCATCGGCTGGCTAATACTTGTATGTGGTGGTTTTGGCGCTCTTATCGCGCTATTAGTGCGTACAGGTGGCGCATCAGCTTTTGGTAAGTTAGCTCTTAAGTACACCAAAGGTAAGCGTTCATCTTTGTTTATGACCTTTTGCTTAGGTGTGGTTATTTTTATTGATGACTACTTAAATGCCCTTACTGTGGGTGAAACAATGAAACGCATTACCGATAAATTTAAAGTTAGCCGTGAAATGCTAGCTTACGTTGTTGACTCAACAGCTGCACCAATTTGTGTGCTTGTTCCTTTATCTACCTGGGCGGTATTTTTTGGTGGTTTACTCGTAGATAACGGTATTGCTGAAGAAGGCAAAGGGATTGCTGTTTATATTCAAGCTATTCCGTACATGTTTTACGCGTGGTTTGCAGTGCTTGTTGTTTTACTTGTTGTGTTGGGTGTTATTCCTGCGATTGGTCCAATGAAAAAAGCAGAACAAATGGCGCAAATTGAGCAAGCTCAAGTCGATCCAGCTCAATATAATAACGTTCAAACAGCAGATGAGTACGCAGTAAAAGCAGCTGAAGAAAACTTTGAAGATGCCGACCCTAAAGGTAAATTACGTAACTTTTTAGTACCTATTATTTTACTAGTCGCATTTACTGTTTACTTTGAAATAGACGTATACAAAGGCTTATTAGCAACAATGGCGGTCACTCTCCCATTTTATGCGCTACAAAAATTAATGAGCGTAAGTGAAATGATTGAACGCATGCTTGATGGCTTTAAAAGTATGATCCCCGCGATTGGTACTGTTATAGCTGCGTTTATATTTAAAGATGTATGCGACTTAATTGGTTTGCCTCAGTTTGTTATTGGTAGCTTAAGCCCTTATATGACCGCAGCATATTTACCAGCCGTGGTATTTATTTCAATGGCTATTTTAGCGTTTGCAACTGGGTCTAGCTGGGGTATTTTTGCTGTATCAATTCCGATTGTTATGCCACTGGCAAATGCAGTTGATGCAAACATACCGCTGGTCATTGGTGCGCTATTATCGGCTTCTTCTTTTGGTAGTCAAGCGTGTTTTTACTCAGATTCAACGGTGCTCGCAGCGCAAGGTTCTGGTTGTAATTTAATGAGCCATGCCGTTACACAATTGCCTTACACGCTAATTGCTGCGGCATTAGCTGTTATAGGCTTTATTGTTATGGCATAAATATTATATAGATATAGTGAGATAAATAATAAACCCCAATGTAGCAATACATTGGGGTTTATTTTTAGCTGTATAAATAAAGCTTATTTTTGTAGTTTAATACCATTGTAATAGGCATCAAGCGTTGTGATTTTAGTTTGATTTGGTAAATCGGCAAAGTCACTTTCTATAAACTTAGTACCGCGTAATTGCACATTTAGACGTGCGGCATTAGGATTAAGCATTGTTTGTTTATAGTAGTCTTTTATATCTGCAAGCGTTACTTTTTCAACTTCATCAATCAGCTTTTGCTTAGAATCAAAGGTAAAGTTTTCACGGTACCAATCGTTTATAAGTGGGCTCATTTCGTCACTTAAGTTTTTAGGTTGCTCTTTAAGTGATACTAGGGTTGAATTTTTAAGCTGCTCAAAAGTCTCTTCGCTCATGTTATCAAGTTCAACTGCGTATTCTTTTTTAAACTTATCAAAACGAGCTTGTATTTCTTTAGGACCTTTAACCGGTGTTTGAATATACAAACCAATTGCAGAGTAACCCTCGATTGGGCGCGCTAATGCACCTACTGCATACGCAAGTTGCTCCTCAGTACGCATTTTATCAAACGCAACTGTTCTAAAGTGACTTTGTAATACAGCCGCTTCTGCTTTTTGTCTGTAACCCGCAACTGGATGAACGGTCATATCAACTACAGCTACATCAGCTACATCAATATCTTTTTGCAGTACCAGCGTTTCGCCAGGTTGAGGTAACCAAGCTTTGCTGCGCGCAAATTCACTGCGTTTATGGTTACTTGGTAGTGTTGCGCTTAATTCTTCTGCAATCGCGTCTATATCTTGCTGATTGTAGTTACCGTAACTAAATACGCGTAAATCGTTTTGTGCAAACGTAGCTGTTTTTAATTGTGCTAAGTCGGCAACACTCAGTGAGTCAGCGGCTTTAATAAGCGCCTCTGTATCAAATCCACCTGTACGAGTTAGTTTTGAGTACTCGCCAAATGCTTGTGCATACGGAAACTGCTTTTGTTGGTTTAGTAAATTACGTTTAAAGCGATCTACTGCTTGGCTAAATGCTTGCGCTGTTCCATCGGCTTTTAATCCGGTTAAAGCTTGTTTAAGTAATACATCTTGTTTATCTGTAAAACCACTCATAGATAAAACAAGACCATTACTCGGCGCGAGGCTTACACTCATACCAGCGATTGCTGCTTCGGTACTTAACTGACTTTGTTGAATATTGTATAAATCAGCCCAAACAGAATAAAGTACTTCTGCTTTAATATCGTTTAAACCTGGTTGAGTATTTATATAAACTTCAACAAGCCCTTTTGGCTGCTCTGCAAATTTTTGACTTGCTTGGCGCCATACTTTTACACCATTTTTATCGTATGCAAGCTCAGGGTGTTTTTGCTCTTTAAAGGCTTGAGTTTTTATTGCAAAATTTTCAGGTAATAAATTATTTACAGTGGGTAGTGCTAGCTTAAACTCGCTTGGTTTTTTCCAGCTGGCAATTTCATCATCGCTAATATCACTAATGCGGTATTTGCCGTCGTAAAAATGTAATTGCGAGTCTGTCTCTTCTTGCTGCGATACATACCAAATACGAAGGGTATCGGCATTTAACTGCTCTAGTACCTTATTTACAGCGTCAGCGTCAAACTTTGCATAATAATATGGCGCATTAATAGCGTGATTTAACGGATAATCTTGCATGCTTTGTGTAAGCGAGCTTACATAATTAAACTCATCACCTTTTTCTAAAAACTTAAACTGGTTGTTTAGTGATGTACGAATTTCGTTGAAGTATTTGCTATCAACGCCTTCGTTTTTAATTAAATCGATGTACTGCATGATAGTTGCGACTATTTCATCACGATTTTTCATGCCTTCATCTGTAAGCTCTACATTTACGTTTAACGAACCGTAGTTACCATATTGATTTGGTGCAGCTGAAGCTGACAACTGAGATACCCACCCTTTGTCACGAAGTAGTTGCGCTGGGCTGCCTGGCATTTCATTACTTAGTAGATACGCTACAAATCGGTTTGGTTTAAGCGCAAATTCGCTATTATTATTAGCAATGGTGAAATCAAGTTGTAGCTGTTTTACATCTTCATTTGGTGCATAAAACACGCGTTTTCCGCCAGCTTTATCAAAATCAAGTTTTGCAGTTACTGCTGGCTTTTCGATATTTTTATTTTTTATATCTGCAAAGTATTTTTGCGCTTTTTGCTCCATTTCAGCAATAGGTAAATTAGAAATAAGCGCAACTTTCATAATATTTGAAGAGTAATATTTATTATAAAAATCAACCGTTTCTTTATGAAGTGAACTGTTTTCCTTATCGCCAAGCGTTTCTAGGTTACCAATTAAAAAGCGATTAGCTGGGTGATCGCCCATCATTTTACGCGCGAGTTTAAATTGACCAAAAAAGTCCATTTCGCGGCGCATTGACCACTCTGCGTTTACTGCATTTTTTTCTTTGTCTGTGTATTCTGGGTATAACTTAGGTGCTTTGAAAAAGTCAGAAAAACGGTCTAGCCCTTCATCAAACGCGTCGTTATTAATTTTAAACATGTAATTAGTAATATCGAGCCACGTATACGCATTGTGCGCGCCACCATTTTTGGTCATAAAATCAGAATACCCTTTTGTGTCTGGGTAGCGATCTGTGCCTAAAAACAACATGTGCTCTAAATAATGCGCCATACCTTGTTGCGACATCGGGTCGTGCAGTAAACCAACACCGACGCTTAATGCCGCTGCTGATTTTTCAGCACCTGGATCTGACACTAAAATAACTTCAATGTCGTTTGCCAGCTTAAGTGTTTTATATTCGCGGTTATCGTTAGGGCTTACAACTAACGTATCTGATAATAAAGAGGCCTGAGGCGCCACAGAAACCGAAGCTGTATTTGAACAACCACTTAAAACTGCAAGTGCAATAGCACTAAAACCAATAATCTTTTTCATTTTTGTTTTCCATTAAAAAGTATTGCGCAAAATAGCGTGCGCCAATTCAAAGCAATATAGTTAAGCTAAACTAACATTTTCAATTAATAACTTTCTACAAAATAACGCTATTTTGTGTAACACATTGTGAAAAATGCCTTCATAATCGAATATTAGTTGCGAGTATGCCAATCTTCGAGATTAAAAATCATTCAATATAAAAAGATACACAAACTCTAAATAGTAATAAGGAAAAACAATGGAAAAAATCATCATACTTGCCATGTTTGCACAAGTTACGCTTTCACTGGTTGTAATGCTCATTATGGGTAAAAGGCGCTTTGCAGCAGCTAAAAACAAACAGCTAGATTTAAGCGATTTTAAAACAATGCAGTTAGATAAGGCTGGCGACACTATTAGGGTTGCAGATAGAAACTTTTCAAATCAGTTTGAAATACCTGTACTTTTTTACGCGGGATGTTTACTTGCACTACAACTAAATAGCGCCAGTACACTTGTGGCTATACTGGCCTGTTTATTTGTAGCAACACGCATTGTGCATAGTGTTATTCATTTAGGTGAAAATAACGTACGCGCACGTTTTAAAGTATTTTTACTAGGTTGTATTTGTGTATTTTCAATTTGGCTAGCTATGGTTTGGCGAGTATTACTTTAAATAGCAAAGTTTAATAATAGTAATGTTAAAGGTAATTTACGTCTGCCACATTACTATTACATAAGATTTAATTATTTAGCGCGTTTTAAACGAGGAAACACAAGTAAAAAAGCGCCTAAAAGCCACCCTAGCCCACCGCCAGAACTACTATCTGAGCTTATTGGTGCACCTGAATCAATTAACGTGTTTTCAGTTACAGTAAGACCAGCAGAAGAATTAGGATCATCATCCATAACGGTTACACTTTGAATAGTTACCAAATTAGCACTACTAATTGTTACATCAGTGCTTGCACATTGCTCAGCAGTTATATCAACAACGGGAGTTTCACCACAATGCACTAAAGCAGCAATTTTATCTAAAGTTGATTGGCTCGCGGCAGTAATTTGTCCAAACACTGTAAAACCGCCATTTTGCGTATCTAGCGCTGCACTTCCTGCGCTGTTATTAGCCATATTAAAAAACCACTGACTTGTAGCGCTATTTTCATTGCCTGATAATTTAGCCATTGCAATGGTGCCTTTAACGTTTGAAAAAACAGGCTCATTTTCTACAGCTGGCTTTGTAGTAATCGCATCTAATGAATCAGAGTATGTAAATCCACCACCTTGAATAACAAAGTTACTAACAGAGCGATGAATTACTGTTTCGTTATATGAATCGTCTTGAACGTAACTTAAAAAATTGGCGACTGTTTTAGGTGTTTGTTGATCAAACAAGTTAATTTCTATGACACCTTGGCTCGTGTTCATTTCGACAATAGTGGCAGCACTTGTAAAGCTTACTGCAGCGAGTACTGAGCCAAGTAAAAGTTTTTTCATGTTATATTCCCGTTGTTATATTTTTTAGTTAATTGTTAATGTGTTAACACATTAATACCATAGGCGATTAAAATCGATTCTAAAGTGTGAGTTGATACAAATTAGACCGCGTTGATAACAAATTAATTACATATAGTGTTACTTATATTCTTTTTAGCTATATAAATCTAATCATTTAAAATTAAATCATCTTAAAAGCATACCTACTTTTTGTTACCTTTAAAAAACACAAAACAATAGGAACTGACAATGCAACATACTGAACACACAATTTGCGACTTTGGTTTACACCGAGGCGAAGCTTACACAAAACTACCCGCTAGCTTTTTAACGTGGATGATTGCAACAAACCATGAAAAATCTAAATATGCGAGTGAAGAGTTAAAGCGTAGAGAAACAGCTGCAACAAGCCGTAATTAAGGTAAAATGTAAATAAGTACGTTTTTTTCGCATAAAACTAGTTTAAACTAGCCGCTCAATAAATTAAGTGGGCCTTAATAGACAGGTATTTTATGCGAATAATTATTTTATTTTCAGTTTTTTTAAGCGTACTTGGGTGCACATCGGCAACTTCCGACCCAAGTGCAAGCAACTCTCCTGCAACTCAATATCTAACTGTACTTCATACGAATGATAACCATGGGCGCTTTTGGCAAAACGAAAAAGGCGAATACGGTATGGCCGCTCGCAAAACGTTAATTGACACATTACGCAATGAAGCTCAAAAGCAAGGTCATGCAGTATTACTTCTCTCTGGTGGTGATATAAATACAGGCATTCCTGAATCAGATTTACAAAAAGCAGAACCTGACTTTAAAGGTATGTCGCTGATTGGTTACGATGCGATGGCATTGGGTAATCATGAATTCGACAATCCTATTGATGTACTGAATCAACAACAAGAATGGGTAAATTTCCCTTTTCTATCAGCTAATATATTTGAAAAAGAATCAGGCGAACACGCGTTTGATAGCTACAAAATATTCAAAAAGAATGGCTTAACTATTGCTGTTATTGGTTTAACAACAACCGACACAGCTAAAATTGGTAACCCTCAATATATTGGGCACTTGGAGTTTAAAGACCCTGTTGATGTTACAGCAAAACTAGCTAAAGAAATAAAAGCTAAGTACAACCCAGACATTACAATCGCCCTGACTCATATGGGTCATTATGTTGATGCTAGCTTTGGTATTAACGCACCCGGCGATGTAACACTTGCTCGCTCACTTCCTGCGAACACGCTTGATATGATCATTGGTGGCCACTCTCAAGAACCTGTTTGTATGAGCGATAAAAATGTAAATGACGATAACTTTAAACCAGGTCTTGCCTGTAAACCGGACCAACAAAACGGTACTTACATTATGCAAGCCCATGAATGGGGTAAGTATGTTGGTAAAGCTGAGTTTAAGCTTGAAAACGGAAAATTAACGTTACTAGACTACAAACTGATGCCAGTTAATTTGTATGTAGATAAAGTACAAGCTGATGGCTCAACTAAAGAAGTGTTAGCAAACGAGTACATTAAACCAGACTCAAAACTTGAATCTTATTTAGCGGTATACCAAGCAAAAGGCGCTAAACAAATTGAAGGTACCATTGGTGAAGTGGATGCTCGCTTAGAAGGTGACAGAAACAAAGTTCGTTACCAACAAACAAATCTTGCTCGCGTGATTATTCAAGCCCAAATGGACGTAGTAGGTGCTGATTTTGGACTAATAAGTGGTGGTGGTATTCGCAGCTCAATAGAAGCTGGTGAAGTAAGCTATAAAGATATTTTAAAAGTACATCCTTTTAAAAACCGTATTACTTATATGGATTGGCAAGGCAGCGATTTATGGGATTATTTAAATACAGTAACGAGCTTCCCACCAGATGCTGGCGCTTATTTGCAATACCATAAACTATCGTTTGAGCGTAAAAATAATCAGTTAGTTAATGTTGTTATTAACGGCCAACCTTTGAACAAAAATAAAACGTATAGAATGAGCTTAAATAGCTATAACGCGTCAGGCGGTGATGGCTATCCTGCGCTTACAAATAAAAAAGGCTTTGTTAGTACAGACGAAACAGATGCCCAAGCACTTCAAGATTTCATATCAAAAAACAGCCCTCTTAAAACGGCTGAATTTACTCCTAAATAGCCTCTAATAATAGGAAAGTAACCTTGTTACTTTCCTATTATTTCAATATTGCCCTTTCTAATATTGACCAGACCATAACTATGCAGACGAGAGCGAGACCCCTCCCCGTATGCTTTAGGTGGATAATATAACTCTTTTTCTTCAGGATACTCGCTGAGTACTTCATCTAATGCAGCACGTACTTCGCTCAGGGTTTTTTCTAGGCTATTATTAAAGTTAGGCCTTTTTCTAACCGTATGGCCGAGTTCGACCAACCTATAAAAATACTTGTTAGCAAGCTCTAGCAGCTCCTCTGGCACATCTTTATTATGACTAAGCGCTACATCATCGTTATTTGTACAATACTCTACAAGTGCTAAATAAAAGCACAATGGCTTATTGGCTAAACACATTTTTTGTTCTGTATTACAACTACTTGAGAATGTCTTATCGTTAAGATCAACAATAAGTACAAGCGGCGTAGGCTCAGTAATTAGTTGATGCTGTGTATTATTAAACTGCTTATTGCTTTGTTTAATAAACGCAAACTTTACCCAAAAACTAATCAGCACACTTAATACTAAAAATATAAAATAGTAAATAAAATGGCTTAATGTAAAGTGGGTTTGTTGTACGTTAAATACAACTAATACGAGTCCGTTATTAGTGCTTAAACTACGTATTATTTGGTCTGAGTTTACAGGCGTTACTACTTCACTTTTTGGTGCAATAGCAACAACTTTAAGCTCGTTCGAATTAATGTAGCTATTTAAAGTTTTAATGTAGCTGTTAACAGCATCTTTATTACCTGAATGCTTTAGCAGCTCATTTGATAAATCGAGTAATGGTAAGTCGAGTGCTATTTGCCTTTCTATCTGCGTTATTTTTTGTTTAACTACTTGCTGGCCTTTCTGAGTTACAGAAATATAAAAGACTGACGATAAAATAAAAAATAAGCTTATAATAACAATTAGTTGCTTATACTTACTCATCACCACCCCCCTCTTTTAAGCTTACTAAGTTGGCACCGCAACGCCAAAATGGCTGTACGTTTTGATAGTAATGCAAACTTTGATCTTTAGACATATCAAGCAAGTTCTCCTGCACTGCGCATAATAAATCAGTGTTGTTTTGCTGCATTTTTAAATACCACCTTGTTCCAGAAATATTATTACTCAAAGGCGTAATATAGTTTTTTGAAAAACGCTTTTCGTCGCTCTCTTTCCAAAACGAAGCAATAATATCTACTTTTCCATTAGCGAGTAAATCACGTAATTCGTTATGAGAACTCGCATAAGTGATTTTCAAATTGGCTATATTAATATCCAACTCTTTAAACGTTTGCTTTGGTAAAATATGCCCTGATCGGCTGGTCGGATAATCAAGTAAACCTATGCGCTTATCTAAAAAGTATTGTTTGGTGAGTCGAGGCTTTTCTTTAGAAGATATAAAAAAAGCCGTGTAGTCAGAAAAACCAACAACGGGCTGGTAGTTATATGTCGACTCTGCCTTAAAGGCTGCCATAATATTGTTTTTAGCCAAAATTAAGTCAGCAATTCCTTTACCAACAAACTCAAAGCTGTCTGCCGTTCTATATCCCCAATACCCTTTTACAGAGCCATATTGCTTAGCCACTACGTTATCAGAGCATAACTTTTGTGTTAATAACTTAGCTATTTTTTTTGATTGTGTAAAAACAATTAATTGGCCTTTATTACTTGTTGCAGTTGTTTGACACTCAGTTGAGGTTTCTATCATAACTGGAAAGTGTAATTCATCATTGTATACACTAACTTGACCGCAAACCCACGTAACGACCAACAACAGAAACAAAAATGTAACAATTAACATTTTGTGCAACACAATATTTTTAAAATTCAAAGCAATGCCACTCAAAAATAGACGATATAGTGTATTTGAACAATTTCGCTTACTTATTACAATAAGTAATTTTACCTGTTAAATATAAACTATTGATTTAAAAGTAATGTTAATAAGAAACTATGAATTTTAATAAGTCCTTCCTATCAACATTAAAAATGAGGACAATTGTCCGCATTAGCTTATAGCAACCCCATGAAATATTCATTTAGGAAGTTTTAATGCATAACAATATAAAGTACTCGATATCTTCTGCGCTTTTGATTAGTGCAATATTTACAAGCACTGACTCACATGCTTGGGGTCAAAATGGCCACCGTATTGTAGGGCAGATCGCACAATCTCATATAAGCGAAACAACTAAAGCAGCAATACAACCCTACCTTGATGGCGAATCACTTGCACAAATATCAACCTGGCCTGATGAAATGCGCTCAGCTCCTGGCGAGTTTTGGCAAAAGCAATCATCTCGTTGGCATTATATTAATGCAGCACCAGGAAAATCTTTCAGCTTCAATCACGATCACACTAAAAACAAAGAATCTGTAAGTAATATCCTAGAAGGCATTCACTATTCAATGCAAACACTTACTGATACCAACAGCACGTTAGATGCTAAACAGTTCAGTTTACGTTTTTTAGTACATTTGGTGGGCGACAGTCACCAACCATTTCATGCTGGTAGAGGTGAAGACAGAGGTGGTAACCGTATTAAGGTTTCATTTTTTAACGAAGAAACAAATCTTCACAGCCTTTGGGATACAAAGTTAGTTGAGAACGAGAATTTGTCGTTTACTGAGTACGCACAATTTATTGATACAAATAACAGCGAGTTAATTGCTGAGTATTTACAAAGCTCACCTATGACATGGGTTGAAGAATCTCATAATTTAGCCACAAAAATTTATAAATATACCAACGACGAAGTTGGGTACAGCTACATTTATAACAACACTCCAATTGTAAAAACACGCCTACAACAAGCGGGTATCCGATTAGCTGGACTATTAAACGCCTTATTTGACCCTTCTGCAAAAGAGTTAGAAACGGCATTAAAAATGACGACTGACAAATAAACAGTATTAAATTTATATAACCTACACACGGGAAATCAACATTATGACTAAGCTTCGCCTTTCGAAATTAACTGGAGCGGTAATTTTAGCTCTAGGTGTTTCTACAAGCGCAATGGCTGCTGATACTTCATCTGCAATGCGTGGTAAAATTACAACGCCATCAGGTGGCAATGCTGCAAACGTTAAAATCAAAGTAGTTCACCAACCAACGGGAACTATTAGCGAACTAACTACAAACGAAAGTGGTACGTTTATCGCTAATGGTTTACGTGTAGGTGGTCCTTACATGGTTATCATCGACTCTGATACGTTTAACGATACGACTGTTGAAAATATCTACTTGAACCTTGGTGAAACTTACCGCTTAAGCTCGCAGCTTGCTCCGCTAAACATCGAAAAGATTGAAGTGTCTGGTTATAAAATTGTTCAGCAATCTGGTGGCTCAAGCAGCTCATTTGGTTCTGATACTATTGAGAACATGCCAACCTTTAACCGCGACATTAAAGATATTGCGCGCTTAAACCCACTTGCCAGTATTAATGGTAATGGCGAGCTAACGTTTGCAGGTAGTAACCCTCGTACCAACGGTTTAACTGTTGACGGTATTGGCCAAAATGATGACTTTGGCTTGAACTTTGGTGGCTACCCTACTTCTCAGCCTCCTGTAGCACTTGATGCTATTGAACAAGTTTCTGTTGATGTATCTCCTTTCTCAGCTTCTAAAGGTAACTTTGGTGGCGGTACTATTAACGCAGTAACAAAATCTGGTACAAATGAGTTTAAGTTCTCTGGCTTTTATGAAATCTCTACTCCAGAGATTGCAGGCGATGTCGATAGCATTGTTCAAGAAGATGACCTTGATGAGCTAGGTCATAAAACTTATTCTACAAATAAAGTAGAGCCGATTAAAACTGAAGAAAGATTTGGTTTTAACGTTGGTGGCGCAATTGTTAAAGACGAACTGTTTTATTTCGTTAACTATTCAGAATGGTCAAGCGAATTAGATCTTGATTACGGCTTTGACGGCTCTGGTGCAGCCAACGAATTTAATACTTCTGAAGCTAACTATAACCGTTTCATTTCTATTTTAAATAATGAATATGGCTTGACTGATTCATTAGCAGGTGCGCCAGAAGATACAAATAAAAACCTGTTAGTTAAGCTAAGCTGGAACGCAAGTGATGACCATCGTTTAGATTTTACTTACCAATGGCAAGACGATCAAGATGAGCGTAACACTAGCACCGGTGGCGATAATATTGTACTAACATCGAACACCTACGCCTACGTAACGAAGTTCAATAACTTTTCAACAAAGCTTTACTCTGATTGGACTGAAGATTTTTCTACTGAAATTGGTGTGTCGTATAAAGATGTTACCTCTGATAGCGCAACTCGCTCAAATCTAGGTAGTATTTCAGTTGATGAAGATGGTCGAAATGGCCCTTCTTACAACTTTGGTACAGATCAATATCGTCATGCTAACCGCTCTGAAACGCAAAATTTAACTTTTACACTCGATGCTACCTATTTAATGGATGAGCATGAAATAAACTTTGGTGCTCAATATGAGTCACTTCGTTTATATAACTTATTTGCTGAAAACTCTCTTGGCACGTGGAAGTTTGATAGCTTAGAAAATTTTGAAAACCGTGAAATTGGTTCTTATGATTTCTCTTATCAAAATGCTTACACTAATGATTCAGCTGATACAGCATATGATGTAAGACGTAACCAACTAGCACTCTACATTGAAGACACTTTTTATGTAGGTGACGATTTAGAAGTCACAGCAGGTGTTCGTTATGAGCGTTTATCATCAGACGATAAACCAACTCTAAATGAAAATTTTGCGAATACGTATGGCTTTACTAACCAAGAAAATCTAGATGGTCTAGACATTATACTTCCTCGCGTTGGCTTTAAATACTACGTAACAGAAGCCCTTACTATTAACGGTGGTATTGGTCGCTTCCAAGGTGGTATTCCAAATGTTTGGTATAACAACTCATTCCAAAGCGATGGTATTACATTAGTATCTGCTCCTAACGATGTAATTAACGACTACTATGCAAATAACACTGCTGATATTACTCAGGTGCCTGATGAAATTAAAAACTCATTAGAACAAGGTGCTGGTAGCGTTGCTTATATCGACCCTGATTTTAAATTGCCTTCAAGCATTCGCACCCAAATAGGTTTTGAATATGAGTTTGATTCTGAACTATTAGGTGATGGCTTTAAATGGCAAGCAGAGATTGCTTATCATAAAAAAGAGAATGAGGCGGTATGGCATAATACATCTATTAACCCAATTGGTATTGCAGCTGATGGTGAACGCGTTATAAATGAAACTATTTATAGTGGCTCTTTAGCTGATAACGCTGACATAGAAATGACGAATTCATCTGATGATGGACGTTCAATTATTATTTCAACAGGTATTGCTAAACAGTGGGATAATGGCCTGTTTGTATCGGCAAGCTATGCACACCAGGATGTTACCGAGTCATCAGCCGGTTCAGCTTCTCAAGCGGAAGGCAACTACAAGCATAATATTACAGTAAATCGTAATGAAGATATTGCAGCACGTGGTTTTTACGAAGTTGAGCACAGCTTTAAAATCAACTTAGCATATAACACAGAGTTTTTTGAAGGGTATGCGACTAAGTTTAACGTGTATTTTGAACGTCGTTCAGGTCGTCCATTTAGTTATACAATGAACATGTATAAAGACAGTGATTTGGGTGATACGAGTAGTTTCTTCAGTAATGGTGCTTACTTACCATATATACCTACAGGTGCTGATGATCCAAATGTAAACTGGGATGAATCAGGTATGACTTGGGCTGAGTTAGAACCATTACTAGAGCGTGCTGGTATATCTCAGCGTGGTGGTATTTTAGGTAAAAATACAGCAACTCAACCTTGGGTTACTACGATGGACGTTAGCATTAAGCAAGAAATACCAGGCTTTGCTGAAGGTCACACTGGTGAGGTTTATCTAATGATTGATAATTTCGCAAACCTTCTAAACAGCGACTGGGGTGTAGAAAAACGCTTAGGTTACTCTAACCAAACTATTTATGACTTTGGTGGCCTTGATGACCAAGGCAGATATAAAATAGACAACAGCTTTGGCGGTGCAGATGTGCGTAATTACTCACAAATCAATTCATCGTCATCAGCTTGGCAGGCTAAAGTTGGTATTAGCTACAAGTTTTAAGTCTTAATAGGTAAGTAATAACACATTTAGTTATTTGTTAACAAAACCCATTGCAAATTTGTAATGGGTTTTTTTATTTTACCCCTACAATTTCACATGTTTGTCATAAAGCCCACGTAATATATACCCCGATATAGAGTTATTGCTCAAAAAAACACTCAAATAGACAAATATATTACTATTTATTAAAAATATATTGCAGTTGTATTTTATTTGTAACGAATAAATAAGGTACACTAGTAACGGATTTTGAATAAATGAACTTCAACTGTTTATTTTACAAAATTTTAAAATAAAAATATAAAAATTTAATTAATAACTACACGGGAAAATTAAATGAAAACTCAATTACGCAAAACAGCTCTTTCACTTGCTATTGCAGCATGTGTTGGTGTAAGTGGCGCTGCAATGGCTAACGAAACGACCTCTGCAATTAAAGGTCAAGTAATGGGGCCTAACGGTAACCCAGCAGCCGGCACTAAAGTAACAATTTTACACGTGCCTTCTGGATCAGTAAAAACAACTGAAGTAAATGACGCTGGTTACTTTACAGCTAAAGGCCTGCGTGTTGGCGGTCCTTATAAAGTAGTTGTTGATTCAGATGTATACGCAGACCAAGAATTTAATAACATTATATTAAACATTGGTAACGACTACCCTGTAAACGTTTCTCTTGAGTCACAATCAAGCATGGAACAAATTGTAGTTTCTGGCGCACCAATTAGCTCTATGTCTGGTGGTACTGGTCCGGCGTCTACATTTACGCTAACAGATCTTGAAAATACTCCAGCTATTAACCGTGATTTAAAAGATATTATTCGTATCGACCCGCGTATCACAATTGATGATAGCCGTGGTTCAATTAACTGTGGTGGTGGTAACCCTCGTTATAACAGCTTAACGCTAGACGGCGTTCGTATGAACGATAACTTCGGCTTAAGCTCAAATGGTTACCCTACTATTCGCGCCCCTTTCTCTTTTGATTCAATTGAACAAGTTTCAGCTGAACTTGCACCTTTTGACGTTCAATACGGTGGTTTTACATCGTGTAACATCAACGCTGTAACCAAATCTGGTGGCAATGATGTTCATGGCGCTGTTTTCTACGATTACACAAGCGACTCGTTCAAGGGTGATAAAATTGAAGGTGATGACGTTGATAACGGTAACTATACTGAAAAACGTTACGGCTTCAACGTAGGTCTTCCACTAATTGAAGATAAACTATTTTTATTCACTTCATATGAAAAACTTGAAGGTGTTCAACAGTTTAACTACGATGGTTTAAGCAGTGGCAGTGTAACTGCTGATGATATCTCGCGTATCACAAGCGTTGCTCAAACTGTATATGGTTACGATGTAGGCGGAATGCCTTCAAGTATGCCTGTTGAAGATGAAAAAATCTTAGTTAAACTAGATTGGAACATCAACGAAGATCACCGTGCAAACTTAATCTATAACTACAACGATGGTAATACTGTTTCACAGTCTGATACTGGCTCTAGCCGTGTATCACTATCTAACCACTTTTATGACCAAAGTGCAGAATTCACTTCAATCATTGCATCTGTTTACTCTGATTGGTCAGATGACTTCTCTACTGAAGTTCGTATTGGTAAGTCTGAGCTTGATGCAACAGTACAATCACTAGATGCAGCAAGCAGTTTTGGTGAAATGCAAATTCGTACCGAAGATGGTGGTACAGTTTATATTGGTCCAGATGACTCACGCCAATCAAACGATTTAGATTACGATACAACTACATTTAAAGTTGCAGGTACTTATTACCTAGATCAACATACAATTACTGCTGGTTACGAGTTTGAAGAGTTAGATGTATTTAACTTATTCGTTCAGCATACTGAAGGTGAGTACCGTTTCAACAATGTTGATGATTTTGAAAATGGTATTGCAAGTGCTGTTTACTACAACAATGCTGCTGGTACAAATGATCCTAACGATGCAGCTGCAAGCTTTTCGTACGCTCAGCATACATTTTACGTGCAAGACGAGTATTCATTCACTGATTTAGATGCAAACATCACGTTTGGTCTACGTTATGACAAATATACAAGTGATGATGTACCTAACTTAAATCAAAACTTTACTGACCGCTATGGCTACAGTAACCAAAGTACATTTGATGGTATTGATTTAATTCAACCACGTGTAGGCTTCCAATGGTACGCTACAGATGCACTTGAAGTACGTGCAGGCGTTGGCTTGTTCTCAGGCGGTAACCCTAATGTTTGGTTATCTAACTCTTACTCAAACGACGGCATTACAAACATTAGCGCAAACCAGTTTGGTTCTATCGACTTGTTCGCAACACCTAATGTAAATAATGGTACTCCAGGATTTGAAGTACCTCAGTCTCAATTTGATGCAGTAGCTGACACAGTAATCGGCTCAGGCGATTCAACTGCAAACGCTGTTGACCCAGACTTTGAAATCCCATCAGAGTGGAAATACTCACTTGGTGCAACGTACACAACTGAAAACGAGTACGTAATCTCTCTTGATTACTTATATTCGAAGAAGAAAGACGCTGCGTTAATGCGTGACATCGCACTTCAAGATTCTGGCGAAACTACATTTGATGGTCGTCCTATATACGAATCAATCGAAGGTCGTGCAAACGAGTACTTACTAACAAATGTGAGCGGTGATAGCGGTGATTCATCTGTTATTTCATTAGCTGTTAGCAAAATGTTTGATAATGGCGTAAGCGTTAACTTTGGTTATGCATATACAGACTCAGACGATGTTAACCCAATGACAAGCTCTGTAGCTGGTTCAAACTACGGTAACATTGCCCTAACTGATCCAGGTAACCCTGGTGTTGCTTCATCTGATTACGAAATTCCACATCGTTTCACTATGACTCTTGGTTATACTCATGAGTTTGTTGATGGTTTTGCTACTCGCTTTAATCTATTCGGTGAAGCATATAAAGGCTTACCATACAGCTACACGTTTGATGGAAGTGATGGTACTTTTGGTGACAACAACTGGAATGGTAACCGCCAACTATTGTATGTTCCACTTGAAAACGATCCAAACGTTGTTTACAACATGAGTGCTGCTGATATCAATGAATTCAATGAATTTATTGCATCAAATGGTTTAGAACGTGGTCAAACGACTAGCCGTAACGCAGAAAACTCTGATTGGTTTGTTAAGTTTAACTTTAAGTTAACACAAGAGCTTCCAGGCTTTATGGAAGGTCACAAAGGTGAAGCATTCTTCGTAATTGATAACCTTACTAACCTGTTAAACGATGATTGGGGCGTACTTAAGAAAGGTCCTTTCGTTGGTGCTAGCATGATTTCAACATCACTTGATGATCAGGGTCGTTACGTTTACTCTGACTTTAATGCGAATAATGCAAATACATCTGTACAATCAGATGCATCTGTATGGCAAATGCGTGTAGGTGTTCGTTACACTTTCTAATTTAGAACTGTAACCTAAAACATTTTTTAAAAGCCCACTTTGTGGGCTTTTTTATGCTTTTAATTTGTTATTTAACTTTTCAAAAATATTCACTAGCACTTCGTATTCTTCGTTGGTTAAAGTGCTCAGTAATTGTTTTTCCCAATTAAGTGCATCGGGTGCAATATTTTCATATAAGTTTTGCCCTGCTTGGCTCAACACAAGTAATGCTACGCGTTTGTCTTGCTTATTTAATTCACTTCTCACTAAGCCTTTGTCTATTAGTACTTTTACCGCGCGCGACACTGTCGATTTATCCATATTTGCTTGTGTGCATAAATCCTTTGCGTTGCTTTGCCCATACTGCGCTAAATTAGCAAGTATTCGCCACTGGGGAATATTTAAACCGTATTTAGTTTGATAAACCTTGGCAAAATCGTTACTTACATGTGTTGCTATATTCGTTAATTGATAAGGTAAAAACGTTGCTAAATCAATTTTCATTTTTGGTTATCCCAGCTTTGTAAGGTTTACTTTGGTGTTCATTAATATTTACACAGATGCGTAGTTGCACATTTGATATTAGTCTCACTTGAGAGTACCTTAACTGAAATAATAAAAATATTAAACCAACCCCCCTCTCACAGGAGTCAGTAATGGCAACACAATTAAGTTATATGACAGGTTTTGGGAATGAATTTGAAACACAAGCGCTACCCGGTGCACTACCAATAGGACAATTTAGCCCACAAAAGGTTAAATACGATTTATACACCGAACAATTTAGTTCGACTGCATTTACGGCTCCACGTGCTTCAAATCGTCGCACTTGGTTTTACCGCCTTCGTCCATCGGTAGTGCAAGGTGATTATCAAACAATTGATAACGGCTTAATAAGAACAGCCCCAATCACTGAAGCCGTAACACCACCAACAATGCTACGTTGGAACCCTATTGATATGCCTTCACAGCCTACTGACTTTATTGATGGCTTGGTAACGATGGCAGCTAATGGCAGTGCCAATGGGCAATCGGGTATTGGCATTCATGTATATGTCGCTAATCAGTCAATGCAAGGGCGTTACTTTTGTAATGCCGATGGCGAAATATTGTTCGTCCCTCAGCAAGGTGAGTTATTAATTCACACCGAGTGCGGTAAGTTAAGCATTAAACCAGGTGAAATTGCTGTAATTCCCAGAGGAATTAAGTTCGCTGTTGATTTAATTGACGATACAGCCCGTGGTTATATTTGTGAAAATTACGGCCATGCGTTAGAGCTTCCAGAGCGAGGACCTGTTGGTGCCAATGGTTATGCCAACGACAGAGACTTTCAATATCCCGTTGCTGCCTTTGAAGATAAAGAAGGTGATTTTGAGTTGGTTTCTAAATTTAACGGTAATTTATTCAGCTGTGAAATAAAACACTCACCTTTTGATGTTGTTGCATGGACGGGTAATAGCTCCCCCTATAAATACGACTTATCGCGTTTTAATGTAATGAATACAGTGAGCTTTGATCACCCCGACCCGTCTATCTTCACTGTGCTAACCTCTCCTTCGGCTACTGAGGGTATGGCAAATGTCGATTTTGTGATATTTCCACCTCGTTGGATGGTAGCCGAAAATACATTCCGCCCGCCGTACTACCACCGCAATATTATGAGCGAATTTATGGGCTTGATTGAGGGTGTATATGATGCAAAAGAGCATGGTTTTGTACCTGGTGGCGCAAGTTTACACAATTGTATGTCGCCACATGGACCTGAAGCCGACGTATTTGAAAAAGCCTCAAACGCTGAGCTTACACCACAAAAATACGAAAACACATTGGCCTTTATGTTTGAGTCGCGCTATATAATTTCACCGACAAAATATGCACTAGAAGGTAAAGAACGCCAACCAAATTACACCGATTGCTGGCGTACTATAAAAAAACAATTTACAGGTGCAGAGGATTAGTTATGAAATTATACAGCTACTTTCGCTCATCAGCGGCTTATAGAGTGCGTATAGCGCTTAACTTAAAAGCAATCGATCATAAACTTGCTATTGTTAACCTTTTAAAATCGGAGCAGCTTGGGGAGGAATACTTAGCAACTAATCCCCAAGGGTTACTACCTGCACTTGAAACCGATGATGGTGTTTTAGCGCAATCGCTTGCAATACTGGAATGGCTTGATGAAACTTATCCGCAATCGCCATTAATTACAGGGACTGCGTGGCAAAAAGCACAAATAAGAAATTTAAGCTTTGCCATTGCCTGCGATATTCATCCTGTTAATAATTTACGCGTGCTGAAGTATTTATCAAGCGAATTAGGTGTTAATGACGAAGCTAAAAATAAGTGGTATCGACATTGGATAGAAGTTGGTTTTGAAAAAATAGAACTGATGCTAAACAAAAATGATGACTACTGTTTTGGTAACCAACCAACACTTGCTGACATTTGTTTAGTGCCGCAAGTATTTAATGCACTTCGTTTTAACGTAAATATGAACGTTTATCCAAAAATTGCAGCCATTTACGAACATTGTAATAAATTAGCTGCATTTAATGATGCTGCACCGCAAAATCAACCCGATGCAAATTAAGCTAGTTTAGTAATTAACTTTGTAGCGCGCTATGAATAACCGTAATATGCTCAATTAAATCTAAGCCCAGATCTGTTAAATATCCGCCATCTGGGCTATCTATAATCCCTTTTTCAAATAAACGTTGCGCTGCACTAAGTAAGCTTGGTTCTGCGTCTGAGTGTAATTTAATACCCTGCATTTTACTCTCGCGAGGAAATTTTGCTAATAGTGTGAATTCTTCGATCATTGTTTGATTAAATTGCATTGTGTGCACCTTTTTATTTGAATCTAACTTGTTCTGTGTGTAACTAAGTTTATAATTAAAATCACTTTGTGTACTTTACACTAGCACGTTTTTTAGCTTAATGTATTATTTTTAACCCACCCTATTTAAAGGCCTCTAATGCGTAATTTTTTAGTTATATGCTTTTGTTTTAGCAGCTTATCGTATTCAATACTCAGTGAAGCAACAACTCTTAAAACCCATTCAATTATTGATGCAAACCAGCTTGTAAGCGAAGGGTCTAGTTGCTGGTACGACAACAAACGCTATAGCGAAGGGGCATTAATACAAATTCACTCATTTACACTTTTGTGCGGTGCTAAAACACCCCAGCACAGTAACAGCCAACTCATTTGGCTTAAAATAGATAAACAAGGTAACGCTATTTACCCAACAGCTCCTAAAACAATCACTGTGAATTAGCGCTAAAAGCTGATTTGAGCTACAATGCACGCAGTTTAAATAAGTAGTATGGCTATGAATAATCAACCTAAAAACCCTTTACATGGGGTCACGTTAGAACAAATACTTGTTGAGTTAGAACAGCGACTTGGCTGGAGAACACTTGGCGAACAAGTAAAAATTAAATGTTTTACTGATCAACCGAGCATTAAATCGAGTTTAAAGTTTTTGCGTAAAACGCCTTGGGCTCGCGATAAAGTGGAAGCACTTTATATTCACACTATAAATAATAAACCTATTCGTAGACCAAAAAGTGCACCGAGAGAAACATCTTCTCAAGCACCTGATACAACAGGGTTTGTTTGGCCATCAATTAAAAAATGATGTAAAAAAGGAGCTAATTTAGCTCCTTTTTTGATTGTAACAAGCGCGATTTATTGCTCTTTGCAAATCACTTTTAATGAGGCCGGCTCAATAGTAATAACGAGTTTGTGAGCAGTTTTAATTTCACCATCAAGTACGTATTTAAGCTCACCTTCGCCTGTAACCTCGACTCTTTTAGCATTTGTATGGTGTGAGTTTATAGCTAAATGTGTTTGCGTTAAGCTGCTGTACATCAGCTCAGCAATACTTAAAATGGTTGTTGAGTTTTCATTATTGGGTGTTAGCCAATTTACATCAAGAAGCCCGTCACTATGATCTGGCTGCCCACCACCTTGAGCCAATAATGTTGTAAAAGGCGCAGCGTTAGCCACAATAAAGCTATTTGTACATATTTCTTTGGGCTCATTATCGTCGAGTTTTACATTAAGTAGCTGTGATTTTTGCTCGCCAAAAGCTTCAAAAAAACCATTTAGATAGGCAAGTTGCCCCGATTTATTTTTCGACTCTCTATCTGCTTTTTCAATCATTGATTGCTCAAAACCAATACCCGCTAATAAAAGTACTAATTCATTATTGCAATAAGCCGTATCTATTGTGCTTGTTTGACCATCTATAATTAGGTCACAGGCTTGTTCTACTGGAATAAACTTAGAGCTTATACCCATCAATACATGCGCAAGTGCGTTTGCAGTCCCCATTGGGATGATTCCTAGCTTACATTGTGTATTTACAAGTACGCTTGCAACTTCGGCCACTGTACCATCGCCTCCACACGCAATTATAATGTCTGGCTTTTGCGCAATTGCTTGTTTAGCAAGCTCAATACCGTTAACGTATTGTGAAGTAGTCAATACTGTTAAATCGTAATAGGCGGATAACCGCGCAACAATTAAATGCTCTTTTTCTTTCCACAATCGCGTACCCGAAATAGGGTTTGCAATTAAAACAGCTTTGTTTTTAATCAGCAACTCGCCTTTTTTATGACGCTTAGCTAAACGACGAAGTTGATGCTTATTTAAGTTTGCGGTTTCGCGGGTTTCTTTTATTTGCGCAAGTACTTCATGTACATCTGCATTTTTGTTTTGACTCAATAAATAAGCCGCCATTACAAAAACAGACCGCCCACGGCCTAAGGCGCAATGTACAACTACGCGACGATTTTCTTTTATATGGTGATGTATCCAATTAATAGCCTGATTTAGCTGCGAGTGTGTAGGGACACTATGATCAAGCACCGGAATATTTAAGTAATTAAAGTTCTCTTGCGTTGAACTCCACTCTAGACCGTCAAACTCGCACGTTACATCCAGAATCGCCGTAATTCCGTTATCTTTTAATGTGTCTATGTCTGAGGGAAATAATCGGCAAGCTAAAAATAGATTTTCGTTTATTTGTTGAATGGGCGGTACTTTGTCATGCTTACGCGACCAGGCATTATATATTTGCACACCAAATAAAAACGGTACAAATGCCCAGCGTATATAAAATGGGATCACCCCATTTTCACGTTTTCTAAATATTTTTGCTATATTAAAAATATATGCGGTACTCACTAATAAAAGTGACAGCGCAGTCCAATAAAAAACAATAGCAAAGTAAACAGAGTTTACTTCCCAACCAATAAAAATAAGTAGTAATGCTAAAAGTGAATAACCAATTGCAGCCCACATAGTCTCTCCTTTGTGTAAATAATTCCGATTTATTAATCTTAATTTAAGCGGCTTTATGCATTCTTTTGCAAATATCACGCCATATAAATGGTATTTTAAATTCAAATTAAAACCATAAGCTATTGATATATAAAGTTAATAACAAAGCAATTTTAAGTGCGTTCTGCCCTTCATGCATTTTTTACAAACATGTGAATAAATTATACCTACACGTTTATATTTCAAACACTGATCGGTTATTGCTTGTACTAACGTATAAAACAGCTAGTCTAAAAAGCAATTAAAGTTTTTTGCATCCAAATCACACCCTCAACCGTTTACTCAATGATAATAAGAAAAACAGGAACCCTATGGATAATGATAATTTACTCCCTCTTTTGTGCGCCACAGCGCAAGGAGACAAAAACGCTTTCTCGAGTTTATATCAACAAACCAGCGGCAAACTTTTTGCTATTAGTTTGAACATGCTCTCTAACAGAGCTCATGCGGAAGAAGTACTACAAGACGCTTTTATAAAAATTTGGCATAACGCATCTGAATATAACGCCTCTAAAGGCACAGTTATTAGCTGGATGATAAGTATTGTTAGGTATAGAAGTCTTGATTCGATGCGCTATCACAAAGTTCGGAAAGAGCAGTCGCTAGGCGATGATGAATATGAGAATGAAAGCATTGACATTAATTACGATGAAGAAACAAAACTCGTTAATTGTATAGAACAACTTGAGCCGCAACAAAAGCAGGCTATTCACTTAGCTTATTACAAAGGGCTGAGTCATAGCGAGTTAGTGGATCATATAGAAACGCCATTAGGTACAGTTAAAAGCTGGATCAGGCGTGGGCTTATGCAGCTACAAAGGTGTTTAACATTATGAATTATAATAAACCCGAACTATTAGACGCACTTGCTGGGCAGTATGTGCTTGGCACGCTTAGAGGGCTTGCACGTAAGCGCTTTCAGCGTCTGTTGCTTAGTTCGAACCAAGCACGTGAAGCAACAAGTATGTGGGAGCAAAACCTAAACAACTTAGCCAGTGCTATTACACCACAAACACCACGTGACGATGTATGGGTAAATATTCTACAGCGCATTGAAAACAGGCCACGAACAAGTAAAACGGTTATACATACTAAGCCATCTATTTGGCGTACATGGTCTTTTGTTGCAACAGCCGCGTGTATTGTTTTAGCCTTTTTGATTATTCAACCTTCTAATAATGTTGTTCAAACGCAACAAATTGCCTTGGTCCAAAATCAAGATAAGCAATCATTATGGTTTATTGATGTTAACGATCAAGGGCTTTCTATCAAAGCCAGTAGCCAATTGGTTGCTCAAACAAATAAAGATTATGAGCTTTGGATGATTTTAAAAGGCCAAGATGCGCCTATTTCATTAGGTTTACTTCCCAAGCAAGGAAGTAAAATATTATTAAAAGATAACCGCTTCAACGCAAGTGATATTGCATTGCTAGCAGTAAGTTTAGAACCTATTGGTGGCTCGCCAAATGGATCACCGACCGAGGTGTTATACACAACAGAGCTGGTACTTTTATAACCTTACTATTACGACTAATATTGGCTGCTTGTATAAAGCAGCCAATCCTCAATTTAAGTTTTTAACAAAATATAAAATTAATTTAACTTTTTTGCATCCAATTTAAATCCTGCCCCGTTATTAGCTATGACTTCAATCAAAACTAAAGGACAAAGTCATGAAAGCTTTAACTCCATCAATACTCGCAGTAGTAATATGTAGTACGTTTGTAAGTGCACCAAGTGAAGCATCTAGCCACAGAGAAGCGCCAAATATAAGCCGTTTCCCGACTTTAGATTCAACCGATTTTTATGTATTTAATAGTTACGAGCAAGGTCGTGGTGATTTTGTAACACTAATAGCTAACTATATCCCGCTGCAAGATGCATACGGCGGTCCTAATTACTTTGCAATGGACCCAGATGCTACCTACAGCATTCATATAGATAACGACGGCGATGCTGTTGAAGATATTACATTTGCGTTTAACTTTAAAAGCATGCTCCCTAACGACAATCAAGGCGTGCAATTAACAGTTGGACCTGAAGGTAATCAACGCACAGTTTCGGTACCACTTAAAAATGTTGGCGGCGTGGCTGCAGGTGATGACAGCGCAGCAAATTTTAGTGAATCATACACAATGACCATGATTAGCGGCGCGCAGCGTACTGGCGAAACAACGGTATTAAATAACACTGCATCAAACTCAAGCTCATTTTCTAAACCGCTTGATTATGTAGGTGATAAAACATTTGGATCGATGAGTGATTATCAAACTTATGCAGATCAATTTGTTTATCAGGTTTCAATTCCTAACTGTGAGAGCATGGCACAAGTTTTTGTAGGACAGCGTAAAGACCCGTTTGTAGTTAACCTAGGTAAAACATTTGATTTAGTTAACTATGTACCTGTAGAAGGTGATAGCGCCCCTGGTGCTGGTGACGGCGGTGGTTTTCCAGGTGGTATAACGCAATCAGCTGATAATGACGACCTTGCAGATAAAAACGTAACATCAATCGCTATCGAAATACCTAAAAGCTGTATTGTCGGTGAAGGTAACGGCGTAATAGGTTCGTGGACAACAGCAAGCTTACCGCAAGCACGTGTATTAAACCCCAATGCTAAATTTGCTAATAATGCGGTAAACGGTGGTGCATTAACTCAGGTTTCACGCCTAGGTAGCCCGCTTGTAAATGAGCTTGTAATTGGCATTAAAGACAAGGACACATTTTCTACTGCGCACCCTAAAGACGATGCACAATTTTTAGATTATGTATCTCACCCAGCACTACCAGAGTTATTAAATATTTTGTTTAAAGATGCTGTTAATACCACTCTTGGCGCAAACTTAGAAACTTTGGCACCCACTAACTTCCCGCGTACTGATTTAATCACTGCATTTTTAACGGGTTTTGCAGGCGTTAATCAACAAGCAACGGTCACACCTTCAGAAATGCTGCGTTTAAACACAGCCATTGCAGCAACAGCACAAGCTGATCAATCTGCATTTGGTGTAGCTGGCAATGACTTAGCTGGTTTCCCAAATGGTCGTCGCCCGGGTGATGATGTAGTTGATATTGCACTGCGCGTTGTGATGGGTCGCTTATGTCACCCTATTCCTGTAAATGGCGAAGACACTGACTTAGGTCTTTGTACACCAGAGGATGCTAATACGGGTACAGTTCCATTTACTGATGGCGCACCTATTGATGCAACAATGATGGACTCAACATTCCCATACCTTGCAACACCTATTGCAGGATCTAAATAAGGAGTTAACTGATGCGTAATTTAAAAACTACCCATATTTGTGTTCTCCTCAGTGCATTAACATTGTGTGCATGTAGTAGCGATGACGATAAAAAACAACCTACACCGGTTGTAAACACCGCACCTACAGCAAGCGATGCAATGCTAACAACACAAACTGAAATAAGCATTACCGATATGCTTAACGCAAGCGATAATGATGGCGACTCACTTACTTACTCGTTAACAAGCGAGCCAATGCTCGGTACTGTTAATGTTGACAGTGATGGTAACTTTACTTATACACCTAATAAAGAAGCAACAGGTTCAGATAGCTTTATGTTTGGTGTAAGTGATGGCGTTAATTCGCAAGTTACTGCAACAGTAAGTATTACAATTGAGGCGCTGCAAGTTGACTTTGCTCAATTTGCAACCGATGCATTTAATCAAGCGCCAAATGCAGAGCCGTTAACTGTTAATGGTCGGGTGTTTACAAACACTGATACCGATGTTGATGGATTAATTTCTACAAGCGGTAACTAACCAAGTCATTAAGCTGACAGGCCACGGATGGCTTTTTTCAAAGGATATTTATAATGCATTTATCAGTACTTAAACCCCTCACTATTATTGCTATTTGCTTAACCTCTTTCGCGGTGAGTGCGGCTCCTTATACTCCAAAAGATGACGCAGTTATTGCCTCAAGCAATTCAACATTTAGTGCCTCTCTCTCTGTTGACGAAATAAATACTTTAGTGACTAATAGCCAATATGCAGGCCAAACAGAGCGCTTACAAGGGCTACTTAAAACCCGCTTAGCTCAGTTATATAACCAAACACCCACGTCTCAAATTGGTTACTTATATGCTCGTGTTTTACAAAAAGAGCACCTTTTTGACGAAGCAATTAACGTTGCCAACAACGTTTTGATTACCGAACCAAAGCACAGTAATAGCCATTTGTTGCTGGCCAATATATTGATGACCCAAGGTGAATTTACAAAAGCAAAACAACACTGTGTTGCCTTGATTGGTCAAGTAAGCACCATTACTGCTAGCACTTGTGTGCTAGACGTACAAAGCCAGCATGAAAGTGTTTTAGACAGCTACCAAACATTAGTTAAAATTATAAACAATAACCAAACTAGTTTAGCTACAAACCATGTTTTAAGTGAAATGAGCTACCGTCTAAGTAACTACAAGCAAGCTTTGTCTCACTTACAAAGCGTAGATTTAGTTCAAGCTCCTGTGAGCCTCATTGTGTTATGGGCCGATATTCAAATTGCGCTAAATCAACCTCAACAAGTATTAAATACATTAAGCGTACTGCTTCCAGATAAAAGTAATTTAGAAGATGCTATTTTGCTAAGGCTTTCAATCGCAGAAAAAAAACTAAATAAACGCGATAAAAAATGGCAAAATACAATGGCGAAAAGAGTTACACTTAGAGAGCTTCGTAAAGATTCTTTTCATGCGAGTGACTTAGCTAAATATTACCTTGATGTACAACCAAATCGTGAAAAAGCACTTTACTGGGCTCATATTAATTGGCAACAGGCTAAAATGAGCACCGATGAGCAATTACTTATTAAAGCAAAAGCGATGCAACGAGATACACTATGAAAACGCCTTATCTATTTATACTCACTTTAATGCTGTGTATTTTCTCAACTTACAGCTTTTCCCATCAACTAAGTACAAGTTATATAACCCTAAATAGCAAGAACGATAACGACACCAACAAAAGCCAATACACGGGTACCTGGCAAGTTAACATCGCCGACTTAGAGCACGCAGTGCCTCTAGATTTAGATAAAGACGGGCAAATTTCGTGGGCAGAAATAAAAGCAAAACGCAGCTCAATTAATAACTTCGTTACAGAAAGTTTAAATATCACGCAAAACGCGCAAGCATGCCCATTAAAAAGTGAAGGTATCTATCAGCTAGATAACCATTTTAACCAGCCTTATTTGGTTATTCCGCTGCTGTTTAACTGCAATGATAGTGAAACAATCTCTCTTTCGTATTCTGCTTTTTTTAAAACCGATGCTAATCATAAATCTATCGTAAATATAAACGGTGTATCTCGTGTATTTAATATCAACGAGGCTCAGCAAACATTTAGCTTTGAAAAATCCAGTTATTTAAGCACGTTCAATCAATACGTTTATCAAGGTGTTTTACATATTTGGATAGGTATTGATCATATTTTATTTTTAATCGCCCTATTACTTACCTGTGTTTTAAAACGTAGTAACAAAACATGGCAAGGTATTAGCTCTAAAAAACACATTATTAAACACACAGCATGGATAGTAACCGCGTTTACGCTTGCGCACTCTATTACGCTTACAGCAACAGCTATGAACTTAGTCTCGCCAAATAGTCGCTGGGTAGAGCTTGGAATTGCTATATCGGTTTTATTTGCAGCATTAAATAATGTTTGGCCGTTGGTACTTCGTTTAGGGTGGCTTACTTTTGCTTTTGGTTTACTGCACGGCATGGGATTTGCGAGCGTACTTGGTGAGCTTGGCTTGTCGAGTGACTATCAGTTATTGAGCATTTTAGCATTTAATTTAGGGGTCGAAATTGGTCAGCTCAGTATATTACTGGTTGCGCTGCCAATACTCATTTATGTACGAAACTACACCTGGTATAAAAAGTGGTTAATGCCAATGGGCTCCGTTGCCATCGCAATCATTGCACTTCAGTGGTCAATCGAGCGCTTTTAAATAGCCCAAATAAAAAAGCTAGCCAAAATATTGGCTAGCTTACTTTTTAGTTTATCTATTTTGCGCTTTACTATGCTTTATCAAATGGCATTAGTAATGTTTTCATCGCAGGGCGAAGCGCTATTAACACTGTTTTTTCGGTTAGCTCAGGGTAGAGTAACTTTCTAAGTAATAACCCTGCCATCATCGAAAAAATAACATTAATTCGGCTTTCAAGTTCAAGCTCATCAATGTCTTTGAGCGCACTTCGCTCGCTTGTTAAAAGCTGTCTCATGCGCCCGCGTGCTTGAGTATCCATATCACGTAGCAATGAAGCTACTTTAACATTTCGACCTGCTTCAGCCATCATATCTAAGTCAACTACACATGCCCCTGTGTCCATGTGCCTTTGCACACCAATGTTTAAGCCATCTAAAAGAGCTGCTAAAACATCACCAGGGTGATCTTCAAACTGTTGGAAGATAGAAAACATTTCTTCCATGTCTTTTTCAATAATGCTTTCTATAATTGCTTCTTTACTTTCAAAGTAATTATAAATATGGCCTGCACTCATCCCTGCCGTTTTAGATATTTCAGCCATGCCTGCACCGTGGTAACCTTTTCGGCGAAAACACTCTGCAGCAGCTGTTAGTATTTGTTCGCGCCTAGCTTGCGCTATAGCGGGATCTGTTTGCCTTTTTGCTTTAGGCTTCATGTTCAACTCCACTACCAAGTCATAAACTCAGTAAAGCAAGAGCTATAAATAGTCTCGCTATATAAATATGTAATGCGGCTTTAAAAGCCGCAAATATTATTTCTCATCCTGAGCTGTTTCACTGGTTACGTTCCATCCGCCACCAAGCGCTTTGTACAAATTAATTTGGCTTGCAAGATATGCTTGCTGACCTGAAATTAACTGTTGCTGCGCGCCGTACCACGTACGCTGAGCATCAAGTACTTGCAAGTAGCTATCTGCGCCTTTTTCGTAACGCATTTTTGATAAATCAAACGTGATTTGTCGGCTACTTATAAGCATATCAAGCGCACTTAATTGCTCTTGGTAACCTTCTCTATCAGCAAGTGCATCGGCAACTTCGCGAAACGCATTTTGAATTTTTTGCTGGTACGTTGCCACCGCAATTGCTTGATCGGCTTTTGCCACATCAAGATTTGCTTGGTTACGTCCCATATTAAAAATAGGTAAGCTAATTGTCGGCACAAAACTCCATGTCCCTGAGCCTGAATCAAATAAGCCACTTAAGTCACTTGAAGCAGTGCCGGCATTGGCCGTTAAGCTAATGCTTGGATAAAACGCCGCACGTGCAATGCCAATATTGGCATTTGCAGCAAGCATTAAATGCTCAGCGGCTTTAATATCAGGGCGTTGCGATAGCAGATCAGACGGTAAACCAACTGGCACTTCTGGCATGCTGATCAAATTAGTTAGGTCTTTGTTAGGCAGCAAATCGGCTGAAACAGATTTCCCTACTAATAAATCTAGGGCACTTTTATCACGCTTTAACAAACGCTTATATGTTGCTATATCTACTTTTGCTGTAGCTACTGTGCTTTTAAGCTGCTCAAGGGTAATTGAAGACGTAGCCCCCAAATCAAAGCTTTTTTGCGTAAGCGATAATGACTCTTGCTGAGAGGTGAGCGTTTCTTTTGCCAGCTCTAGCAGTTGTAAGTCCGTCGCGTAACTAAGCCACGCATTTGCAAGCTCAGAAATTAAAGACACCTGCGTACTGTATTGACTAAGCTCTGTAGAGTATAAATTTTGGAGTGCTTGCGCTGATTGGTTGCGCACTTTGCCCCAAATATCTAACTCGTAAGAGGTAATACCTACTGTTGCACTGTACTGCGAGCTAATAGCTTCATCGCCAGTACCCGACAAATCAGCCGGTAAACGCTGGCGCGTACCAGAAGCATTTAAATCAAGTGACGGATACAAAGCAGAATCTTCGATTTGATACAAACCACGAACGCGCTGCACATTAAGCACTGCAATTTGCATATCTTTATTATGCTCAAGGCTTTGCGTAATTAACGTTTGTAATTTTTCGTCATTAAAAAAAAGCTGCCAATTTAATTGCTGCGCAGCGCTTTGCTCAGTACCTGATGCATAAGCATCAGATACTGGTAGAGCAAGGTCTTTTTGCTCTGGTGCAAGTTGGCAACCACTTAGTACAAATAAAGCAATGGCACTTAGGCTGAATGTTTTAATGCTCATTCTGCACTCTCCTTCGTTGTCTCGTTAGTTTTGCCTGGGAATACACGGCGAACTAACACAAAGAATAACGGTACAAACACAACAACTAATATTGATGATGCAAGTGTGCCACCAATAATCGAAATACCTAGCGCATTTTGGGCGCCAGATCCCGCACTTGAGGCAATCGCCAGTGGAATTACACCACAAATAAATGCCATTGAAGTCATGAGTATTGGTCGTAAACGTAAACGAACAGCAGCAACTGCTGCATCAACTAATCCCAGCCCTTCATCCATTTTATGAATAGCAAACTCTACAATTAATATCGCATTTTTAGACGCTAAACCTATGGTGGTCAACAAGCCCACCTGTAAGTAAATATCGTTAGATAAGCCACCGCCAAGTGCCGCCATAATTGCACCAAATATACCCAATGGCACAATCATCATTACCGCAAACGGTACCGACCAACTTTCATAAAGTGCGGCTAAACATAAAAATACAAATAATAATGACAACCCATATAGTAATGGAGCTTGACCACTACTAGAGCGCTCTTGGAATGAAATTCCGGTCCATTCAGACGAAATACCATTAGGTAATTGTTTTACTAAGCGTTCCATTTCATCCATTGCTTGGCCGGTACTGTAACCTGGTGCTGCACTACCTTGAATTTCCATTGCAGAAAAACCATTGTAACGCTCTAAGCGTGGCGAGCCGTATGTCCAATAAGCGCTAGCGAACGCTGAAAATGGCACCATATCGCCACTATCATTGCGCACATACCACTTATTTAGATCCTCTGGCACCATGCGCGATTGTGCATCACCTTGCATATACACTTTTTTAACTCGACCACGGTCAATAAAGTCATTCACATAACTACTACCCCACGCAGTGGCAAGCGTACTGTTTATATCACCTTGTGAAACACCAAGCGCTTCAGCTTTTGCCAAATCTGTATCAAGTTGTAGTTCTGGCATATCTTCTTGTCCATTTGGACGTACGCCCGCTAAAATTGGACTTTGGCTTGCTAAACCTAACAACTGATTTCGTGCAGCTAACAGTGCGTCGTGACCTAAGCCTACACGGTCTTGTAAAAATATATTAAAACCATTTGCAGTACCAAGCTCAACAATTGCAGGCGGCGGAAACGCAAACACAAACGCCTCTTTTATCGTTGAGAAGTATCCCATTGCTTTACCAGCCACACCTTGGACAGATAACTCATCACGCTGACGTTCATCCCAATGTTTGAGGTTAACAAAACCAATTGCAGCATTTTGACCTGAACCTGCAAAACTAAACCCTGTTACAGTAAAAATACCGTTAACAGCCTCAGATTGCTCATTTAGGTAATGGTTCTCCATTTTTTTAACAACTTCTAAAGTTTGTTGTGTTGTAGAACCTGCTGGCAATGAAACTTGGTTAAACAAAATACCTTGGTCTTCGTCTGGTAAGAATGCTGTTGGTAAGTGCGAAAACACATAAACCATACCACCCACTATCACAGCGTATATAAGTAAGTAACGCTTAGAGTGATTGATCATACGGCTTACAAAGCCTTGTGCCCCGCGATTCGTTTTATCAAAGCCTCGGTTAAATCCAGAGAAAAACTTGCCAATAAACGAGCTATCGTCGTGAACATGACTTGGTTTTAATAACGTAGCACACAGTGCTGGTGTCAAAATAAGTGCAACCAATACCGAAAGACCCATCGCCGATACCAGTGTAATAGAGAACTGACGATAAATAATACCGGTAGAGCCACTAAAGAATGCCATTGGGATAAATACCGCAGAAAGCACCATGGCAATGCCTACCAGTGCACCTTTAATTTCATCCATAGATTTACGCGTAGCTTCGAGCGCGGAGAGTTTTTCCTCGGTCATTAAGCGCTCTACGTTTTCTACAACAACGATTGCGTCATCTACCAATAAGCCTATCGCAAGTACCATCGCAAACATTGTTAGCGTATTTATTGAATAGCCAAAGGTATATAAAATACCAAACGTACCAAGTAAAACCACAGGTACCGCAATGGTTGGAATAAGTGTTGCCCTAAAGTTTTGTAGGAACAAATACATAACTACAAAAACAAGTACAACCGCTTCAATTAAGGTGTGAATAACCTTTTCAATAGATAACGATACAAATGGTGTTGTGTCGTAAGGTACAACCGCATCTAACCCTTCAGGAAAAAACGGTTTTAGCTCTTCAATTGCTTTTTTAACGCCTTCAGCTGTATCAAGTGCATTAGCGCCACTGGCTAATTTAATACCTAAGCCTGATGCCGGTTGTCCATCGTAACGAGCAACAACGCGGTAGCTTTCGCCGCCAAGCTCTACTCTAGCAACGTCCTCTAGACGTACAAAGGAGCCATCTGGATTGGTTTTAACTAATATTTGTTCAAATTGCTCTGGCGTTTGTAATCGACTTTGCGCCGTTACTGTTGCATTAAGTTGCTGACCATCAACGGCTGGCATACCACCGAGTTGGCCTGCAGATACTTGTGCATTTTGCGCACTAATTGATGCACTAATATCAGCGGGTGTAAGCTTATAGTTTTGTAACTTTGCAGGGTCTAACCAAATACGCATCGCGTACTGAGAACCAAACAGCTGCACTTCACCTACGCCTTCTACGCGCGATACAATATCTTGCACATTTGATGAAACGTAATCACCAATATCAATATTGGTCATGCTGCCATCTTTAGACACAAAAGCATAAACCATTAAAAAGTTACGCGCTGATTTTGCAACTACAACACCCTGCCTTTGTACGGGCTCTGGTAAAAGTGGAGTCGCTGTTGCTAGTTTATTTTGCACTTGAACCTGAGCAATATCAGGGTCTGTTTCAGCACTAAACGAAAGTGTAAGCGTAGCAGAGCCACTCGACTCAGACGTAGATGACATATAAAGCAAGCCATCAAGGCCTTTCATTTTTTGCTCAATAACTTGCGTTACCGTATCTTCAAGTGTACGTGCAGATGCACCAGGGTACGTTGCAGTAATACTCACTGCAGGTGGTGCAATTGAAGGATACTGCGAAATAGGTAAACTCCTAATCGCCAAAATACCTGCAAGCATCACTACAATAGCGAGTACCCAAGCAAATATCGGTCTATCGATAAAAAATCGTGACATTAAAACTCTCCGTTATTGCGCTTGATCGGCTTTAGCAGACGATTGAATTTCAGATGGATTCACTGGTGCACCAGGGCGGATTTTTTGTAAACCTTCAACTATTAACTTGTCGCCATCACTTAGGCCATCGGTAACAAGCCAGTCAGAACCTATTGTGCGGTCTACCTTTAATACGCGGCTTTCAACTGTATTGTCTTTGCTCACAACCATTGCTGTTGGTTCGCCTTTTGAATTACGGCTAACGCCACGTTGCGGAACTAAAATAGCACCCGCCTTAACACCTTCTACTATAGAGGCACGGGCATACATGCCTGGTAGTAATAATTTTTCTGGGTTCGAAAATTTAGCACGTAACGTTACTGAGCCAGTACTTGGATCAACCGTCACTTCAGAGAACTGCAACGTACCTTTATGAGGATAAACAGAGCCATCTTCCATAATAAGTTCAACATCAGTTTGACTCGTTGAGTCAACCGTTAGTGCACCTGATGATATTGCTTTTTTAAGTTGGGTAAGCTCATTACTTGATTGTGTTAAATCGATATAAATTGGATCTAACTGAGTCACAGTAGCAAGTGCAGTACTTTGGTTAGCACTCACTAGTGCACCTACAGTTACGCTTGATTTACTAATTTGACCACTAATTGGTGACGACACATGGCTGTAATTAAGGTTAATTTGCGCTGACTTTAATTGTGCTTTAGCTGTTAATAATTCAGCGTTTGCTTGCTTGTAAGCAGCATCGGCTTCGTCAAAATCTTGTTGGCTCACGGCTTTGATTTTTAATAATTCACTATAACGCGATGCTTTTGATTTAGAGCTAGCAATGCTTGCCTCTGCACGTGCTACGCTTGCTTCACTTGCTGCTAAGTCGGCTTCAAATGTCGCAGGATCTATTTGATACAGAGCCTGGCCTTGTTTAACCTCTTTACCTTCTACAAATAAACGAGATTGAACAATACCACTTACTTGTGGGCGAATTTCAGCAATTTGAAATGCGCTGATACGACCAGGAAGTTCTTTTTTGAGAGTAAGCGCTTGGCTTTTTACTGTAAGTACACCCACTGGTACAGCTTTAGGAGCTGAAGCTTGTGATTGCTCAGTTGCTTGGTCACAACCAGTTAAAGCAACAGAACCGACGAGGGCTGACAATACAAATAAAGCGATGCGGGAACGCTGCATGTTAAATACCTTTTAGTTTAGAGTGAACGATCATTCTAAATTAAAATGCGCTGATAATGAATCTTAATTAGGAGAAATTTACACAAACTTACACTCCCCAGTACAATATACGTCTTAGGTTGCATTTAATGTTAATTAGATGAAAATAGAATCAAGACTGTATGAAAATAAAACAACTTAACATCTTGAAATAATATCTCATTTTAGAAACTAAGTTTTTAATAGGCAGAAAAAAGCCAAGCAAATACAGCCTGGCTATTTATATAAAGGACTAGTGTCCTATCTAGTTTTTTAAAGGGTATTAGCGCTCTGTGGGTTAATAACCCTTGAAACTAACAACTGCTCTACCCTAATCCCTTCTACGTCAACTACTTCAAACTTAAAGCCTGAAAAAGTAAAATGTTCCGCACGTTTAGGTATACGCTTCATATTATAAATTAAAAAGCCAGCGACCGTTTCATAGTGCATCTGGTCAGGAAATTCTTCTATATCAAGTACTTTTGCTAAATCGGTAATTGGGGTTAAACCATCTACAAGCCATGAATTTTTATCGCGTTCTATGATTAGTTCGTCGCCTTGGTGAGTGATTAAATCACCCATAAACCCTTTCATTAAGTCTTTAACGGTAACAATACCCACCGAAAGTGCATATTCGTTTACTACAACAGCAAACGGCTTCGCTGCACTTTTAAACGCGTTTAAAGCTTCAGATAAACTTAATGTTTCGGGTAAGTAAAAAACATCTTTATCAATCAGATCATCGTTTATATTGGCGGCTTCGCCTTTTAGTACTTGTCGTAAAATATCTTTAGATTCAACAGAGCCATGCAACTTATCTAAATTTCCTGACACCACTAAAAAATGATTATGAGGATGGTCAATAATTTTAGTCGCAATATCATGGCTAGATTCATTTAAATCAAAATAGACAATTTGGTCGCGTGGAGTCATAACGCTTGATAAAAATCGCGCTTCTAGGTCAAACACATTGCCAATGAGTTCATACTCTTGCTTTTGCAAACTACCATAAGCAGCACCTGCTTCCATCATGGCAACAATGTCTTCTGTTGTTACATTGTCTTCTCGCTCAGCGGGCACTTTAAACAAACGCAGCACAAAGTTAGTGACGCCATTAAAAAACATCACCAGTGGAGTTAATGCAAAGGTAACCCAGCGCATTATTGTAACCACTCTAACAGCGACCGCTTCTGGCATGATCATCGCTAACCGCTTTGGCATTAAATCGGCGAACAATATAAACAAAGATGTAATAGTAAAAAACGAGAATAAAAAGCTAATTTTTTCTAAATGCGCACCTTGGTAAAATAATACCAACACACTTTCAACATAAGGCGATAAAGCCTGCTCACCCACAATACCACCCAATATAGCTATCGCATTGAGCGCTATTTGGATCATGGCAAAAAAAGCCCCTGGATTTTCTTGTAGCTTTAGTACCGCTGCTGCCTTTATATTCCCTTCATCTGCCATTACTCGCAGTTTTATTTTACGCGACGCTGCAATTGCTATTTCTGACATAGCAAACAACGCACTGATCAAGATCAATAAGCTAATCCCGATTAAATCACCCATTTAATGCTCCAAAAGTTAGGCTTTTTTAAACAAAAAGCAGCTGGATTATAATCTGTTTTTTAAACGCAGCAATTTAAATTTACTAAATATATTTAAACCATTAATTTTCAATTGGTTGAGAGGTAAAAAAGGAGATTTAAAGTACTGAAAATTTGCTGAAGGCGACTTTTAATTGAGTAATTAAGGCAGGATCCATATTTATATTACAAGCAAAAAATAATGGAGACTGAGCTGTATTTAGACTAAGTACAGGCTCAAGTAGTTCTAGCTTAGTTTCTGTTTTAACTCGGTAGTTAAATTGCTTTTTATTAAGGACAACAAAATCAAGAATATTGTGACGGGTACTGATAAGTTTGTCTATTTTATCTAGGCTATCGATGAGTAACAAGTTTCTGCTTTCGCTAAATCCTCGCTCAAGCAAATAGTGATGACTAAAATTATCACGCAGTACCGCTATTTTATATTTTTTAGCATCATTGAGAGTATTTAACTTTATACTTCTAGACTTAAGAGCATAAATCGCTGAGTCAAAGCTTTCAAGTTCCCCTACCCACTTAAACTTACTTTCTCTATTAGGTAATCGAACAATCGAAAATATACAGGTGTTTTTATCGCGTAGCGCCGCGTTGTAGGATATGGCCCAACTATGGGCAAACATAGTGTAATTTATACCTGTACCTTCTAGCGCTTTATGAACTTTATCAACAGAACGACCAACGAGTTTATTATCTTCATTGAGATACTGAAAGTCCGGAAATACTTCCGTTACTATTGTGATTTCAGTTGCATCAACTTTTATACAGCTAATGAACAACAAAAAGATCAATAATTTCATTCAGCAAGGCCTCAACTAACTCATTATAAGTATTTAATAAATATAGCTGAGGCTTTATGAACTGCTAGTTTTTAGTAGTGTAATGCACATTTATAAGCTGATAGTACTAGTCTTTATAGCTTCTACAGCTTACTTGTTCATTGCACTAATTAAGAATGCTGAAATTTTAGCGCCTTCTCTAAGCGTTGTTTCCGAGCTTGATTGTCCAACTAAAGAGCTGTCGGTAAATGGCGCTATTTCCATCATATCAGCACCCGTAATCGGGAACTCATCCGCAATGGCTGATAAAATATCAAGCGCATGCTGAGGCGTTAAACCATTATGCTCTGGCGTACCGGTGGCAGATGCAAACTCTGCATCAAGCGCATCAATATCAAAGCTTACGTATACTTCATCAACGTTATCGGCTTTTAGCTGTGCGATAGCGTCGGCAGCAACCGCTGCTGCGCCACGCTCAATGATTTCATGTGCCCAATGTTGCTTAACGCCAAAGGTACTTTCCCAGTGCGCTTTAGGCTTGCCACTTGAGCGTATACCAAATTGTATTAAATGATGCGGCGCCGGTAAAAACTCTAATATATGTGTACACCACGAGCCAAAACATAAATCAATACCTAAGCGCTCAACAAGTAAATCGGTATGCGCGTCAAAATGAATAATAGCAGTACGCCTACCTTGCTCACGTTTCGCTTTTAAGTACGCTTTGGTGAGTGGGTAACTAATTGAGTGATCGCCACCAATACCAAATATCCCTTTATCTTTAAACGTTGCGTAAAAACTGTCGCATACATCCTCTGTGATTGATAACGGACTAACGTAATAGTCATTATCTTCATTACCGTATAGGGCTTTTTGGCAATTAGAAATGGTTGCATCATTTAGGTATTTATCATGAAGTAAATGAGGGATTACACGTACATCACCTAAATCAAACGAATGACACTGCGGTTGCTGGTCAATTAATGCTGAGCGCACAAACAGTGGCCCCCAGTTTGCACCGCGTAAAATACCACCGCCACAGTCTGAGCTAATACCTAACATAACCGCTTTATGTGGAGAATTTGGTAATTCATCTAAAGACTCACGCCATAAGTTATCAACGTTTTCAGTTTGCCCGTATAGCTTATTACGCAGCGCAGCTTTACGCTCTTTTGCAGTATTTACTGTATATACGCCATCACCCGGTGCGCACAAACAGTGCTCAACTTTGTTTTTAAATGCTTCAAATTGTGTGCTCATAATAAACTCCTTCGATTTTTATTCTGTACGTAGCTAATTACTTTTGATTAGTTATGCAAAATCACCAAAAGTGCCTAAACTTCAAATAAATCCCACTTTGCTAAATAACTCTGTGCCTAATATAAATAAACACGTTAGCTTTTACGTGCTTAACAAAAACCTAAGACATTGAATTTATTTAATATTAATGAATATTTACCATGAACTATTTAATTGTAGTTACGCGCTTGTGTGATACTTATTATGTCTGCTTGAACATGTCAACAGCACAATAAGCCTACGTATATAAGCACTTGATTGAATATTCATAGTTGATGAATAAATCAAATTAATCCTTAAAATTATTAAGACTTAATTGGAGAAGTTAAGGTAAAACGGACAATCGTCCTGTACTTGATAAACGTTTCTAGCAATGATGCTAGATTGACAACAAATTATTATAAAAGGCTTAGTTATGGAAAAGGTATTTCACTTAGGACTATGTATTGACGATCTTAAAGGTGCAAAACTTGCGATTGTACCGGGTGACCCAGATCGTGCTGCACGTATTTCACAATTCCTAGACAACCCAACCTGCCTTGCTCAAACTCGCGAGTTTCATGTTTACTTAGGTCAATTAAACGGCCATTCTGTGGTTGTTTGTTCTACGGGTATTGGTGGCCCATCTACGTCGATTGCAGTAGAAGAATTAGCACAACTTGGCGTGCGTAAGTTTTTACGTATTGGTACAACAGGTGCGATTCAGCCACATATTAACGAAGGCGAAATTTTAATTAGCCAAGCGTCTGTACGTTTAGACGGTGCAAGCCAGCATTTTGCTCCGCTTAGCTACCCTGCGGTGTCAGACTTTTATGCAACACAAGCTATGGTACAAGCATGTAAAAACTTAAATATCGATTTCCATATTGGTATTACTGCATCAAGCGATACATTTTACCCAGGACAAGAGCGTTACGATACGCATTCTGGTTACGTTCCTAAATCACTACAAGGTAGCTGCGAAGAATGGCAAAAACTGGGCGTGATGAACTACGAAATGGAATCAGCTACGTTATTTACTATGTGTGCTGCCCTTGGTTTACAAGCTGCCTGTGTAGCAGGCGTACTTGTTAATCGTACTCGCCAAGAAATACCAAATGTTGACCATGGTGAAATTGAACGTAAATCTGTGGCGGTTGTATTAGAAGCGGCTAAAGTATTGCTTGATTAATATAAGTTCTATTAATTAATGGGCTATTATAACGATAAGAAAATGGCTCAGTAACAAGGCAAAAATTATGAAGTATAGTTGTCTTATATGAATAATTTTTAACGCAGTTAGTGAGTTATTTAATTCGATAGAATGGCACATTTTAATAAAGCACAGCTCTGGCTGTGCTTTATTGTTTTTGAAAGGTTATTTTAGCTGTGCACTAATTACTTCTATTGCCGGCAGGTTGTTAAAACTTGCAAGTACAGCACGTGCTACACCCGCTTGGTTTTCATGGCCTGCGGTTTCTAAAAGTGTAATTGATTTTACCGTACTTTCGTTAAAGCTAAGCCCTGCGATAAATAATTGACTAAGTGCACTTTGCAGTGGCGACAAGCTTGGGCTGTACGCTGCGTTTTCTGCGTAACTTCCGTAAAAATCACCATTTTCAAATGTACTAATTTTTACTGCACTAAAGTTTTTACTATAGGGTACGTATGCTTTTAATGCTGTACTTGCTAGCTTCTCATCTAGTTGAGCATTTACGAATACTTGCTGGTGAGGCTCTGGATTGAACAAGCTAAACGCATTGCCTAAATCAGTCGGCCCGAACGAATGAGGCAATAACTCTGCTAATTTAAAGTGTTGCTCTGGCAATAAAATATCAAACTCTTTAGCATCAGCGAGTTCGTTCATAAACTGGCGACAATACCCACACGGTGCATCGCTAATCGCTATTTTAACTATTTTTTTAGCACCGTTTAACCAGGCGTTATTTATAGCCGATTGCTCTGCATGAACCACTAAACTCAACGCTTGATGATCAAACTCTACATTTGCACCAAAGTAAAAGTTTACCTCATCGTTTTCATCAAGTGCTTTAACTATTGCACCTACATGAAAATCTGATATCGGCGCAACCGCATACTCCGAAGCTAAAGGCACTAAACCTTGTAATAATGCATCATCAGACACATTTAGCTGTGCACATAACTGTTTAATATTATTAGAATTTAATATGCCGCGCTGTGATTTTAATTGACTACGTAATGACGCTGTTTGCGCTACGCTTAATGTGATGTGCGAATTTGTAAGTGCTGTATCTTGCTGTACAGTAAAAGTTGCTGAAGCCATAACATTTTTTAATTATTCAATGGCTAAGTAGTTTAAAAGTTTAGGATGCGAAATACCAGCCTATTCAACGCAAAAAAAGGGAGCACATCGCGTGCTCCCTTTAATTTTAATTGGTATACCTAACAAAATATTAGCCGGTATTACGCATACCAGCTGCAATACCTGTCATTGTGATCATTAATGCATTATCAATGTCACCTTCGCTGTGTTTTTCCTGTGAGCGAGCACGGCGTAAAAGCTCAACTTGCAATAAGTTAAGTGGATCGGTGTACGGGTTACGTAAACTAATCGACTCTTTAATCCAAGGCTGTTCGGCTAATAAGCTTTTTTGTGGGCTAAGTGATTGCACTAAGCTAATGGCTTCTTGAAGCTCTTTACGAAGTGTTACACCCAGTGGTTTGTACATATCTTCCACCAGCGCATTATCATAATGCTCACTCAACCAACAATCGGCTTTACTAAATACCATTTCTAGCATTTCTAGGCGAGATCTAAAGAACGGCCACTGTAAGCTCATTTCGTTTAGAGTTTCTGCGCCGTATTTATTAAGCGCAGCTTTTAAGCCAGTTAACGCACCTAACCATGCTGGAAGCATTAAACGGTTTTGGCTCCAAGCAAAAATCCATGGAATAGCACGCAGGCTTTCAACACCGCCATTAGGATTACGTTTTGCAGGGCGAGAGCCAAGCGGTAGCTTAGACAGTTCAAGCTCAGGTGTTGCCATTCTAAAGTAAGGTACAAAGTTTTCATCATGGCGAACTACATTACGGTAGTGCTCACACGACTCCTCACTTATTAGCTTCATTACTTCGCGCCATTCTGGCTTTGGCTCCGGTGGCGGTAGTAAGTTACTTTGTAGAACTGCGCCTGCGTAAATATTTAAGCTTTGCAGTGCTACATCGGGTAAACCAAATTTAAAGCGAATCATCTCGCCTTGCTCGGTTACACGTAAACCACCTTTTAAAGAGCCTGGCGGTTGTGAATGCAGCGCTTGTGCAGCGGGTGCACCACCACGACCTACTGTACCACCACGTCCGTGGAATAAAACAAGCTCAATACCACGTGCATCAGCAAGTTGTACTAGTTTATCCATTGCTTCGTACTGCGCCCAACCTGCTGCCATCATGCCGGCATCTTTAGCTGAATCAGAGTAACCAATCATTACGTTTTGGGTGTTTTTAATGTGCCCGCGATACCAAACATTATCAAGCAATGTGGTAATTACATCACTGCCTGCGTTTAAATCGTCAAGTGTTTCAAAAAGCGGTGCTACTGGTAAATCAAAGCTGCAGCCGCTTTCTTTTAGCAATAGTTGTACCGCTAAAATATCTGACGCTGTGCGCGCCATCGAAATAATATACAAACCAAATGTAGCTTCGTCTTGCTTGGCAATCACATCAAAGGTATCAAGTACTTCTTGTACATCAGGACTTGGTTGCCAATGTTTTGGAATTAGCGGTCTGCGCGAGTTAAGCTCTGCAAGTAAAAATGCTTGTTTGTCTTGCTCTTGCCATTGGTTATAGTCGCCTAAACCTAAGTAACGCGTTAGCTCAGAAAACACATCGCCGTGGCGAGACGAATCTTGGCGCACATCAAGTTTAGCTAAACGCAAACCAAAGCTATTTATACGATGCAGTAAATCAAGTAATAAGCCATCCGCAACTACTTTCATATTACACTTTAATAACGATCGATAGCACACTTCAACCGGGTGTTTAAGCTGATTAATATCAGTAATTAAGTCTTGTGAATCGCTGCGCTTATTTTTAATTTTAGCACCTAAGTGCGCCACTGTTTCAGCAACTTGATTTTTAAGCTTTTTGATTACCGCTCTGTATGGTTCAAACTCTTGCCCTGCAAGCTCAATAAGCTCATCACTGGCATCTGACATAGATAATTCAGCGCACAACGTTTTTAAATCTTGAATGTATAAGTTAAGTGCCATCCAACGACCATGATCGAGCACCTCTTTTGTTACCTGCGATGTTACAAATGGATTACCATCACGGTCTCCACCCATCCACGATGTAAACTCAATTGGGCAGTAATCTATCGGTAACTCTAAACTGAGTTGGTCTTTAACATTGGCTGAAAATTCACGTAAAAAACGCGGTACCGCATGCCAAAGGCTATTTTCTATTACGGCATAGCCCCATTTAGCTTCATCAACAGGTGTTGGACGAGAGCGACGAATATCGTCGGTATGCCACGCTTGGCTAATCAGCTGTTCAATACGATTTAAAATATTGTCACGCTCTTGCACTAAGTTATCTTTTCGCTCTAATGATGCAAGGCAGTCACTTAGTTCAACGTGTTTGTTAATAATAGTACGGCGCGTAACCTCGGTTGGGTGAGCGGTCAATACTAAATTTATGTGGAGTTTTGAGAGTGTTTCGGCCAAATGATTACTGTCTAGCTGGCCTTGTTCTGCTTTTGTAGCTAACGTTTTTAATGTTTGAGTGAGAGGGTTTTGTTGACCAAGGCCAACGTCATTAAAACGCGAAACGGTATGAAATTGCTCTGCTACATTAGCAAGGTTTAAAAAATGATTAAATGAACGGGCAACCGGCAAAAGCTCTTCATCACTAAGCGCATGTAAAACGTCTATTAGCGCTTGTCTGTCGTCTTCATTACCACTGCGAGATGATTTAGATAAAGCCCGAATTTCTTCTACTTTATCTAAAATAGCTTGGCCTTGAGCATCCTTAATAGTTTGTCCTAGTAATTGCCCAAGTAAATTTACATTACCTCGCAAGGCGGCATATTGTTCACTCATTTCTCATTCTCCTTTGTTTCGTAGGACACTATTAATATCATCATGAAGAGAAATTTAATAGATCCATTTGCAATGTCTTGTCGTAAAAAAGTATATATAAAATAATCACAAAGCGATTACATGATCATTTTTTACGATGGAAACTGCCCTCTTTGCAGCACCGAAATGCAGCAACTAAAACACGCAGACTCTAAAAATCTAATTACGCTTGAAGATCTTAACGCGAGCGACTTTAGTGAACGCTACCCGTATATTGATAAAGACAAAGCAATGAACTACCTGCAAGCCCAAAAGCAATCAGGTGAAATGATTTACGGGCTTGATGTAACGTACGAGGCATGGAAAATAGTGGGTAAACACGGCTGGTTGAAAATTTTTCGCTTGCCAATTATTCGCTTTTTCGCTGACTGTGGATATGTGTTATTTGCAAAATACAGACATTCCCTTAGTAAAATTTTAATGCCAAACACAACGTGTTCTAATGGGCAATGCAGTTTAAAAAATAAGGGTAGCAAATGAAAACCATTGTTTTATTTGGCGCTAGTAGTGCGATTGCAAAAGCGTATGTTGAGCACTTAGATAACCATGCATCACAATTTAAAGTTCTGTGTGTCAGCTCAAGTGAATGCAGCAGCGCCCCTACAAACACTGAACACTTTAGCACCGACTACAGCGCTCAAAGCTTGGCTATTTTTACCCAGCACTTAAAAGACACTCAAGCTGAGTTACATCAAGTTATAATATTCAATGGTAAACTTCATAACACTCAGCACATGCCCGAAAAAAAGTTAGAAGATTTAAACGCTGATTATTTTAACGAGTTACTAAATTCTAATACACTCACGCCGTTACTTTGTTTACAGAGCATATTGCCTCTATTAACCCACAAAACGCAGTGTACTATTACAGCATTAAGTGCGCGCGTAGGTAGCATAAACGACAATGAATTAGGTGGCTGGTATACTTATCGCGCATCTAAAGCGGCGCTTAACATGCTATTTAAAACGGCGGCTATTGAACTTGCTCGTCGTGCTAAAAACACCAAACTCATTTTGTTTCATCCAGGCACTACCGATACCGAACTCTCAAAGCCTTTTCAAAAAAACGTACCTGCAGGTAAGTTATTTACGCCTGAATTTGTAGCTGGGCAACTTTTTGAATTAACAAACAACAACCCTGATTTAAAACTAAACGGTGAACCTGCTTATTTAGACTGGCAAGGTTCAACCATACCGTGGTAAGGATTTTTAATGCATTTTACTAAAGCGCGAATAGACGCACTTGAAAAACATACCCGTACTCACTTAATCAACTCTCTTTCGGGTTTTAAAAGCGCTAACTTAATTGGTACACAAGACTTACTTGGCAATACTAACTTGTCGATTGTCAGCTCCGTTATTCACCTTGGGGCTAACCCACCGTTAGTCGCAATGATAATGCGTCCTCATAGTGTGCCGCGTCATACGTTTGAAAATATTTTACAAACGGGCACTTACACCATTAATCAAGTGAATAAGTCGATTTATAAACAAGCTCATCAAACCTCAGCCCGTTACGATAAAGACGAATCTGAGTTTGATGCTACAGGCTTAACGCCTGAATACTTAAACGACTTTGCAGCCCCTTTTGTAAAAGAAAGCCGCTTAAAGTACTCGGTTAAATTTGTAGAAAACCAACATTTAGCCATCAATGGAACTGAGCTCGTTATTGGCGAAATTATGGATGTTTTTGTTGATAAAGCCGCGCTGCAAAGCGACGGTTTCCTAGATTTACAAGCAATAGAAACAGTGGCAGTAACTGGGCTTGATAGCTACCACACAAGTAATAAACTCACGCGTTTACCTTACGCTAAAAAATAATATGACCTTTTAAGAGGCTATAAACTACTAGCCTCTTATCGCATAACATTGAATTTTACCTTGGTATTAATCACACTAGTTAAAAATCCAAGGAGAAAAACATGACTACCATCGGTATTGGTACACAATCTAGCGAGCAAGCGTTGGCAAGCTTAAGCAATATGACGCACACGCTAACCCCTATTGCAGCTGACGAACATTTAGAGCGCATAGCCAAGGCGCAAGCGTATATGCTAGCTAACAACATAGATGCAATTTATTTAAACGCTGGCACCAACCTAACCTACTTTACAGGTATGAAATGGTACGCGAGCGAGCGCATGGTTGGCGCGATATTACCCGCCCTTGGTGAAGTACAATACATTGCGCCTTATTTCGAAATTGGTTCACTAAACGGGTTTAAAGTAATAGAGGGACCTATTCATGGGTGGCAAGAGCACGAAAATCCTTATGCACTTTTTGTTGAAGTACTAAAAAAGTTAAACATTAATGAAAACGCAACCATTGGCATTGATGAAAGCGCACAGTTTTTTATATTCGACGGCATTAATAAAGCGCAAACGGGTTTAACCCTCATAAACGCCCAACCTGTAACGGCGCATTGTCGTATGCATAAGTCAGTTCATGAGCTTAGCTTAATGCAGCGCGCGATGGACATGACCTTAGCGGTACATCAAGCCACAGCAAGCATGCTTTATGAGGGAATAACCACCACCGAAGTAGAAGCCTTTATCAAGCAAGCACACCAAAAAGTAGGTGCACCGGGTAACTATTTTTGTATTGTTTTATTTGGTGTTGCAACGTCTTTCCCGCACGGTGTCAAAGACGCCCAAGTACTTAAAAAAGGCGATATGGTATTAATTGATACCGGCTGTAAAGTACACGATTACCTATCGGATATAACCCGTACCTATGTATTTGGTGAACCAACAATGCGCCAACGCATGTTTTGGGATCATGAAAAAGCAGCGCAAATGGCGGCGTTTAATGCAGCTAAAATTGGCGCTACCTGCGAAAACGTAGATGAGGGCGCACGTACTTATTTAGCGGCGCAAGGGTTAGGCCCGCAGTACCAAACACCGGGTTGCCCGCATCGAACGGGCCACGGTATTGGGCTAGACATTCACGAATGGCCATACTTAGTTGGCGGTGATAAAACCCAACTTGCCCCAGGCATGTGCTTTAGTAACGAGCCAATGTTAGTTATACCCAATGAATTTGGCGTGCGCCTAGAAGATCATTTTTACATGACCGACAACGGCCCTCATTGGTTTACTGAGCCTAGCCATAGTATTGACGACCCATTTGGGCTTAACGCCTAAAGATTAGTACCTTCTAAAAGAGCAGCTGTATAGCTGCTCTTTTTAGTTTATACCAACCTGCTTAACTAAGTGATCTATTTTGAGGAAGGAAAACCTTGTCGATAGTAAGGCAAAAATTTCGTTATTTAGTTGTTCTAAATGAGAAATTTTTAACGCAGCTAGCGTCAGGTTTGGCCACTCAAAATGATTAAGTGTTACTGCACGTTGGTATTTAGGATTGATAAAGCTAAATTAATCCCAATATCCTTTTTTATACTTAGTTATAAGCAATCCTCAAAAGGATAAATATGAAAAACTTTAAAATTGATATCGTTTCAGACGTAATGTGCCCTTGGTGTGTAGTGGGTTATAAAAACCTAGAAACTGCACTAGAGCAACTCAAAGACGAAATGAGCGCAGATATTACGTGGCATCCTTTTGAACTAAATCCAGATATGCCAATTGAAGGTCAAGACTTAAACGAACATTTAATGCAAAAGTACAACCTAAGTGAAGAGCAAGGCGACGAAAATCGTAAAAACATGTTCGAAGCGGGACAACGTGCTGGGTTTACGTTTAATTTTGATGGCAAACGCATCATGATCAACAGCTTTGATTTGCATCGTTTATTAATGTGGGCACGTGAAGAAGGTAAGCAAACACAGTTAAAACTCGCCTTTTTTGAAGCGCACTTCACTGATTTAAAATACTTAAATCAAGAAGAAGCACTGCTCGACGTTGTTGAAAAAGTAGGTCTTGATAAAGAAACTGCGCGCGGCATTCTACATTCAGACAAATACGTTCAAGACGTACGCCAAGAGCAAGACAACTTTAAACAGATGGGTATTACTTCTGTCCCTACATTTATCATAAACGATAAATATGCACTTACTGGCGGACAACCAAGCGACTCGTTTATTCAGGCACTAAAACAAATTAGTGAAGAAGAGGCTAAGCAAGACGCTTAGTTAGCTAGCAAAATTAAAGGCTGCAATATGCAGCCTCGTAGCCAAACAATGCTAATTTAAGCATTTTCAAACTCTTTATAAATTAGCCACTTTGGCAGGTAAGGGGTGTCGGGCACTTGCCAACCATGTTTATCATAGGCAAGGCTAGCCACTGCGCTTATCAGCAAGGCTACATCACCTTTCCACGTAACCGCCCCCTCCGGTGGGTCGTTATAGAATGTGTAATGTAATTCAATAGCTTTATGGATTGCCTGTTGGTAATGAGCGGCATCGTTTGATAACACCGCTACCCACACATCCAAATAAGGTAAGAATAGCTGGTTCACGTAAGGCGCTCTAAATTCATCAACATGCTCAGGGCCTGATTTTTCCATTACCTCGCGTAATAACACTGTTTGGTCTGCGTCTTGTACAAATATATTTCGCACAAACTTGAGGAGTGCGAAGTCAAAGGCATCAGGGTACTCAAGCCAATCTTCTTCGCACCGGCAGATTAACTCAACCGCATCAGCATCTCTTAAGCAAAGCGCTAAACTCAATTGCAATAACCAATTATCAACCATTATAGAGCGATGCTCAGCACGACCCTCTAAGCGAAACACGTGCTCTTTTAAGGTAAAAATATGGCGCTGCCCGGGGTTTGACACTAAATTATAGTGCGCATGTAATAAATCTAGGCCAAAGCGCATAATAGGCACGCCCTCAAGCCCTTTCTCTGCATTTTGTGCATGAAAGCTTAGACTTATACAATCCATTGCGTCAGAGTTTAACCGTGCCTGCGGCTCCTCATAAATCGCGGGCTCTAGCTCGAGATAACGCTGCCACCTATTGTTATAAGTATCTAAATGAATTTGATAGGCATTTTGCAAATTCACTAATTTATAGTGGTCATTGTGGTACTTTAAATGGCTCATAACCTGATATTTCCAATGGTGTAATTTGTCACGTCAAACGTTGGCTTTAAGCTACTGCCAGTTTGAAACTTCTGTTGTACTTTACGAAATTCAATGTTACCAGAATAACTATCAAATGCTTGCAAAGTGTTGCCCAAGGCTTGTGTAAATAGGGTGGTCAGGTCTTTCTTTTTGACACTATTTTACTTACACGAGAATAGTGCAATTGAAAATAGTCACCAATCTCTTTCAAAGTGTCTTGTCCTGAAATCTGTTTACACATTTCAGGACAAGACAAGTTTAAAACTAAATAAGACTGCACATTTTAGCCCTATTGGTTCTCAACTGTAATATGCACATATTCGCCGCTGTAGTTGATTAAGCAATCCTTACTAGCGCAGTAATAGAGCGCCCCTGACTTGAGTATTTCCTCCTCAGTATTTTTAATTATTAACGCGCAGCGATGCGTATTTTCGAAAGTCTTAATCGATATTTCTAAAAAGCCTATGAGGGATTTATTATTTATTGTTACCTGCTCTGTTATTAAGTTTATTTTAATAACCCTAGCCAATCGAAAATATTTATAAACTATATACAAACTGGCTAAGCAGCTAATTGGCAGTATTATCTCCCCTAACGCTAAAACGAGCCCTGCTAATATAGCGATAGCTCCTATCCCTACACCTTTAGATTTTATTAACGTGACTGTATTTTTCATAATAATAGGTAGTTGATATTGCTTATGGTTAATTTCTAATATAGGAACATATCTACTATTTGTTCCTTTGCCACAATTAACATTACACGAATAGATTTTTACACTGGCATTATAAGTGCATTATTAGCAAAGAAAATTATTACATGCTCTGTGAGATAATTTTGTGCGAATGATAGGTAAAAATTACATTTATTTAGACCCTTTTTTCAAAGCGACCAACAATGTTGAAACCTACATTTGTACTGTCTGCACAAATAAATTAACTATTTAAAGTAAGGAGTACACATGGCTAAGTCAGCAACATTATATAGAATGGCAACCGATGAACATATATGTCCGTTTGGACTCAAATCAAAAGATTTACTTAAGCGAAAGGGCTATAAGGTAGATGATAAGCCGCTGACTTCGCGCGAAGAAACCGATGCATTTCAACAAAAGCACAATGTTGATACCACACCACAAACATTTATCGATAACGAACGCATTGGCGGGTATGACGACCTGCGCACTTACTTTAATAAATCGGAGCCTGGCCAACAAGGTACTACTTATACTCCCGTAACGGCCATTTTTGCTGTTACCTTATTGCTTGCCTTTGCATTTAGCTACTCGACTGGCTTTGCACTTTTTTCTATGCATACAGTTATGCTGTTTGTCGCGTTAACAATGGGCGTACTGGCTATTCAAAAATTACGCGACTTATACAGCTTTAGTAATTCTTTTATAACCTATGATTTATTTGCGATGAAAGTAGTGAGATATGCTTATGTGTATCCATTTTTAGAAGCATTTGTAAGTATTGGCATGATTGCAGGGCTTTCAGCTTATATTGTTGCACCAATTTCTTTATTTATTGGGGGTGTTGGCGCCGTGTCGGTGATTAAGGCTGTCTACATAGACAGACGAGAGCTTAAGTGTGCCTGCGTTGGCGGTGATAGTAATGTACCACTGGGGTTTGTCTCTCTGACCGAAAACCTGTTTATGATTGCTGCGGGTATCTGGATGTTGATAAAATAAAAAGGCTTAATACTTAAAAGGTTGCATAGTGCAGCCTTTTTCTATACAGCGAAGGTTACTTCTTTACTTAAAAGTAAACTAAGTACGATAAAGCACTTTAATTACATGCCAGCCAAATTTGGTTTTAACTAAATGTGGCTCTAAAATTGCGCCTTTAAATGCAATTTTGTCAAACTGTGGAACCATTTGTCCGCGTCTAAATTCACCTAAGTCACCGCCTTTTTTACCCGATGGGCATGACGAATACTTTTTAGCTAAGGTCTGAAACTTTGCACCTTTACCTAATTGCTTAATAATATCTTCTGCAATTTCTTTGTGCTTAACCAAAATGTGAAGTGCATGTGCTGTGTTTGCCATGAAAAAAGCCTTTTATACCGTTAGCTAAAATTAAACGCGGCGATTTTAACACAACCCCATAAACCTGGCATCTACTTATACTGCAGTGTATTAACGCCTAATTTATAAATAATGTTTAGCATCATCTGGGTTGGGTATTCTGCAATACTGATATTTTCCAAATAAGGTATAGCGGTTTAAAGCAACCCTATCGTATAACCAATTATTAAACCTATTTGGCAAAATACTAAATACGTTTGCTAGTTTGTATGGGTAACCTAGCTGCTTAACAACATTAAAAAAAGCATGGCTTTGCATATACGCTTTACTGTTTTCTAGGTAAACCATTGAGGCATATTCAGTTGTTGAAAAACCAAAATGCGTTAACAGCAATTCCCCTTTTAGAGATTGCACGCTGCATAATTTAAAAATGGTATTAGTGTCGTGAGCAATAATAAAGTTACACCACGCGCTGCAAAGCTTACACTGCGCATCAAATAATATAATTTTTTGATTTTGCATTATTGTCACTGCATCATCGCTCATAACACTTTCCTTAAATTAAGTACTAAATTACTGCTGCACCGGCTTTTTTTGTAACTTGCGCTGCAAAGTACGTCTATGCATATTAAGTTGCCTTGCGGTAACCGACACGTTGCCATTATTGCTGTGCAGTACTTGTTGAATATGCTCCCACTCTAAGCGCTCCGGCGACATAACCGCATCATCAATAACATTCGATGCCGATGCCACAGGCTCGGTGTTAAGCGCTTTTAATAATGTTGCCATATCAACCGGTTTAGTAAGGTAGTCGTTTGCACCTAACCGCATTGCCTCTACTGCGGTTGCTATACTTGCAAACCCAGTTAGTAAAACAATATGTGTTTGGGGGAGCAAACTACGTAATGGCTTTATTAATGCCAAGCCATTGTCATCGCCTAGTTTCATATCTAGCAATACAAAGTCAGGTAAGTGCTGGCGTGCTATAAGTAATGCATCACTTTGATTATGCGCCACCTCGCAGGTAAAGCCCTGTTTAGTTAAGCGCCTTGCTAGTGTGCTGGCTAAATTTATATCGTCTTCAATTATAAGTAACTTCATGAGGCGTTATTCTCAGTGTTTACAATAGCGAGTTTAACTTTGGCAACAGCGCCGCCATCTGCATGGTTAAACAAGGTAAGTGAGCCATTTAAACGCTCAAAAGTAACGTTTGATAAAAGCACAGCAAGCCCCATACCTTGATCGCTTGGCATAAGTTGCCCGCCCAGATCAGCTAATTGCGATGACGAAAAGCCACAGCCAAAATCACGAATTAACAAGTAAACGCATTCGCTATGTAAGTTATCTTGCTGCCAACTCAGCTCTAACTGGGTTTTATCTTGTTTTTGATTAGCGAGCGCGGCGTTTTGCAATAAATTTAAAACAGCGGGCAATAACATGGCATCACTCAATAGCGTTGCAGCAATAGGTGGCGTAATCCATTGAATGTGCTGATCAGGGTATTGTAGTAAAAGTGTGTCGGTAATTTGTGTTTGCAGTTGCTTTACTGTTGTATGCTCTTGTGAATTTTTAAGGCGTAACTGCTCTGAGAGGTTTCTAAAGTCGTTAAGCTGTGTACTGCACTGAGTAAGCGGCGCTTGCATGTGCTTAACAATAGGATTGTTTGGTTGCTCTTCTAATAACTCTTCAAACAGTAACTGTAAATTTGCAATTGGGGTCGCTAGTTGATGAGTTATTTGTGCTGCGGCCCCATCAAGGGTAACAAGCTGTTCATTACGTAATTGCTTTTCTCGCACATTTGCAATAATTCGCTCTCGCTCTTTAAGTGCTCTGCTCATTGCGCCAATAACAAGTGCAATTACACTGGCACTTAAAACAAAATTAACCCACATGCCAATAAAGTGACCACTCATATTCATTTGATGCATACTGTGATCGGGCATCTTTATCAATAAAAAACTGTATGCGGCAATGGCTAACACTGCAATATAAGCTAATCCTTTTTCTCGCAGCGTAACAGCAGCTATCATTATTGGGAGTAATAACAACGATACAAATGCATTAGTTGCACCGCCACTTAGTGAGAGCAATACCGTTAAAAATAACACATCAGCAGTTAACTGCATTAACATACCCAAGGGCTTAGCTTGGCTTACGTTACGATAAGCAAACAGGCTAATAAGCTGAAACACAGCCTCAACGGCAATGACAATCAGCAAAGGCAGTAATGCAATCTGATGTTCTAGTAAAAAATAAACGCTAAGCACAGCAATTAATTGCACGGCAATTGCGCCGCTACGCAGCATTAATAGTCGACTAATGGTGGGGTCTGTACGCATTAACAAGAGGTAATTGCCCAATCAAATGTTTAATAAGGTTATTTTAACGGTTATATGATTTTTAATCATCATCCATCGAAATTGAAAACGGTGCACAAGGCGTTCCTTGATGAAACACCATTTGCCATTGTTCACCTTGTTTACGCCAAAGCGACATACGCAATGAATAATTAAATTCACTGCGAGCAGAGCGCCTATAAGCAGCTTGATAACTAAGTTGCACTACATCATCGCTCAGCATTCGGCCCTTAAAATGCTGATTATAAAACTGTGGCACAACCTCGGTAGGTAAGCGGGTAAGTACTTGGTATTTATTAAATGTAGTGCCGTTGGCTGCAATTTCGATAAATTCATCATCGAGTAAAGCATCTAATGCGCGCTCAGATTGGCGAATCTCTGGGTCTAGTAACTGGCGCTCAGCGTCAATCAAATGATTAAACAACGACACTTTTATTTTGCTGCTCATAACCTTCCCTATTGTTTATAAACTTGCCCGGCTTTCATAACAAATTGCACGTTTTTAAGTACGTCGATATTTTTAAGCGGTGAGCCATTCACACTGATAATATCTGCTTGCTTACCAACACTCAAGTCGCCAATGAGTGCGCTTTGCCCCAGTAGTTTAGCTGCATGTATGGTTGCTGACTTAATAGCTTGGGCTTCGCTCATACCATTGTTTACCATTAAACTAAATTCGTTAGCATTAAGCCCATGACGCGACACACCTGAGTCTGTTCCAAAGGCTATATTAACCTTGTTTTTCAGTGCAAGTTTAAACGAAGCCTGCATTTTTGGAGTCACTTCACGCACTTTGTCGGCTATTGCCGGTGGCATATTTGGATTTGTAAGCACCTCTTCGCTTACCGTTGCACCCGCTAAAAGCGTCGGTACTAAATAAGCTCCCGTTTTTTTAAATAACTTTATTGCCTCTTTATCTAAATAAGAGCCATGCTCAATAGAATCCACACCGGCTTTTAAGGCCGCTTTTATACCTTGTGTACCGTGTGCATGGGCTGTAACTTTACGTCCTAAGTGGTGAGCCGTATCAACAATTGCAATCAGCTCTGCATCTGTAAGTTGTTGGTTAACCCCAGCAGCGGTATTACTTAGTACTCCACCCGTGGCAGTAATTTTAATTACATCAGCGCCACTTTTTATTACCTCGCGTACCGCACGGCTACAATCATCCGCGCCATTACAAATGCCAATCCCACCTGTAACCGCATCTGTAATGTCTTTTCGATAACCGTGCATATCTGCGTGTCCACCGGTAGGCGATATTGTATTACCCGCTGCAAAAATGCGAGGGCCGTTAATATCATTTCGCTCAATAGCGCGTTTTAGCGGAAATATTACTTTGTGATCGCTACCTAAATCTCGCACTGATGTAAAACCCGCATCGAGCGTACGTTGTAAATATTTAATTGAGCGCAAAGCATAATCGGCATCATATTCTGTTGCCCAGCGGTGAGGATTTGCTTTAGCATCTCGCTCAAACGTAACGTGAACATGCATATCGATAAGACCTGGCATTACAAATTGATTTTTAAGATTGATAATATCGGCATCAGGTAGGTTGAGTTCTGCTTTTGTGAGGTAGCCGTTTTTAATGGCTGTTATTGTATTATCTGTGATGACTAACGTTTGCTCTGTTTTTACTTTTTGATCCTCGGATGCAAGTAAACTGCCCGCATAAATAACTTTATGCTGTTGAGCAAAAGCCTCATTTGTTATTAATGCCAGCGTTATTGAAGTGAATGTTGCTATTAGTGTTGTTTTCATACTTGCTCCTTTTTTATACTAGCATTACCTTAAATAACCCGTAATTGCGAATATTTACGATACAAAGCATGCTATAAACTAGTCTTGAAAGCCGTTTTTTGGTATAACTCACCCATTAGAAATACATGTCAGACCACCTTAAGAGAACATACTATGCCTTACGCACATATCACTGGTTGGGGTAAATGCATTCCACCAGCAAGCATTAGCAACGATGAAATTAGTGAAATAGTTGATACCACCGACGAGTGGATAACCACGCGTACAGGCATTAAATCTCGCCGAGTGAGCCATGTAAGTACCGCCGAGCTGGCAACCGTTGCTGCTAAGCATGCTATTGCGTGCGCGGGCGTTGATCCTAAAGATATTGATTTAGTAATATTAGCCACTTGTACACCTTCTACTGTTGTGGCAAATACCGCCTCACAAGTGCAAAAAAATATTGGTGCAACTGGCGCTGCCGCAATGGATACAAACGCGGCATGTTCGGGCTTTTTATATGCATTGCAAGCTGCTACAGCACAAATTCAAGCGGGTATGATCAAAAAAGCAGTGGTCATTGCCGCTGAGCGTATGACCTGGTACGTAAACTGGGCACGCCGTGACAGCGCTGTATTATTTGGCGATGGTGCAGGTGCTGTCGTACTTGAAGCAGCAGATACACCAGCGGGTCTACTTGGTACTAAAACCGGTTGTGACAGTGAAGACCGCGATATTTTACACATCACTAACTTTGGTAGCGATTTAAATAAATATGAGCCAATTGGTCCATCTGATTTATTATTTGAAGGTCGTGAAATTTTCAAACGTGCTGTAAAAGGCATGAGTGAAGCGTGCGACGACGTACTTAAACAAGCCGATTTGAGCCTTGATGATATTAATGTACTCGTTCCACACCAAGCTAACTTACGTATTATTCAGGCTATTCAACATCGTTTAAAAGTACCTGACGAAAAAGTAATGGTTAACATTGGTGAGTATGGTAATACCTCTGCTGCCACTATTGCTATTGCGTTATGTGAAGCCGTTGAGCAAGGGTTAATTAAACCGCATTCAAACATTATGTCTGCTGCATTTGGTGCAGGCCTAACATGGGCTGCAAGTTACATAAAATGGGGCGAACGTGTAACGCCTATTAGTGTAAGCGATGCCGCGTTACCGCCATGTGATAAAACTGGTTTAGAGCTTGTAGCACCAGCTGTTAAAGCATGTAAAGAAGCGCAGCAAAGCTAACAAAAGATGTAATAACCCACATTTAAAACGCACTTATTTAAGTGCGTTTTTGCTTTTTAAGGAATTAAATTTGAAACTTTTAGGTATTCATCACGCTGCCATTATTTGCAGTGACTATGCACGTTCTAAACACTTTTATAACAATGTACTTAAACTTAACGTTATTAATGAGCACTTTAGAGCCGATCGTAACTCTTATAAATTAGATTTAGCCATGCCCGATGGTAGTCAAATAGAGTTATTTTCGTTTGATGGCGCACCTACGAGACCAAGCTATCCCGAAGCACAAGGCTTAAGACATTTAGCTTTTAAGGTAGCTGATATACAGATTTCAAAAACGTATTTAGAATCGTGCGACGTAAAAGTTGAGGATATTAGAGTGGATGAAATAACCGGCAAAAAGTTTACCTTTTTTGCCGATCCAGATAATTTACCACTTGAACTATACGAGGTTTAACCCCGTATAGTCATATAAGATTAGTTAAAACGGTTTTGTAAGTAAGTAAACACCGCGCGAATACCTAACGCTTCACCACCTGTTGGACGACCTGGTAATGCACGTAAGTTCCATGCCATTACATCAAAGTGCACCCATGGTGTTGTTGGTTCAACAAATTCTTTTAAGTAAAGCGCTGCGGTAATAGCACCACCAAACGGTGTGCTTGCACAGTTTGCCATATCGGCTACATCACTTTTTAGTAAGTTTTTGTATTGTTCAAACAACGGAAGCTGCCAAACAGGATCATGGACGATTAAACCTGCATCAATAATACCATTTGCTACATCGCGCTGCGTTGAGAAAAAGCCCGGAAGCTCCGTGCCCAGTGCAACACGACATGCGCCCGTGAGAGTAGCAAAATCAATAATTAGCTCAGGGTTGTCGTTTTGTGCTTCGCTTAATGCATCACACAATACTAATCGCCCTTCTGCGTCGGTATTATCAATTTCGACCATAATGCCTTTGCGTGTTTTAATTACATCGCCTGGGCGAAATGCATTTCGCGATACTGCATTTTCAACAGCGGGTACAAGCACTCGTAATCTAATTGGTAAGTTAGCTGCCATAATAAGCTGCGCTAGTGCAATTACGTGCGCCGCGCCGCCCATGTCTTTTTTCATGTTACGCATGCCAGAGCTTGGTTTTAAATCAAGTCCACCAGAGTCAAAACATACGCCCTTACCTACTAGCGTAATTAATGGAGCATCTGTTGCACCCCATTTTAAATCGAGTAAACGCGGTTTATTTTCGCTTGCACGACCCACCATATGAATAGTCGGGTAGTTTTGCTCTAGTAACTCATCGCCAATCCACTGTGAAAATTCGCCATTGTAAGTTGCAGCTAAATCTTCCATTACTTGCGATAAATGTTGCGGCATCATATCTACCGCTGGAGTATTAACTAAATCACGTGCAAGTGTAATGGCATCAGCTTGTTGGCTAATACGGTCAAACAACGCTTTATCGCTAATGGCTAATTGCGCTTTTGCTGTTGGTTTTTCTTTATATTCACTAAATTCGTAACCACCAAGCACAAACCCTAAAGCAACTTGCTCTACAAAAGCGCTCTCGCCTTGAATTTGATAAGTACCAGTAGGAAGTGTATTTGCTAAATTACCCGCAGCCCAAAAGTCATCGCTACTTTGCATTAAACAAAATACCTGGCTTAACTCGCCCGTTTTAGCATCAGGGATTAAAGCAACACCTTGCTTTTCAAAACCTGTATTAGTTAACCAATTTTGTATAAATGCAGGCTGCTGTGCTTGCCAGTCAGATAATTCGTTTTTAAGAATAAAAGATAAAGGAATACCAGAAGATGTATGACGTAGTAATGCACTCATTAAAAAGCTCATATAATATAAAAAATGGTACTTAAGAGCATATCAATAAGCGCACCTAAAAGGTATCGCTAATTTGAAGGGATTTTAGTTACTTTTTTAAGCTGTTTTTGGATTCTTGCTTTTGATTTTCTTGATCTATTTTAGCATCAAGTTCTTTAATAGATTTGTTTATATTAAACGAGCTTGGCAGTACATCAACTCCCACTAAACTCCCTAATTTAACAACTAAAGGAATTGTAAGCGGGGCAAAAGGTAATACAGCAAACACACCGAGCCCTAGCCCTTTTAGAATATCAACAAACTGTTCATTAGCGCGTTTTAACTCCTCTTTACTTGTTTGGCCTTGGGTATAGCGCCTATAAATAGAGAGCATTTCTTTGGTTTCTTTTTTTTCTTGCGCGAGTGCGATTTTAAGCGCCACCATAGCACGACGAAAACGCAGCTGTTGGCGTTTCTTACTAATTTTAACTACCCGCCAAGGCGCACGGTGAATAACTTTATATAATCGCATAGCTTTTATTTTCACACAGCGGCGCAGGTTAACAAAGAATAATTTACTTGCTACGGCCTTTCACTTACTCTTATTGCACCAAATTAGTATTAAATACATACAATAATGCAAAATTTATCAAGTCAAATACCGCAAAAGCCTGAAAAACCGAAGCCTGATGAATGCTGTGGCGGCGGTAGTTGCTGCCCCTGTGTGTGGGATGAATATAAAGAAAAATTAGTGGCTTGGCGCTGCATACAAAACATTAAAAAACACAAGGAAGAAACAAATAAATAACATTTTAATATTTCCAACGCATTAAAATTCCTCTTAACAACCCTATTTGCACTTATTTAGTTCATTTCCACTTCACTTTGCACCACTGTTGCATTTTTTATTAAATTGAACCTTTTTGTTATCAAACGGTTAATTAACAATTGCTCTCCTCGTTTTTTACCTATAGTCTGTAGATAGGACTTCACAAAAAGTAAGCTTAATTGATTAGGCTTTTGAGGTAAGACCTCAAACTTATGTGAAACAAAAATTATGTAAAAAATAAATGATGTGAAATTAGCATCAAAAATAAGAATTATTCTAACTGGGGAAAATTAGAATGAAATTAAAAAATAATGCGCTAAACCAAGCAATCAAATTTGCTTTAGCTACAACCACTGCAGGGTTGTTTTTTTCAGGTACTGCTGTTGCAGCAGACGAGCAACAACAAACTAAAGTAAACAAAAACGTAGAGAAAATTGCCGTAGTAGGTACGCGTTCAGCTCCACGTTCAATCGGTGATTCACCGGTGCCAATCGATATCATTGGTGGCGAAGAGCTTGAAAAGTCGGGCAACACTGACATGCTTGAACTTTTAAAAGGTGCCGTGCCATCTTTTAACGTACATCAAAACCCTATTAGCGATGCAGCCTCTCTTGTTCGCCCAGCTAACTTACGTGGTTTACCATCAGACAGCACATTAGTTCTTTTAAACGGCAAACGTCGTCATCGTGCTTCTGTAATTGCGTTTTTAGGCGGTGGTATTAATGATGGTGCCCAAGGTGCAGATATTTCAGTTATTCCAAGCATTGCTATTAAACAAGTAGAAGTACTTCGTGATGGCGCAGCCGCACAGTATGGTTCTGATGCAATTGCCGGTGTAATGAACTTCCAGTTAAAAGACGCTTCAGAAGGCGGTAAATTAGAAATTCGCCATGGTCAATTTTATGAAGGCGATGGGGATACAACACAAGTGTCGGGTAACGTGGGCTTACCTTTTACCGACAATGGCTTTGCTAATTTAAGTTTTCAATACAAAACAGCAGATGCAACAAGCCGCTCAGTTCAGCGTGCCGATGCTGCAGCTCTTTCAGCTGCCGGTGTTCCTGATGTATCTTCGCTCGCACAAGTATGGGGCGCACCTGAAGTTGATGACGATATTACAATTTTTGGTAACGTGGGTTTAGAGCTCACTAACGATTCTGAATTTTACATGTTTGGTAACTACTCTGAACGTGATGTACGTGGTGGCTTTTACTACCGTAACCCACAAACGCGTTCTGGTGTTTATTCAAATGATGGTGGCGAAACTCTGCTTGTTGCAGATTTAACACCTGATATGAGCGCTAACTGTCCTACTATTGCAATAACAGATGGCAACGTACTAGATGATCCAGCTTACATAAATGGTGTAGCGAACAACCCAGATTGTTTTGCATTTAACGAATCGCTTCCAGGTGGTTTTACACCTAACTTTGGCGGCAACATTACTGATACTTCTTTAACTATCGGTACTAAAGGGCGATTCACTGGTGGTTTCTTAAAAGATACTTACTATGACTTAAGCGGTACTGTGGGCTTAAATGAATCACGTTACTTTATTTACGATACAGTTAATGCCTCTTTAGGTGCAGATACACCACGTGATTTCAGCCCAGGTAAATATGAGCAACTAGAGAAAAACTTTAACTTTGATTTATCAAAGGGTGTCGACTTTGGTTTAGCTTATGATGTAAATATTGCCGGTGGTTTTGAATGGCACGAAGAAACATTCACTATCATTTCTGGTGATGAAGCATCTTACACTGCAGGCCCTTTAACAGAACAAGGTTTTGGTATTGGCTCTAACGGCTTCCCTGGTTTTAAACCATCACAAGCAGGTGAGTTTTCTCGTCGTAACTATGCAGCATACGTTGATGTTGAAGCACCGTTTACTGAAGATTTCCTAATGGGTGTGGCGCTTCGCTTTGAAGACTACGACAGCTTTGGTACTACAACTAACTACAAAGTAATGGCTCAATACCATTTAACTGAAGATTTAAATATTCGTGGCTCTGTAAGTAGCGGTTTCCGTGCACCTACAGTTGGTCAAGCTAACGTAAGTAACGTACAAACAAGCTTAGACAGCGGCGTATTACAAGATTCAGCGCTTCTTCCACCAACAAACCCAATTGCAGTGCAATTAGGTGGTACAGAGCTTGAGCCGGAAGAATCACAAAGCTATACGCTTGGTGCCGTATACACAATCGGCGAGTTATTTTTAACGCTTGATTACTACAACATTCAAGTAGATGACCGTATTAGCCAATCAGATAAAATCAACTTAAGCCAAGCAGATAAAGATACACTTACAGCGGCTGGAGTTCCTAATGTACAAGGTCTTGCTCAAGTAAGCTTTTTTACAAATGACTTTGATACAACAACACAAGGTATCGATTTAGTTGCAAACTATACAGCTGAACTAATGGGCGGTAGCTCTACATTTAGCCTTGCTTATAACTGGAATGATACTGAAGTAACTCAATTTAGTGAGATTACAGGTGCGTTTAAAGTTAAGCGCTTAGAAGAAGACTTACCGAATCATCGTGCAACGTTCACATTATCTCAGCAGTGGGAATCAGTTTCTGCATTTGCTCGTGCAAACTACTACGGCGAATACCAAGGTGTTCACGTTGATTATGATGCAACAGCTAAAACAGCTGATGCTGCCGTCACTATTGATGCTGAAGTAACTTACTTCTTAAATGAATCAGTTAGCTTCTCTGTAGGCGCTCAAAACTTGTTTGACCAAGATGCTGAAAAACTTGATTTTGCAGATGCAACGGGAATTCCTAATAACAACTGGGGTGGTCAATACTATGAAACATCTCCGTTTGGTATTAACGGTGGCTTTTACTACGCGAAAGCAACATATACTTTCTAAACTATTTTCATGAAGAACCAAAGGCGAAATGTTAAAGACATTTCGCCTTTTTAATTTTATAGTTAATAAAAATAATAATGAACAATACCAATTGCATTGAATAAGTGTTCTATTATAGCGCTCAGAAAATAGCGTAATAACAAGGCAAAATTATGATATATAGTTGCTCTATATGAATAATTTTTAACGCAGTGAGTACGCTATTTAATGCGATAGAATGATTGTTTTTTTAATAAAATTGGTATAACTATGCTACTTAATAAAGCTAACCAACTACTGCAACAAAATAAACTCAAAGAAGCTGAGTTTCATTTTAAAACGCTATTAAATAGTAACCCTGAAAATGGTGAAGCTTTATTTGGCTTAGGCAGAATTGCCTTACGACTAGAACGCTATGACTCTGCTGTATACTTACTCCAAAAAGCATGTGAGCGAATGCCTCATATGCTTGAACCATTACATGCACTAGCAGATGCGTTCAACGGTGTTAATTCGCCAAACGATGCGTTAACTGTTCTCGAATATGCAAAAAAGTTAGCGAGTCATAACCCAGAACCCCACTACTACTTAGCCCAACACTACTTAACATATGGCGAATTAGATAAAGCCCACACAACGTTTGCCCAAGCTCTCAGTATTGGCACCTACCCAGTAACAGCCTATATTTTATTTGAACTTGTACAGTTAGGCCGCTTTAATAAAGAGCATAATTATGTAAGTAATTTACACCACTTATTAACTCAAACGAGCAATTTACGTTTAAAAATGGTGTGTTACTACGCATTAGCAAACAGTTACGATGCACTTGAAGATACCGAGCAAGCATTTAATTACTTTATATTGGCGAATAAATTACAAAAAAAATTAAGTGAATTTAACACTAAAGATTTAATCCCTTTTTACGATGAAATAATAAAATACAACACCGAGGAATTTATTGCCTCTGCCGATGAAAAGTTTACAGGTAATATTACGCCTGTTTTTATCATTGGCATGCCTCGTAGTGGCTCTACCCTCCTGAAGCAAATGTTGGCAAGCCATAGTCAGTTTTCGAGCCTCGGAGAGAGTACAAGTATTAGTAATAACGCAGTTGCTTTTATTGAACAAAAAACGGGAGTTGCTTACCCGCAATGTTTGGCGCATTTAACACCTGACCTAATAAAAAAAGCCCGCGAACTGTATATCACAACTTTAAAAACAGCATCGCCCATCAGACCTTTTATAATAAATAAACTGCCTAGTAATTATCAATCGCTAGGACTTATATATAGGCTGTTTCCTAATGCTAAATTTATAAACTTAAGTCGTGATTTTAATGCCACCGCATTTTCTATCTTCACTAATTACTTTGCTGAAAACGAGCCTTATTTTTGCTCACTATCTGAGTTTAAGCTTTATCATAAGTTGTATGAAAAAATGATGAGGCATTGGCACTCCTTTAAAGATATGCCAATTTATGATGTCAGTTACGAAGATTTAGTGAGTAACCCAAAAGAGCAGCTAACGCAGTTACTTGGTTTTTTAAACTGTCATTTTGAAGAGCGCTGCTTAGCGTTTTATAAACAAAAAACACCGGTAACCACGTTGAGTAAACATGCTATTCGCCAACCTATTAATAACGCCGCAATCGCTAAGTGGGAGCGTTACAAAACACCGCTTTTAAAGTTACTTGATGAGAATTAATCGGATGTGCTTTAAACCAATTAAGTAAATCTTTAAATTGATCATCACGCGCACTTGGGTGGGTAAGCATATTAATATGATCGTAATCAAAATTATGCCCGTGTTTACGACCGTAAATTCGCATTTGTTGAATGCCAGGCCCAGATTCGTCCATAAATTTTTGAATATCGATTGGTTGAGCTAGTGCTTTATCTTTTACCGCAGCAATATGAAGCGTTGGCGGTAAATGCAGGCTGTTTAGCGCTTTTGCATAATCAAAATTATCATCAGAATCTATCCATGGCTTCTTTTTAGCCCATTGCATACTTTGATAATGCGACTTTTGAGTTTCGTTATCGCTTCCCCACTTATAGCCCTTAGCATTTAAATAGCCATGTTTTTTAGCAAGTAAAGGCGCCATAAAATACCAAATTAAATTGGCTTGTAATAGTTTTTGAGGATGATTATTAAATAAAGAACGCTTAGAGCCAAAATATACACACGCTTTTACATCATTAGTATATTGAGGGAAACGTGCAAACGCGCTGTTCATTAATACTCCGCCCCAAGAGTGAGCAACCCAGTAGTCAGGCTTCTTGCCTTCAATCAACTCTATTTGCTTAATAAACGCTGGAATATCTTCTAAAATGGCTTCAGTTTGCCCGTACTTAGCGTCACTCGAAATAACCGGTTTACTATCACCTCGGCCACGTAAATCGGCCACATAACATCTATATCCATGCTCAGCCAAAAAAGGGGCAAGTCCTTTATTCGAATGGGTATAAAAAATTTTACCGTTTTCTACAGCTCCATGCATAAAAAATACGACAGGCCCTTGCTGATTTTCATCGCTAATACGGCGTAAATGAAGTGTTTGTTGATCAGCTAAATTAATAATTATTGATTGCTGAGAAATCGCCACAGTTATTCCTTTTTATTATTTTCAACTCATCCTACCAGCAATATTAAATATACCAAAGGAAATGTCTGCACTTTACTCATCAGCATTTGTTACAATCATCACATCATATCTGTTGTTAAAATGAAGCCATGAAAGAAAATAAAGCACGTTCAAAATTACACCCTCGTAACCTACATAAAAATGGGTACGACTTCGATTTATTAACAACAGAGCACCCTGCTCTACTGCCCTTTGTTATAACAACACCTGCAGGTACTAAAAGCATTGATTTTAGTGATAACAAAGCCGTTAAAACATTAAATCAAGCTCTTTTAAAAGCACATTATAATATTGATTTTTGGGATATTCCTGAGCACAATTTATGTCCACCTATACCTGGGCGTGTTGACTACATTCATTACTTAGCCGACTTATTAAGTGATGATAATCAACAACAAATACCTTTAGGTAAGCAAATTAAAGTGCTTGATATTGGCACTGGCGCTAACTTAGTTTATCCGCTTACTGGTACAAGTGAATATAAGTGGCATTTTACAGGGACTGATATTGATGCAGCCTCGGTAAAAATAGCAAAGCAAATTGCTCAGTTTAATAGTTTAAAAATAACCCTAAAACAACAAAAAAACGCATCACATATTTTTAAAGGCGTTGTAAATCAAAAAGATCTATATCATTTGACGCTCTGTAACCCTCCGTTTCATGCAAGCGAAGAAGAGGCAAGTAAAGGCAGTGAACGTAAGTGGAAAAACCTAGGAAAAACACCCAGTAGCGCACTTAATTTTGGTGGTCATAATAATGAATTATGGTGTGAAGGCGGTGAAGTACAGTTTATCTCTAACATGATTAAAGAGAGCGAATACTTTGCAGAGCAAGTACTGTGGTTTACGTCGTTAGTCTCTAAAAAAGATAATATTGCAGCCCTTGAAGAAGTATTAAAAGCCCACCCAATAGCACAATATAAAATAGTTGATATGGCACAAGGTCAAAAAATTAGCCGCTTTATTGCATGGAGCTACTTTGATAAAGAAACTCGTGAACAAATTTGTAGCGAGCTGGCTTAGTACCAATTTTATTAAAAACAATAAAAAGGATAAGGCAATCATGATAGATTTTCGCTCTGATACAGTTACAAAACCAACAAAAGAAATGCGCGATATTATGTACAACGCACCGGTTGGTGACGATGTATATGGCGATGATGAAAGCGTTAACCAGCTAGAAGCTTATGCGTGTAAGCGTTTTAACTTTGAAGCTGCTCTTTATTGTAGCTCAGGTACACAAGCCAATTTACTTGCAATAATGGCGCATTGTGAACGAGGTGACGAATACATTTGTGGCCAAAATGCTCACAACTATAAGTTTGAGGGCGGCGGAGCAGCTGTTTTAGGGTCTGTGCAACCACAGCCTATTGAAAACGATGCTGATGGCAGTATACCTTTTAGTAAAATAGCTGCAGCAATAAAACCAGACGATTGTCATTTTGCAAAAACGCGATTACTTAGCTTAGAAAATACCATAGGCGGAAAAGTACTCCCGCTTGAGTACTTAGCCCAAGCTCGTGACTTTGTTAACACGCATAATTTAGCGCTGCACTTAGACGGCGCACGTGCTTTTAATGCCGCTGTTGAGCTAAATGTTGATATCACTGAAATTACAAAACACTTTGATTCAGTTTCTATTTGTTTATCTAAAGGCTTGGGAGCGCCCGTAGGCTCTTTATTATTAGGCTCACCAGCACTTATTAATAAAGCAAGACGATGGAGAAAAGTACTTGGTGGCGGTATGCGCCAAGCCGGAATGCTTGCAGCCGCTGGGCAGTTTGCACTTGAGCACAATATAGAGCGCTTAAAAGACGATCATGCAAATGCACGTTATTTGGCTCAACAATTAAGTGAAATCAGTGGCTTTACTGTCGATATGAGTAACACCACTAATATGGTTTACGCAACATACACTAACAGTATAAACATTGAAGAGATTGCTGAGGCACTTAAACAACAAGGTATATTATTTAGCCCAAGCAAGCAGCTTAGGCTAGTAACGCATTTAGATATTACGCGCGAAGATATTGATACATTTTTAAATGCTTTGTCGGCCCATATTTAACGCGGCTTTATAATGTTTGCGGCATACCGAAACATATCGGTCATTGCCGCCAATTTCTACTTGATTACCATCGGCTATTGCTTCACCATTTTCATCGGTACGAAGTACATGGTTAGCTTTACGCCCGCAGTGGCATACAGTTTTAAGCTCAACTAACTTATCAGCCCACGCAAGTAAGTATTGCGACCCTATAAATAGCTCGCCTCTAAAGTCATTACGCAGGCCATAACACAATACCGGTATACCAAGTTCATCAACCACATCGGTTAATTGCATTACTTGTTCTTTTGATAAAAATTGACACTCGTCAACTAATACACAATGGCGTTTTTTATCATTGTTGAGTGATTGAATAAGATCAAAAACATCTTTGCTAGCATCAAATACATGCGCATCAGCTTGCAAGCCAATACGAGACGATACTTTACCCACGCCTTGTCTATCATCAATGGCCGCAGTAAGGATGACAGGTTCCATGCCACGTTCTTTATAGTTAAATGCAGATTGTAATAACGTGGTTGATTTACCTGCGTTCATTGCAGAGTAGTAAAAGTATAATTGAGCCATTGCGGTGCCATTTTATAAAAAGTGCGCTTATGCTACCTTAATATTAAATTAATACCAATTTACAAACGCGAATTTAATTTTGTCAGGGCCTGTGACCTTTCAGGATTGTAATTTGTTCTATCTAGGGGCAGCGCGTGTTTGGCATTTATAATGCGTTATCGCCTATTTATGGGGACTAACCACACTACATAGGCTCCGCCTAGCCTAAAAAACAAACACGCTGCTGTAAATTTAACCTCGAAAGATAAACAGGCCCTTTTATTTAAGTGTTTTTAAGTATTTAATATACACAGGTGCACTTTCAAATTTTGATAACCATTGCCACATTGCCAAGCTTAGAGTGCTATTTTCTTCGTAGAATTTTTTAGAAAAAACAAGGTAATCATGGCTGGTTTCGTAAGGGGGATAAATAGGTTTAACATTATTACCCTCATACGGATAACTCGACACTTTTAAGCCATCAACTTGGCACAGATCAACGCTCGCCTGCACCACGCCCTTATCTAGCAACTCAAAAGCTTTGCTTTTAGAAAACGTATTATGAATAAAAAATGGTTCTTCTTTCAACGCGCTATTTAGTCCATAGCCATTAGGAATAGCTATCGTAAATGCTTTATTTTGAAATACTTCGCGAATCTCCCATTCTTTATGAAATTTATAACGCCCTATAAGGCAGCTACCAAATTCACTTACTGCATACTCTTCTTGTAACTTACCTTGTTCATCAACAGGGTAAACAGCAACATTTTCTCGTCCTGTGCGGTAACTTGCAATAACAGCATTCACTCGATTAAATTCTAAATCGTTTAAGCATCTACGCCATGGCTTTCTAACAAATGATATTGCTACATTGGGCAATGCTAGATCAAGTTGTTGGAGTATTTCGATTGATGCTCCGGGTTTATCTATTGGTATATTTTGGCCATCACCTAAAAACATGGGTTCTATGTTTTTGTCTTCGTAACAAAACACAAGATTCTGTGCCTTGCCAAACGCAGTCGCAGTAAACATTAAACTCACAATAAAAAAGCAAACTAAGCTATTAATACGCATAAGAATTTTTATTAGTTAATTATAATTCAATTGTAGCCTGAGTTAAGCAGACTGACTATATTTTATCAATTAATTTACATTAATCCTTCGTGTTTCAGCAACCATAGTTTTCTATCAAGCCCACCTGCATAACCCGTTAACTTTGCATTTGCGCCAATAATTCGGTGACAAGGCACTATAATACTAATCGGGTTTTTACCATTAGCAGCACCTACCGCCCTCACTGCTTTTGGGTTATTCAGTTGGCTTGCAATATAACCGTATGTTTGCGACTGTCCAAAAGGTACCGTTAATAATGCTTGCCATACACTGTGCTGAAATACCGTACCGCTTGTATCAAGTGGTACATCAAAAGTAGTGCGACTTTTTGCAAAGTACTCATTTAACTGCGCAGCGCAAATAAGCACCGCCTTGTTAGTGACTTGCTCAAATGGCGTATAAGAGTGTTCAACTGGTGGATAAAACCCAACATAACTCACGCCTTTTTCGGTCGCTTGAATAATTATGTCGTCTATTGGGCTCGAAATTGATGTTTGAATTATCATTATAATTGCTGCCAAAGTTGAAAAGTTAAGTAAGATCGAAAAGGAGCGCAATTAGCAGGCTCAAACGGGTTTGCCGCTGCTTGTGCTTTTTTAACACCTAAATCACCATCAAGTAATATATCGGGTTGGCTTTGTCCTCGCAGCTTTGCATAATTTACTGTCCAAGGGCCAATTCCTTTTAAGCTAAGCCATTCATCTAAATCGTCATTTTCAGGATTTAGTGCACAAAAATGGGCTAAATTGTGCAGTGCATTTTTGCGGGCTTGTGGCATTTTAAAAAAAGCAAAATCACTATCAGCAACAATTTTAGCTGTGGGGAAGTAAACAGCATCACCCTCTTTTTCGCCTAATTCATCAACTAACTTTGTTACTAAATTATGCGCCGCAGTAACACTGACTTGTTGTCCAAGTACTGCCCTTATCCCTGCTTCAAAACTTGACCAAATCCCCGGAAGCCTGAGCCCTTCACACACTGTAAATGCATTATTTATATTAGCGCTTAAATGCATTTGAATTAAATTAATATCAGCGTCTAAATCAAGCACACGGCGTATATTATTTATAACAGTTTGTAAGTACAACGTATTATCTATATTGATAGACACACTAAAGTGGTTTTTACTCGCTATAAATTCAGCGGTAAAACTTCCTTTATATTGCTCACTTGCAAAAGTACGTCCGTAGCTCGTTTGCGTTATCCACTCCATTGGCTTTATCAAACGCCTTTGCAAAAAGCCCTGCAAAGCGGGCCAATTATAAGGCGGCCTAAATGGTAACGTTAATGTGAGTGTTGACGTTGGTTTTTTATCGCTACTACGTAGCTTCGAGGGAGCTATATTTAACTGCTGTAAAAATGCATCATTAAAGCGCCTAATGCTTTTAAAGCCTGCGGAAAACGCTATTTCGGTAAGGGGTAAATGTGTTTCTTGAATCAGCTTTTTAGCAAAGTGACATTGGTTAAACAATCGATATTGCGTAATCGACACACCAAAATACAGCTTAAACAACTGTCTTAAATAACGACTACTTACACCTAAACGAGCTGCTAAATTTTCGCAGTCGTGCTCATCATTTTGATCTATTAACTGTTTTGCTCTAAGTGCAGTCGTTTTTGTACCCTGCCATGCTGCGCTGCCTGGGGCACTATCGGGTCTGCATCGTATACAGGGTCTAAAACCATCTTGCGCCGCGTTATGGGCAAACTGATAATAAACAACGTTTTTTTCGTGAGCCGTTGGTGCAGGGCAAATAGGTCTGCAATAAATACCGGTACTTTTTACCGCTACGTAAAAAAGCCCGTCAAAACGAGGATCGCGGCTCTGACGTGCTTTTTGCCAATGTGAATTGTCCATAAGCGGCTCTGTAAAATTATCTAATAGAGCCTAGCTTATAGAAAATAAACTGTATTACTAGCCATATTCGGCACTCAACCGATAGCCAATAAATAACGCCTTTGTACTTCTTGCCAATTAACTACATTATAAAAAGCGGCAATATAGTCAGGGCGCTTATTTTGATACTTCAAATAATAGGCATGCTCCCATACATCAAGTCCCAAAATAGGTGTATTCCCGTGCATTAAAGGGCTATCTTGATTAGCGCTATTTTGTATAATCAGCTTTTTATCTGGCGTGACACATAACCATGCCCAGCCACTACCAAATTGGCTAATTGCCGCGGCTGTAAATTCCTCTTTAAACTTATCAAAACCGCCTAGTTGCTCATTTATAGCCTGAGCCACAATACCTTCAGGTTTACCACCTCCTTGTGGGCTCATTACTTGCCAAAATAAGCTGTGATTAAAATGCCCTCCTACATGCTCTTGTACTGCTTTTTGCAGATTACTAGGCAGGCTGTTTATTCCCTTAAGTAATTTTTCAACATTTACGTTTTCATACTCAGTATCTGCTAAAGCAGCATTGGCTTTATTGATATACGTTTGATGATGCAGTGTGTGGTGAATATGCATCGTTTTACTGTCAATATGAGGTTCTAATGCATCGTATTCATAATCTAGTTTAGGTAAAGTAAACGTCATAAATAGTCCTTTTTAGTGCAATTGTTTGTTTGAAGGTGTGTTTGAGCTTAAACAAAAATTAACTTGCTCAATCAGTTCTGGAAGAGAAGGGTACCGGCGTGCAAATGACACAAGTTCAGAGGAAGTTTTAATGTAATGATGCTTACTCACTTTTTGTATATCGTAATGAGTATGCTTTGTTAAAGAACAAAGCGTTAGGTGTATTTCGCATAGCCATTTACATGCATTTTCTGGCTGCTGCATAGCTATATAGGTATCAGCTAAATTATGCGACGCAACAACAAGTGCGGGTATACAATGCTCAATAGCATAAATGGCATTGTTATTAATCTGAGCATATAAAAACTGCTGAAGGAGATGATCCGCAAGCGTTTTGGCTAATAAGTATTTATCGCGTGCTTCGAGTAAAGCACCCTGCTCAAATGCATAATTACCTTGCATTATGTTCGACTGCCAAGGGCTTAATGCTTGCTCAAGATAGAGTAGATCTGGGTGGGGCTGTTTTTGACCTGAGATCATATAATCATCTGCACATTTAATTATTGAGTGTGTATTTAACTTACACACCCAACAACCCAAATGCAAATGATTTTCATTAACTATTTGGCGAAATCTAATAATTCCTGCCCTGTTAAGCGATATATAATCCATTCGTTTTGAGGCTTTGCGCCAATACTGTTGTAAAAATCGATAGCGGGTTTATTCCAATCAAGCACCACCCATTCAAAACGACCACAGTTATTACTAATCGCCTTATTAGCTAAGTGCTTCATAATGGCTTTGCCTGCACCATTGCCACGACTATCTGGGCTTACGTATAAATCCTCAAGGTATAGGCCATTTTTACCTAACCAAGTAGAGTAATTATAAAAATATACTGCAAAACCAATTGGCTCATCGCCCTCTAAACAAATTATGCTGTGCGCGGTTGCCCCTTCGCTAAACAAAGTATCTAAAATTGCTTGTTCATCGGTTTTTACCGCATCCGGTTCTTTTTCGTATATGGCAAGTTCGGTAATAAAGTGCAAAATTGTTTTTGCGTCACTTGGTTTTGCATCACGTATTATAACGGGTTGGCTCATTGTATTTTTACCTTAAATATACTGCTCTAATTTATCTTTTAAAATATCTAATTGAATAGGTTTACTCAAATAATCATCCATTCCAGCTGTAATACAACGCTCTTTATCGGAGTCCATTGCATTAGCGGTGATAGCAATAATTCTAATATTTTTGTGCTGTTCACCCGCTAATCCTTTGCGAATAGCCGCGGTTGAAGCAAAACCATCCATAACAGGCATTTGGCAATCCATAAGCACGAGCTTAAAGAACCCTGAATCGTGAGCTTTTAATATATCAATTGCCAGTTGACCATTCCCGGCAATCGTAACATCACAATTAAGCTTTTTGAGCATTAATTTAGCCACCTGTTGGTTAATGGGATTATCTTCTACCAATAATATTTGGGAAGACTCCTGTACCTTTTCTTTTTTGAGTGACGAAATATAACCTGACGTAACGAGTGGAAGCACTTCTCCTGCTCCATTACTCGTAATAACGGACAGTGCAGAAATTAAATCAGCGGTGGTTACTGGTTTAGGGAAATATGCCTGAAAACCAGCATCAGAATAGCGCTGCGCGCCTTCCATACCAGCAATACTAGTCATCATTACAAGTGGCATTGATTTATAATGTTCATGTGCTTTTAATGCTTTACAAAGCTCTATGCCATCCATTCCTGGCATCTGCATATCAAGCACTGCAATATCATACATGCAATTGTTACTTTTATACTGCTGCGCGCACATATCAAGAGCTTCGCCTGCGTCACATGCAAGCGCAACTTTAGCACCCCAGTGCTCAAGCTGCTGTGAAATTACAATTCGATTTGTCTCGTTATCATCAACAACCAAAACGGTTAGCTCTTCCATATTAATATTAGGAATATAGCGCTCTTTTTGATCTCCCGGAGTCAGCATTATAGAGGCAGTAAAGGTGCTTCCTTTACCTGCTTCGCTAGTGACAGAAATAGCCCCCCCCATTAGCTCACAAAGTTGTTTACAGATGGCAAGCCCTAAGCCACTGCCCCCGTATTCACGCGTTGTTGATGCATCGACCTGAGAAAAAGGGGTAAATAATTGCTGTTGCTTTTCTTTACTTATTCCTATGCCTGAGTCTTTTACACTTACAACAAACTCTAAACCTTGAGCTACTTTATTAATTTTCGCGCTTACAACAACCTCGCCTTGACTCGTAAACTTAACAGCGTTGCTTAATAAATTAGTAATAACTTGGCGAATGCGCCCAGGATCGCCGCATAACTGCGAAGGCTCTAGCGCCACCAGATCCAAAATAATTTCAATACCCTTATCTTGAGCTGTAAATGCTTGTGCGGCAGCAACTTCACCAATTAAATCACGTCCATTAAAGTTAATCTCTTCAAGCTCGATTTTACCTGCTTCAGCTTTAGAGAAATCTAGAATATCATTAATTACACCCAATAAAGAATGTGCACTTTTTTTGGCGATGTCTACTTTTGTCTCTATTGGCTTAGGTAATGATTCTAATTGAACAAGCTCTAGCATACCGAGCACACCATTCATTGGCGTTCTTATTTCGTGACTCATAGTTGCTAAGAATTGACTCTTAGCAAGCGCTGCATCTTCAGCTTTAACAAGCGCTACTTTTAACTCCTCACTAATTACTTTACGCTGCTGAGAAACTAAAGAGCTTCCCACTAAAGTAGCTAATGATCGAAGATACGTTTCTTCGCTTTGCGTCCAATTGTGGTGCTCGCCTACCGTTTCAGCACACAAAATACCTAAATTACCATCGCCAGTTGCTATCACTGCATCAAGCATCGATTTAATATTTAGTGGTTTTGCATACGCTTCTATAAAATCGGCCGTTGCTGGGTGCGTATAAACATCATCAATAGCTACTAAGTTTTGCTTATAAATGGCGTTATAATATTCAGGGTAGTCTTTAGCAGTTAAAACAGCATTTGTATCTACAAAACCTTGCCCTTTAATGTATAAACTATGACATGTCATCACATCTCGTTTATCGTTAAAAATCCATACCGAAGCGCGAGCAATATCTAGCACTTCACACATAGATTTAACTGCTAACTTTTTAACTTGTTCTACATTACTGTTTTGTACTTCAGGGGCAACAGTAAGTGCGGCTAAATTTTTGTTATACCTGTTTGTTTTTTCGCTTTCGAGTTCAAGTCGCTTATGCGCATCAATACTTTGAAACGAGCCAAAAACACGTACGCATTTTCCATCTCTAAGCTCTGCTTGGCCCATTGATTTAACCCAACGCTCCTGCCCCGAATAAGTTAAAATAATAAGCTCAACACTCCAACTTTCACCTAAAGTCACAGCGCATTCAAACAAGGTACTTATAGTGTCTCGGTGTATTCCTGGTTTATAAAAATCAATTGCGGTATCTATGCTAGGCTCATAACCCTCTGGTACCTCATGAATAACTTTAACTTCATCAGACCAATAAAGCGTATGCGCCTCTAAGTCAATTTCCCATGCGCCAATCTGACCTTGCTTACTCATTGATTCGAGTAAATTTTGCTGACGATTTATTTCTAATTGAGTATTGTAACGATCCGTAATATCTAAAATAAACCCATCTAAATACAATATGTTGCCATCATCTGCGTAAATCGCTTGGCCTTTTTCGTTTACCCAATGCAAGGAACCATCGCGGGCTGTAATTCTATACTCAACAGACCATGGTTGCTTGGCGCCGACACAGCTTAATATTTCAGCTTTTATTTTTGTAGAATCGTCATCGCATATTAAATCAAAAAAGTTAATGGCTTCGCTATGTATCAACTCATCAGGCGAATAGCCTGTTATTTCACTCGCTTGGTCGCTCATATAAAGCATGCTTAATTTGTCATCAAATTTACATCGATAAATAATGCCCGGTATATTTGATACTAAAGATGCAAACCTATCTCGACTTCCTTGCAATTCATGCTGTGTAGATTTTTGATCAGATATGTCTAAATGCGTACCTATCATGCGCTTTGGAGAGCCATCGGTATTCCACTCAACTATTTTTGCAGTATCGAGAACCCAGATCCAATGTCCGCTTTTATGTTTCATGCGGGCTTCACTAACATAATAGTCAGTCTCACCGGCAAAGTGCTCTTGAAGTTTTTTATTCGATATCACTAAGTCGTCTGGGTGAGCATATGTATACCAAGTATCTATAGTGCATGGTTCAAGCTCGCTGAGTTTGTAACCTATAATCTCGGCCCAGCGTTTATTAAACGTCACCTTATTAGTATCAATATACCAATCCCAAATACCCACGGCTGTTGAGTCAATCACTAGCTGTAACTGTGTTTTGTGTTGCTCAAGCTCTAGCTCTTGTACTTTAAGGGCTGTAATGTCATTACGAATAGCAATATAGTTTTGCGGTTTTCCATTTTCATCTAAAAATGGTGCAATCGTCGTATCTACCCAATATATTCCACCATGCTTAGCTTTATTGCATATTTGCCCGTTCCATATATCACCACGTTTAAGCGTTTTATACATATTTTTAAAAAATGCTTTTTCGTGTTTTCCTGAATTTAAAAGGCGATGGTTTTGACCTATTAATTCGTGTTCATCGTAACCACTAATCTCACAAAATTTCTTATTTACAAAAGTGATAGTGCCATGCAAATCAGTTACAGCAACTATAGCGTGTTCATCTAATGCACTTTTTTGCTCGGCTAATTGTTTTAATGCAATTTGAAGTGCAGAGCGTTGTTTTTGTAATATACTTTGTTGCTCTTCTTTTACGGCTACTAAATTACGTAAACCCAATGAAAGTTGGTTAAACTCAATACTGTCGTTTATTACAGGGACTTTTACCTTGTCTCCTTTTGTAATACTTTCAACAATTTTAGCTAAGTTAATTAAAGGTCTAGAAAGTCGACGCCCAAACCACCACGATGACGTTAATATAAGCAGTAATGCCCCAGCATTTGTTAATAAAGCAAGCTGTTTATAAAAATTAGCGCCTTGTAGTGCAACTTCTTTTGGTTTTGTTACAAGTAACTGCCATCCAGATCCATTTAAAAACTCTAAAGAATCAATATACCCGTATAAAGTATCTTCATTTTGATTACTGTAAGAAAAAACACGTTGCGTTGGGGAGCCGCTTTGAGAGAAAAATAATGGTTGGGAATCGTCTGAATTATTATTTTTTTGAATTTTATTATTATGCATAACATAAAATGTTATGTCTTTATTTGCAGCGTGTATTTTACTTAAATTATTTAATAAGCCGTTTAAATTTATATCTGCGAACAATATGGCTTGTAACTTATTTTCGGTATTTACTAACGGTAAGCCAATAATATGATATTCACGCCCTGAGGCAGTCGTTGACTGGAATTGGATTTTTCCTGTATTTTTAATACCCGTGCGTATGTCGTCAAAGCGTTGATCTTTAATAACATTAAAAAAGGGTGATGAAGGTAGTGATTTAACGAGGTTTACATCAATAAGCTCTACATGATTAACGAAGTCGTACTGCTCAATAAACTGATTAATTAATTTTTGTTTTTTAGCAGAGCTAATATCAAGTTGTGACCTAAGCAAATATAAATCTTTAACATGGTCTGCAAACCAAATATCAGCAAATTGCTTGCCTATATTATTGAGCTCGTTAAGTTCGGTGTCTGCATTTTGTTTAAGCGTGCTATTTACGTGTTCAAGACTAAACCACGTAAGTATACAAAGTGGCCCTAAAGCTATAATTATAAAGGTTATAATTAACTTACTTCGAACAGATTGTCCTTTACCTGTTAATTCACCAAAGTTTAAACCTTTGTCCATGCTTAATACCCAGCAGCTTTTAATCATTTAATATTACTTACATTAATGCACTAAATATATAAAGACGCAAGTTTTGAGCCGTAAACTCGTTAAAAACTCGACATTTAGCGTGACAATATTAAATTCACGCATTTAAGAAAATACGCCTTTATCATTAACTTATAATTACGTTTATGTACGCTACAACTTCTGTAGCTGTTTTAAACAGCCCATGATATAAGGAATATTCAGTCAATGTATTTGAGGGGGATTATGGCGATGGCGCACGATCATTCACATAGTCATGTAGACGAAAACCAAAGTAATAAGCAGCTCACCGTTGCAGTTTTTATTAATGTATTACTAACCATTGCCCAAGTTATTGGTGGGTTATTTTCGGGCAGTTTGTCACTTATAGCAGATGCACTTCATAACTTAAGTGATGCCGCCGCTATCTTTATAGCCTTGATTGCACGAAAAATCGGTAATAAACCAGCTGATGACACTCATCACTTTGGCTATAAACGCGCTGAAATACTCGCCACTTTTTTTAATAGCAGTACACTAATAATAATCGGTGTGTATTTAATTTTTGAATCAATTTCGAGTTATTTAAACCCTCAACCAATTAATGGTTGGATAGTTGTGTGGGTGGCCGCAATAGCGTTAGTGATTGATTTAGCAACAGCGTATTTAACCTATCGAGCTGGTGCAAATCACAGTATAAATATAAAAGCAGCCTTCATTCATAACGTATCAGATGCAATGGCATCTATTGTGGTTATCATTGCTGGCACCTTAATTATTTTATATCAATGGTATATTGTTGATTTAATCGCCACTGTACTTATTTCTATGTATGTAATTTATCTTGGCATTTTACTTTTAAAACAAAGCTGCAAAGTTTTAATGCAAGCAGCGCCTGACAATATCGACACACACGCAATATCGGATGCTATTAGTAGTAAATTTAATATCGAATCGGTAACCAGTATTAAGCTTTGGCAATTAGACGATAAAGAAAACTACTGCGAGCTTATTATTAGCACTCAGCAAGCAATTAATTTGCAAGCCATAAAAATATTTTTACACGATAATTATAATATCGAAAATTGCATAATAGAAATCCAACCAAATACACAACTATTTAATTGAAAACAGCTCGTATTATCATTTACAATATTAGCATTAACTCATAATGAGATACCGTTTTTGAAAATTTGGTTACGTAAAATTCATTTAGGCCTCGCCCTTATTAGCGGACTATTTTTATTAATAGTGAGCTTAACCGGTGCTGTTATGATTTATGCAAAAGACATTCAGCACTTAATAGAACCCGCAAAATGGCAAGTAACACCACAAGCTACTTTTATGTATTACGATGAGTTGATACAAAACGTACAAACTCAAACTAAGCAAAAAATCACTTTTTTTATGCCAGAGCAAGCACCGGAAGCCGCATGGCAGTTTAGGTTAGCTAATGAACACTACGCTAGTGTTAATCCCTATTCAGGGAGTGTACTAAACGTCTATGAATCAACCGATACTATTTATGGGTTTGCCCAAGGCTTACATCGCTGGCTGTTGTTTGAAAACAGTAAGGGTGAAAAAACCTTTCGAAATTGGATGTCCGTGTGTGCATTGCTGCTGCTAGTAAATGTATTACTTGGTTTTTACTTATGGGTAAAACCAAAAAACAGAGTTAAACGTTTAGCTATAAAACCAAAAGCCAAATTTAGAGTGCTCATGTATCAATTACATACAGTACTTGGTGTTTACTTTTTTATACCCCTTATGCTTATTGCTTTTACTGGCATGGCATTTAACTGGAAAACACAAACTCAATCTGTATTAGAATTTGTAACGTTTAACAAAGTAGAGCAAAGACCTAAAGCGCCAAAAATAATCCCCCTTTCTCAAGCTGTTTTAAATTATAACGAAGCAATAAAAAATGCCGAGAGCGTATTCCCTGATGGCAAAACATATAGAATTTACTTGCCTAAGAAAGATGACGAAGCAATTGCACTGAGAATGCAAAACCCTGGCGAAAGCCATGCTCACAGCTGGGTTTGGACTAACCCATTTACTGGTAAAGTATTAAACTCATTTGACGCCAGTAAAACCAACTTCACAACACAAGCATGGAACTTTAAGTATAAATTTCACATTGGTGATTTTGCAGGTCCTATAGTGCAGTTTTTATGGTTATTAATAGCCCTTTCACTCGCATTTTTTATTGTAAGCGGTGTGTATTTTTGGTTAAAACGCCACAAATGGAAATAAATCTCATTAACACTTGCGTCATTAGTTGATAATAATTACCATTACGCAACTTATTATCAACTAAGACCCTCCCATGTTAAAAACTTCGCTTTGCCTTATTGCTGTTGCAATAAGTGCTAACACGTTAGCAAATGAAAATAATAATGAATACACTTCTGATCAGTTAGAGCATGTGATTGTATCTGGCAGCCGAATATCAGAAAGCATTGACGAAGTACCAGCCTCAATTACCGTTATTAATCAGCAACAAATACAGCAGCATTTAAAAGTAAGCTCAGAGCTGGGGAGTTTACTCGCGCAAATGGTTCCAGGCCTTGCACCTAACACTGGCAGCTCAAGTAATTCAGGACAAACACTGCGTGGTCGCGCGCCATTAATAATGATTGATGGCGTACCGCAATCAACCCCTCTTCGTAATGGTTCATTAGGTGTAAAAACGTTAGACGCAAGCGCAATAGCGCGCATTGAAGTCATAAAAGGAGCAACCTCTATTTATGGTAATGGTGCCTCAGGTGGCATTATTAACTACATAACAAAACAAGCGCGTAGTGATGGTAAACCGGAAGGCGAAATAAGTATTTCAAGTCGCTTTAGCACTGTTAAGTTAGCAGAAAGTGGCGGCGGTAGAATATCAGCAGCAGTAAACGGTAAACTTGATAAATTAAGCTATCTACTAACAGCAAGCTATGAAGAAAACGGCGTACAACGCGATGCTGAGGGCGATATTTTAGGCTTGCAATATGGTTTATCTGATTCTGAAACTCAAAACTACTTTACAAAGTTAAGTTACGATTTTGACGACGAAAAACAACTTCAGTTTAGCTACAACTTTTACAGCTCACAACAAAAAACAGACTTAGGCGATGTGACTGGCGATGGCAATATAGGGGGAAAAACATACGCTATACACGTCCCTTTAGAGCTTCAAAAACAAGGTAAACCGCAAGGCCCTGAAGGCAACGAGAATATAACCCTAAAATATGTTGATTACGCGCTGTTTGAAAACACACAAATGACCCTCGATCTATATAAACAAAATATAGAAAACGTGTTCTTTTTCTCAACCGCTTTAGCCAATCTTGATGAAGGTTACAGCGGTGGTCAATCGGTTATTAAATCAGATAAACAAGGTGCACGAGCCACGTTTAATAGCCAGTTTGATTTTGAAAATGTAACAGCCACCCTAATCTACGGCATTGATGCCTTAAACGATAAAACATCGCAACCTTTAGTAGATGGCCGAGTGTGGGTGCCAGAAATGGACATGGAAAGTATTGCCGGCTTTTTACAAACAAAATGGGTAATAAACGATGATATTATCCTAAAAGCAGGCGTAAGAAACGAAAGCATCGATTTGAGCGTAAGTGATTATCAAACATTAAAGCTGTGCAGAACCGAATCACAATGCTCAGTGCCATTGAGTGTGCGTGGCGACAGTATTAATTACGACGCGACAACCTATAACGCTGGTATAAAATACAATTTAACAGAGGCGTTTAGTCCATTTTTTAGTTACTCACAGGGCTCTGACATTTCTGATATTGGTCGCCTACTTCGCTCTGCGACCGTTGAAGATATTGCGCTTATTCAAACCCAAGCTTCAATAATCGATAATTACGAAGTTGGTTTTACCTCACAGTTTGAAAACGTGCGTTTTGAATTTGCACTTTACAGAAGTACCTCAGAGCTTGGTACAAGTAGTGAATATAATGAAGTAACGGGTGTTTACGAACCCGTACGTGCACCACAAGAAATATGGGGTTACGAAGGGCTAGTTAACTACACTATTACCCAAGACCTTAAATTAAGTGCTACTTACAGCTATGTTGAAGGTAAAAACACCGAGACAGATGACTATTTAGGCGCAAGCCAAATTAGCCCACCTAAAGCAACAGCTAATGTAACATGGCAAACAAATGACGAACTATCACTTGCAATGAGCTTTTTATACGTAGGCGACAGAAAGCGCTTTGATAAAAACGCACAAGGCCAATACTCCGGCGATCAGGGCCCTGTTAGTAGCTACAACACATTTAACTTAAGTGGCCAATATAATGTTAACGCCAAGTGGAGTGGCTATTTTGGAATAGAAAACCTGTTTAATAGCGATTACTACCCAGCCCGCGCACAAGCTTATACTTACGGTGGGTACAACATTAAAGGATTAGGCACAACTGCAACGTTGGGCGCTACATACCAATTTTAACAAATAAACACACACTATAGGCATGCCCTGCATGCCTATATGCTTAACCTGAGCTCTGGTTAAGAGATTTACTGACGTATTGAATCATGGAGATATTTAAATTGATTTTCTCTAGCCAGAGATTCTCAGTGAAAACAAGGCGACTCTACGCGTCAATAGCTAGCCTATTGCAAGTAAATTCAACGCAGTTAGCGCTGAAAATAGCTGCTCGAGATAGATTTATTATCCAGAGTTCAGGTTAATTAACAAATCCCACATAAATAGACGTCTCACTTTTTTATTTAAGGCGTCTATTAGATGCTAATGCAAATAAAAAACTGTCCATAAACCAAGCAGTAACGCAAACTTAAATAAGAATCAAAACCAATAGTAACGCAATGATTTTTATAGAGAAAACTTGCAATATAGGCTATTTGTACTACACTGCATACAATTGAAATAGTTAAGGCGATTTATCATGAAAGGTAATCAAAAAGTAATTGATGCGTTTAATACATTGTTAGCTAACGAATTAGCAGCAATCGACCAGTATTTTATACACTCGCGCATGTATGACGACTGGGGTTTAAACAAACTATACGAGCGCCTTAACCACGAAATGGAAGAAGAAAAAGATCACGCAGACTGGCTTATTAAGCGCATCTTGTTTTTAGAAGGTGTGCCAAATATGACTAAACGCCGTGATTTACTTATCGGTAACGACGTAAAAAGCATGATGCAAAACGATTTAACACTAGAACTTGAAGTAGTTGCGTGTGTTAAAGACGTTATCGCAATATGTGAAGAACAACAAGATTATCAATCTCGTAGCATTTTAGAAAAACTGTTATTTGATACCGAAGAAGATCATGTTTACTGGTTAGAGCAACAACTTGGCTTAATTGATAAGATTGGTTCTGAAAATTATCATCAAGCACAAATGGCTTAGTAGGAGCATATTATGAAAGGCGATAAAGACGTTATTGCAGCGCTTAATAAAGTACTCGCTAATGAGCTTGTTGGTATTAACCAATACTTTCTACATGCACGCATGTTTAAAGATTTTGGCTTCACTCAACTAGACAAAGCAGATTACAAAGTATCTATTCAAAAAATGAAAAACGCCGATCGTTTAATCGAACGTATTTTGTTTTTAGAAGGTTTACCAAATCTTCAAGACCTAGGCCGACTGCGTATTGGTGAAAACAGCGAAGAAATGATTGCAGCTAACATGAGTTTTGAACTTGATACTATTGGTGAGTTACAAAGCGCAGTTAAACTGGCTGAAAGCAAAAAAGATTATATTACCCGTGAAGCCCTTGACCATATTTTAAATGAGCAAGAAGAGCAAATTGATTGGTTAGAAACCCAACAATTACTTATTAAAAATACGGGCATTAAAAACTACTTGCAGTCTCAACTGTAAATAGTATGTCCCATCCTTAAATAGGTTGACGGTTTTAATGAAAGACTTGGTGCGAAAGCGCCAGGTCTTTTTTATGCACTTGATTTGGTGTTTTC
>NZ_JBBMQZ010000016.1:0-125086 GCF_038900275.1 Pseudoalteromonas sp. AS71 | reverse complement strand
CAGCAGCAATTCGTTCTTGTTCTAAACGTTCATTTTCTGCTTTTTCTAAAGCAATGCGCTCTTGCTCTAAACGCTCACTCTCTGCTTTTTCTGAAGCAATGCGCTCTTGCTCTAAACGCTCGTTTTCTGCTTTTTCTAAAGCAATGCGCTCTTGCTCTAAACGTTCATTTTCTGCTTTTTCAGCAGTAATGCGTTCTTGTTCCAAACGTTCATTTTCAACTTTTTCAGCAGCAATGCGCTCTTGCTCTAAACGCATTTGCGCTTCTTGTTCTGCTAAACGTTTTGCTTGTTCTTGTCTTTGTGCTTCAGCATCCGCTTGTTCTTTTGCTAATAACTCAGCATTCGCTTGCTCTATTACAAGCTTTTCAGCCTTTACAGCTTCATCCTTTTTTTCAAGGCGTATTTGCTCTAGTCGCTCAGCCTCTACTTTTTCTGCAGCCAATCGCTCTTGCTCTAATTGCATCTGCGTTTCTTGATCGACTAAACGTTGTGCATATTCTTGTCTTTGCGTTTCTGCATCAGCTTGTTGTTTTGCAAGTAATTCAGCATTGGCCTGCTCAATTGCAATCTTTTCTGCGTTTTCAGCACGCTCTTGCTCTAAACGTTTTGCTTCAATTTGTTCAGAAGCAATACGCTCCTGCTCTAAGCGCTCTGTTTCGGCCTCTGCTTTTAAACGTTCAGCTTGCTCCTGTGCTAGCTTTTCTTGCTCTAGACGTTTCGCTTCAATTTGTTCAGCAGCAATACGCTCCTGCTCTAAGCGCTCTGTTTCGGCTTCTGCTTGTAAACGTTCAGTTTCAGCCTGCTGTGCAAGCTTTTCTTGCTCTAGCTTCTGCGCTTCTTCTTGAGCTAATGCTTGTTGTTTATCAGCGGCTGCTTTTTGCTCTGCTTCTTTTTTATCTGACTTGCCAAAACCGAGCCACGACATGAATTTACTTTTTTTTGTCATACTTGCTAATAACCACTTATAAAAATCTGATAAACTAAAATTTGAAATAGCTTGGCAATGCCCAGCAATAGTTGCTAATAAATACAACCATTCAAAACGTAAGTGTTCAATAGTAACACTTTTAATACGGTTGAAAAATGAAGCTACGCGTAATCACCCATAATATTATCTGAGCTAGATACCATATACCATTTTTTAGTGAGCTAAATGAAAAAAAAAACAACGCAAAATAAAGCTACTAACAAGCCCAGTGATGGCTTTATTAGAGTGATTAGTGGCCAATTTCGAGGCCGAAAACTCCCTGTTAAAAATGTAGAAGGCTTAAGACCTACTACCGATCGAATTAAAGAAACTGTATTTAATTGGCTAATGCAAGATACGCGTGACACAAATGTACTTGATTGTTTTGCAGGTTCTGGTGGGTTAGGATTTGAAGCGCTATCTCGATTTGCCAAAAACGCCACATTTATCGAGCTCGACTCGTCAGCTGCCAAGCAATTAGAACTAAACATTAGTACTTTAAAGCTCGACAACGCATACGTTAAACATACTAATTCACTCTCCTTTTTAGAGCAAAAAAACACAAACGAAGCGTTTAATCTTGTATTTGTTGACCCACCATTTCGTAAAGATTTAGCGCAAACGACCTGTGATTTATTAGAAAAAAACCAATGGTTAAGCGATGATGCATTAATTTATGTTGAAGTCGAAACAGAGTTAACCACCTTTAACAACCCAAGCAACTGGTTGTTAATTAAAGAAAAAAAGGCAGGCCAAGTGTTTTGCAAACTCTACCAGCGCCAAGTAAATTAATACTGTTTTACATGATGCGTTTCTGTTAATATTGTCCTTTACATGTGGTGTTGCTTCGGATTACAATACCGCACCATTTTTGAACCACTTGATCAATGTTTGATCAACTTGAGCAACGCTCATAATTTAGGTAGGTGAATTTTTAATGCCAGTAATTAAAGTAAGAGAGAACGAACCGTTTGACGTAGCACTTCGTCGCTTCAAGCGTTCATGTGAAAAAGCAGGAATCCTTTCAGAAGTTCGTCGTCGCGAGCACTATGAAAAACCAACAGCTGAGCGTAAGCGTAAAAAAGCTGCTGCAGTAAAACGTCACATGAAAAAACTTTCTCGTGATAACGCACGTCGCGTTAAATTATACTAATATATTAGGTCTTGTATAAATGAGCCTTTTAATAACGCTAAAAGATGCGCAAAAAGATGCGATGAGAGCTAAAGACAAACAACGTCTTAACCCTATTCGTATGGTACTTGCTGCAATCAAGCAACGTGAAATTGACGAGCGCATAGAACTAGACGACGCAGGTATTACCTCCGTTATAGTGAAGCTTGTTAAACAACGTCGTGACTCTTACACTCAGTACAAAGATGCTGGGCGTGATGATTTAGCTGATATTGAAGCCAATGAAATAGTAGCACTTGAAACTTTTTTACCTCAAAAATTGAGTGAAGAAGAAATCATTGCTCTCATTGATGCGGCTATTGCTGATACTAACGCAGCAGGTATGCAAGACATGGGTAAAGTAATGGGTATAATCAAAAGCAAAGCCGAAGGTCGTGCCGATATGGGTAAAATCTCTGGTTTAATTAAGCAACGATTAACTGCCTAATACTCCCACATACATTAAAGTATGATTGAAGTAAACCGAGCCTTGCGCTCGGTTTCTTTGTTTTTAACTTTAATAAAAAGTACACCTATTAGGTTACTTTAAAATGAAATTTTTTATAGCTTCCCTATTTATTTTGCTATCATTTTGGTAAGTTAAAGCACGCTATATTTTGCATCAAGCAAGTATAAAAAAGTAAATTTCATATTCGTTATTCTTCTTATTATTTCAGGACTGTATTTTACTAATGGCTGGAAAGATCCCACGTAACTTTATAGACGATTTACTTGCCAGAACCGATATTGTCGACCTGATAGACTCAAAAGTAGGTCTAAAAAAAGCAGGTAAGGATTATCAAGCTTGCTGCCCATTTCATAACGAAAAATCGCCCTCATTTACTGTATCGCAAGACAAACAGTTTTATCATTGCTTTGGTTGTGGCGCTAATGGCAATGCAATTTCGTTTGTAATGGAGTATGAAAAGCTTGAGTTTGTAGATGCTATTGAAGAAATAGCAAGCATGCTTAACTTAGAAGTACCTCGAGAACAAGGCACAAACTCAGCACCAGAACGTACTGCTGCACAAAAACGCTCTGATTACGATTTAATGCTTCATACTGCGCGCTTTTATCAACACCAATTAAAACACCACAGTAATTCTGCTGCCGTTATTGAATATGTAAAAGGCCGTGGTTTAAGTGGTGAAACAGTTAAAAAGTTTATGATTGGCTACGCTCCCAGCGAGTGGGATGGATTATGTCTTCAGCTTGGGCGTAATAAAGAACAAAAAGAGCAGTTGGTTGAATTAAAACTAGCTTCAGAAAAAACACCAGGCAGACAATTTGATTTTTTCCGCGACCGATTAATGTTTCCTATTCGCGATAAACGCGGACGCGTTATTGCATTTGGTGGGCGTGTAATGCAAGCCGACCAAGGACCCAAATATTTAAACTCGCCAGAGACCCGAATTTTTCATAAAGGCTTTGAGCTTTATGGGCTTTATGAAGCAAAGCAAGCCCATAAAAAACTTGAGCATGTAATGGTTGTTGAAGGCTACATGGATGTTGTTGCACTTGCCGAACAAGGGATTGAATATGCCGTTGCATCACTAGGTACCGCAACAACAAGCGAGCACATGCATACTCTGTTTAGAACTACTGATAAAGTAATCTGTTGTTACGATGGTGACAGAGCTGGCCGTGATGCAGCCTGGAGAGCGCTTGAAAACGCACTTCCTTATTTAAATGATGGTAAAGCACTGCAATTTGCGTTTTTACCTGATGGCGAAGACCCTGACTCTCTTGTACAAAAAGAGGGGAAGGAGCAATTCGAATTACGCCTAAGCCAAGCTGATGACTTTACCAAGGTATTGTTTAACAAATTAAGCCAAGAAGTTGATTTAACACTCGACTCGGGGAAAGCTAAATTACTCAGTGCAGCGCTTCCACTAATTGAAAAAATCCCAAGTGAATTTTATCAAGAAAACATTCTTGAACAATTAGGGCGTTTAATCGGAAGAACACGTGAGCAATTAAATAACCGTTTAAAAACACCAAAACAACAGCATTCGATTGAACGTAAATTTAAAATAACACCGATGCGACAAGCCATTGGTATTTTAATTCAACATCCTAATTTAGCTAAAAATGTGCCGTACTTACCTGAACTCGCACAAATGAATATTGCTGGTATAGGGCTATTGTTACGTTTACAAGAGCAAGCTTTAGAGAAAGAAAATGTTACCACTGCACAATTGCTCGAATTTTTTAGAGGAACTGAAGATTATGAGCCATTAATCAAGCTTGCAACGTGGCAACACGACATAAATGAAGAACGTTTAGAAACGGTTTTTAAAAATACTTTTAAGTTTATTGAAGATCAGTGTTTAAATTATCGACTCGAGACCCTATTAATAAAGGACAAGACTCAAGGCCTTAGTAGCGACGAAAGACTTGAGTGTCATTTGTTAATGACAGCGTTAAAAGCGACTAACAGTTAGGGTCTGTTTATCTTTCGAGGTTAAGTTTACAGCAGTGTGTTTGGTATTTAGACAAGACAGAGCCTATGTAGTGTGGTTATTTCACATAAATAGGCGATAACGCAGCATAAATGCCAAACACGCGCTGCCCTTTGGGTTCGACCCAAGGGAGGTTTACTCTTTGTTGCTCGGTTTTTACTTAGCCCACTAGGTTACAAACCTCGCGCCGCGATTAAACCACCCTTGGATAGAATAAACTTTAATCCTGAAAGACCAACAGACCCTAGTCAAAATTGATTTAAACTGTTATACTGTGCTATTCACTGCGTCACATTATTCTAGTTGGCTTTAAGGCAAACTACATGATGGCGCCTGTTGTATCAACTTATCAGAGTGGAAGAAACAATCTCTATGGATCCAACTCCTCAGTCACAATTAAAACTTCTGATTCAAAAAGGTAAAGAGCAAGGCTACTTAACTTTTGCAGAAGTAAATGATCACCTTCCACAAGACATTATAGACTCAGATCAAGTAGAAGATATCATAAGCATGATTAATGATATGGGTATTAAGGTTAGCGAAAATGCGCCTGATGCTGATGAATTAATGATGCAAGAAACAACGACAGACGAAGACGCAGCTGAAGCTGCCGCTGCAGCCCTTGCGACTGTAGAAAAAGAAATCGGCCGTACAACGGATCCGGTTCGCATGTACATGCGTGAAATGGGTACTGTTGAACTTCTTACACGTGAAGGCGAAATTGTAATCGCTAAACGTATCGAAGAAGGCATTAACCAAGTACAGATTTCTGTTGCAGAGTACCCTGAAGCAATCACTTACCTGCTAGAGCAGTGGGATAAGTTTGAAGCTGAAGAAATGCGTTTAAGCGATATCATCGTTGGATTTATTGATCCTAATGAAGATACAGCGCCAATTTCAGCAACTAATATCGGTTCAGAATTAAGTGCTAAGCAACTTGATGACGATAAAGATGACAAAGATGATGCTGATAGCGATGACGAAGATGAAGAAGAAGTAGACACAGGGCCAGATCCTGAAGAAGCGCGCATTCATTTTGAAAATTTACGTGATTTATACAATAAAGCACGTGATACGTTTGAAGCTAAAGGTCGTTCGCATCCTGAATCACAAGCCGCCATTTTTGAAATTGGTGAGCTTTTCAGAACCTTTAAATTAATACCTAAACAGTTTGACCGCATGGTAAATAACATGCGTGAAATGATGGATCGTGTTCGCGTTCAAGAACGTCTAATCATGAAACAAGCTGTACAAATTGCTAAATTACCGAAGAAAACATTCGTTAAGCATTTTGCTAACAACGAAACTGACGCTTCATGGGTAGATTTAGAAATTTCGGGTAACGAAAAGTATTCAGCTAAACTTGAAGAAGTTAAGCCAGAAATCATTCGTAGCATTAATAAATTATCTGTTATTGAACAAACAACAGGTTTAAGCATTGAGCGTATTAAAGACATTAACCGTCGAATGAGCATTGGTGAAGCGAAAGCACGCCGTGCGAAAAAAGAAATGGTTGAAGCTAACTTACGTCTTGTAATCTCAATTGCTAAAAAATACACAAACCGTGGCTTACAATTCTTGGATTTAATTCAAGAAGGTAACATTGGTCTGATGAAAGCGGTTGATAAGTTTGAATATCGCCGTGGTTATAAGTTCTCTACTTATGCTACGTGGTGGATACGTCAAGCAATCACTCGCTCTATTGCTGACCAAGCAAGAACAATCCGTATTCCAGTACATATGATTGAAACGATTAATAAACTTAACCGTATTTCTCGTCAAATGTTACAAGAAATGGGTCGTGAGCCAAATCCAGAAGAATTAGCAGAACGCATGATGATGCCTGAGGATAAAATCCGTAAGGTACTTAAGATTGCTAAAGAGCCAATTTCAATGGAAACACCAATCGGTGATGATGAAGATTCTCACTTGGGTGACTTTATCGAAGATACAACTATTGATTCGCCAATTGATTCGGCAACAATGGAGTCTCTTCGTGGCGCAACTAACGATGTACTTGCAGGTCTAACAGCTCGAGAAGCTAAAGTACTACGTATGCGTTTTGGTATTGATATGAATACCGACCACACCTTAGAAGAAGTAGGTAAACAGTTTGACGTAACACGTGAACGTATTCGTCAAATAGAAGCGAAAGCGCTGCGTAAATTACGCCACCCTTCTCGCTCAGATTTACTGAAAAGCTTTTTAGACGCTAAATAATTTAGCGCTACTATATAAACTAAAAAGGCCGCTATAGCGGCCTTTTTTTCTATTTGAAGGAAATAATCATGGCTTGGATCCAAATTCGTATTAACGCCAATGCTGCAACAGCAGATGCAGTAAGTGACCTATTAATGGAAGCGGGTAGTGCTTCAGTAACCTTTATTGACGCAAAAGACACCCCTATTTACGAACCCAAAATTGGCACCGTTGTATTTTGGGCTGATACCACAGTAATTGGCTTGTTTGAAGCTAATCACGATATGAATGCAGTCGTTGCGTTACTGAAACGCCATGATGAGCTAAAGGACAATTTAGTATACAAAATAGAGCAGCTTGAGGATAAAGACTGGGAACGTGAATGGATGGATAACTTCCACCCTATTCAATTTGGTGAAAGGCTATGGATTTGTCCAAGCTGGCGCGACATTCCAGACCCTACTGCGGTAAATGTACTGCTTGACCCTGGCCTTGCTTTTGGTACGGGCACACATGCAACAACGGCCTTGTGCCTTAAGTGGTTAGAAAGCCAAGACCTAACAGGTAAAACGGTTGTTGATTTTGGTTGTGGCTCAGGCATTTTAGGTATTGCAGCTATAAAACTAGGCGCTGAGCGCATGATTGGGATTGATATTGATCCTCAAGCGCTAGAGGCAAGCTTAGATAATGCTAACCGCAATGGCGTTGCTGACAAACTTGAAGTATATCTTCCAGAAAACCAACCTGAATTTACTGCCGATATAGTAGTTGCTAATATTTTAGCCCAGCCACTTCGCGAACTACACAGTGTAATTTTAGGCTTATTAAAGCCAAGTGGTAAAATTGCCATGTCGGGCATTTTAGAAGAGCAAGCGCAATCAGTTGCTGACATTTATGCACCGTTTATTGAACTAGATGACATTGCCGTTGAAGGTGATTGGACTCGAGTTAGTGGCACTAAAAAAGCGTAATAAACTGCACAATCAAATTTAGAGCATTAACTCAAAACATCTACGTAAAGCCTGTATTTAACAGGCTTTACTATTTTTTTACATATCAAAATATTTTCTGATTATTGTATAAAAAATAAAGACTGTACGAATTTCAAACAAATAAACCCAATTGTCATATGGTTATCAAAAGTCAATACGAAAAGGGCAAAAAAAAGTTACTTTTGTTCAATTTATAGCCTTTGATTTTTGCTAAAAAAACCGTAAACTTAGCGCCCCTTGAAAAGAGGCCTATTGAATATAGTGCGTATCGGTAAATACCAACTTGAGAATAATGTAATTGTCGCGCCAATGGCTGGCATTACAGACAGACCATTTAGACAACTTTGCCGTCGTTTAGGCGCAGGGCTAGCTGTTTCTGAAATGCTATCGTCTAATCCTAAGGTTTGGAAAACGGAAAAGTCGATGAATCGTATGGATCACAGCGGTGAATCGGGTATACGCGCGGTGCAAATTGCAGGAGCAGACCCTGAGCTTATGGCGCAGGCCGCACAATTCAATGTTGCTAACGGTGCACAGATCATAGATATCAATATGGGGTGCCCAGCAAAAAAAGTGAACAAGAAACTCGCAGGCTCTGCCTTATTACAGTTTCCTGAACTTGTGGAAGAGATTATTGATGCAGTCGTTAATGCTGTTGATATACCTGTGACACTTAAAATCCGTACAGGATGGGATCCGGATAACCGTAATGGTGTAGAGATTGCGAGAATAGCTGAACGTTATGGCATTGCATCACTTGCTGTACATGGGCGTACGCGCGCATGTATGTACAAAGGTGATGCTGAGTACGCCACGATTAGGGATATAAAACGTTCAGTGTCGATTCCTGTTGTTGCCAATGGTGATATTACATCACCAGAAAAAGCAAAACAGGTTTTAGACTATACGGGTGCAGATGCCATTATGATTGGCCGAGCCGCCCAAGGTCGCCCTTGGATATTTAGGGAGATAGACCACTATTTGCGAACTGGGGAACATTTACAGCCGCCTGCTATTGCAGAGGTGCGCAGTATTTTAATGGAGCATTTAACAAACCTCCATCTGTTTTACGGTGAGCCAATGGGAGCGCGAATTGCTCGCAAACATGTATCTTGGTATTTGCAAACCCATGACAGTGATGGTCAGTTTAGGCGAGTATTTAATGCGCTCGACAACCCACAGGCACAGGTCGTCGCATTAGAGCAATACTTTAAAACACTAGCAGCTAACTAAGAAAGAAAGAGACTTAATAATGTTCGAACAAAACGTGACTTCTCCATTTATCACTAACCCTCATGTTCAGTCACACGAGAAACCGCAGCCATTGCGTGATGCAGTAAAAAAAGCTGTTCACCACTATTTAAAGCAGCTTAACGGTCAAGATGTGCAAGACGTTTACGACCTTGTTCTTTCAGAGCTAGAAGCGCCATTACTTGAAGAAGTGATGACATATACACGTGGTAACCAAACTCGTGCAGCAATTTTACTAGGTATCAACCGTGGTACTTTACGTAAAAAGCTTAAAAAATACGGCATGAACTAATATGCTGGCTGTGATTTACCACAGCTAATTATTAAAAAAGCACCCTAGGGTGCTTTTTTTATGCCCGTAATTTAATAGCCGAGTTGCAAAATGCTCACCCTCATTAGCGCTTTATAAGTCGTTTTTTGAGTTGTAATCAGTTAAAATGCCCGCTTCTAAGCTAGCTCATTAACTGAGGAAATCAAACTACAATGGATACTCATCGTCCCATTCGTCGCGCACTATTAAGTGTGTCTGATAAAACCGGTATTGTTGAATTTGCCCGTGCACTTGAAGCGCAAGGCGTTGATATATTATCAACTGGCGGCACATGTAAACTACTTGCTGATAATGGCATAAAAGTGACTGAAGTATCAGATCACACAGGCCACCCTGAAATCATGGATGGTCGTGTAAAAACACTTCACCCAAAAATTCACGGCGGCATATTAGCCCGTCGCGGACAAGATGAAAGCGTAATGGCAGATAATAACATTTCTGCTATCGACATAGTTGTAGTTAACTTATACCCCTTTGCGAATACAGTCGCTCAAGAAAACTGCAGCCTTGAAGATGCCATTGAAAATATTGATATTGGCGGCCCTACAATGGTTCGTGCTGCCGCTAAAAACCACAAAGACGTAACAATCGTGGTAAACGCGAGCGACTACGACCGTGTTATTAGCGAAATGCAAAACAACAATGGTTCAACAACGTACAAAACACGTTTTGATTTAGCGATTGCCGCTTACGAGCATACTGCACAATACGATGGCATGATTGCTAACTACTTCGGTAAAATGGTTCCTGATTACACCGAGGAAGCTGCTGTAGAGACTAAATTCCCACGTACTATCAATATGCAGTTCACTAAAAAGCAAGATATGCGCTACGGTGAAAACTCACATCAAGATGCTGCTTTTTATGTTGAAAGTGACATTGCTGAAGCATCAGTTGCAACAGCAACTCAATTGCAAGGTAAGGCCCTTTCGTTTAACAACATTGCAGATACCGATGCAGCACTTGAATGTGTTAAAGAATTTGACGTACCTGCGTGCGTAATTGTAAAGCACGCTAACCCGTGTGGTGTTTCAATTGGGGACAACATCCTTGAAGCATACGAGCGCGCTTTTAAAACAGACCCTACATCAGCATTTGGTGGCATTATTGCCTTTAACCGAGAGCTAGATGCAGCAACTGCACAAGCAATTGTTGACCGTCAGTTTGTTGAAGTAATTATTGCACCTAGTATTTCGGGCGACGCTGCAAAAATTGTTGAAGCTAAAAAGAACGTTCGTTTATTAGAATGTGGACAGTGGACAGGTAAAGCCGCTGGCCAAGATATTAAACGCGTTAATGGCGGTATTTTAGTTCAAGACCGCGATTTAGGCATGGTAACGCAAGGCGACTTAAAAGTTGTTTCTAAACGTCAACCTACAGAGCAAGAACTTAAAGATTTACTATTTTGCTGGAAAGTAGCTAAGTTTGTTAAATCAAACGCGATTGTTTATGCCCGTGACGGTATGACCATTGGTGTAGGCGCAGGCCAAATGAGCCGCGTATACTCAGCTAAAATTGCAGGCATAAAAGCAGCAGATGAAAACCTTGAAGTTAAAGGTTCAGTTATGGCGTCTGATGCGTTCTTCCCATTCCGTGATGGAATTGACGCTGCAGCAGCCGCTGGCATTACTGCGGTAATTCAGCCTGGTGGCTCAATGCGTGATGAAGAAGTGATTGCAGCTGCTGATGAAGCTGGCATGGCAATGGTGCTTACTGGTATGCGCCATTTCCGCCACTAATCACACAAAGGGTTAAACGTTGGTTTAACCCTTTTTGTTTGCTATAAATTCACGTATTCTGATTATTCAATAACCTATTTAAAATTATAATGTGAAGGAACAAACAATGAAATTTGCGCTAAAATCGCTACTTGTAGCCACACTAACGATGACATCGACTATGGCGCTTAGCCATAACCACGAATCGAGCCTAGAGCATGCACTTCAATCAAGCGAACGTAGCGCTAAAAACAGCGTTCGTGACGAATATCGTCACCCGGCTCAAACACTGGCATTTTTTGGCTTTAAACCAACTATGACAGTTGTTGAAATTGCGCCAGGCGGTGGTTGGTATAGTGAAATTTTAGCGCCAGCACTAAAAGAGCAAGGCACTTATTATGCCGCGCATTTTCCTGCTGATTCATCAATTGGCTACTACCAACGCTCTCTTGCAGGCTTTAAACAAAAAGTAGCTGAAGATAAGCGCTTTAGTAGCGTTAAAATTACTGAGTTTGCACCTGTAACACATTTAGATATTGCGCCAGCAGGCAGTGCCGATATGGTTTTAACATTCCGTAATGTGCATAACTGGTACATGGGTAAAGATAAAAGTGGTGCATTAAGTGCATTCCAAGCTTTTTATAAAGCCCTTAAACCAGGTGGTACATTAGGTTTAGTTGAACACCGTTTAGCTGAAGAACGTGCTGACGAAGATCAAAAAACATCAGGTTATATGAAGCAGAGCTACGTAGTAGACCTTGCTAAACAAGCTGGGTTTGAATTAGTGGCAAGCAGTGAAATAAATGCAAATCCAAAAGATACAGCCGATCACCCTAAAGGTGTATGGACGCTACCACCAAGCTTAAGACTCGGCGAACAAGATGCTGACAAATACAAAGCCATTGGTGAAAGCGACCGCATGACGCTGAAATTTAAAAAACCGCTTTAAATAGGAATTTTCGCCATGAATGTTTTAGTCATTGGCAGCGGCGGCCGCGAACACGCACTTGCGTTTAAAGCCGCTCAAAACACCAAAGTAAGTACTGTATTTGTAGCCCCTGGTAATGCAGGTACTGCACTTGAACCAAAACTTGAAAACGTAGCAATAAACGTTGACGACTTAGAGGGTTTACTTAGTTTTGCACAGCAAAATAAGGTAGAGCTTACTATTGTAGGTCCAGAAATACCGTTAGTACTGGGTGTTGTTGATAAGTTTCGTGAACATAACATGGCTATTTTTGGCCCAACGGCAGGCGCAGCCCAGCTTGAAGGCTCTAAATCGTTTACTAAAGATTTTTTAGCACGCCACAATATTCCATCAGGCGATTATCAAACGTTTGAACAGATTGACCCTGCCCTTGCTTATTTAAAAGAAAAAGGCGCGCCAATTGTTGTAAAAGCAGATGGTTTAGCTGCAGGTAAAGGCGTAATTGTAGCTATGACGGAAGCCGATGCCGAAGATGCTATTCGCGATATGCTTGCGGGTAATGCTTTTGGCGATGCGGGAAGTCGTGTTGTTATCGAAGAGTTTTTAGACGGTGAAGAAGCGTCTTTCATTGTAATGGTTGATGGCAAAAACGTATTACCATTTGCTACCAGTCAGGACCATAAACGCGCTTACAATGGCGATGCCGGTCCTAATACGGGTGGCATGGGTGCATACTCACCTGCGCCAGTTGTTACTGATGAAATCCACCAGCGTATTATGAACGAAGTGATCTACCCTACGGTAGAAGGCATGGCAAGCGAAGGCCATCCGTACACCGGCTTTTTATACGCAGGTTTGATGATTGACGAAACAGGTACCCCTAAAGTAATTGAGTACAACTGTCGCTTTGGCGACCCTGAGACTCAGCCTATGATGCTACGTTTACAATCAGACCTAGTTGAATTGATTGAAGCTGCTAACCGTGTAGAACTTGATAAAACAACGATTAAGTTTGACCCACGCGCAGCCGTTGGTGTTGTACTTGCAGCTAAAGGTTACCCTGGTGATTACCCTAAAGGTGATGCAATTTCGGGGCTACAAGTTGATTACCCTGCGGGTGAAAAAGTGTTTCATGCGGGTACTAAGCAAAGTGGCAATGACGTTGTAACCGCAGGCGGTCGCGTATTATGCGCAACAGCACTTGGTAATACCGTTACGCAAGCGCAGCAGCGCGCCTATGAGCTTGTTAAACAAATTAGCTGGGATGGTATGGAATATCGTACTGATATTGCTTACCGTGCTATTGCACGCGAGCAATAGCTTGTAATACCTATTCATTGGTATAACCAATTAATTTAACTAAAAAAGCGCAGTTTCCCTGCGCTTTTTTAGTGCTACACTAATTAAAAGGTTTTTTGAAAGTACACAAACGTTGGAACTAAGAACTTTACGTTATCATGCAATTGCTGTTGCCATACTGATCTTTATATTTTTTATAATCAGTACATTGGCATCAAACCTCGTCGTGCCTACACGATATACAATTGATAAAACGGCTCCAATGTACCTCGATTACGCCTACTACATTGACGAAACTAAAACTAAAACATTCGATACCATCATTAACCAACCTGAATTACTTACTCATCGACCATTTTCAGATGTTCCATGGAGTTTTAGCCAGCAAAACTATTGGTTGTTTCTTGATTTAGAAAATAAAAGCCTTAACAAGCAAAATGTTGTGGCACATTTTGACAACCCTATGGTCGATCACCTTACGGTTTACCGCCTCGATAAAAACAACAAACTAATTGAAACATACAAACTCGGCGATAAAGAAGAAGCCCTCTCTTTGTTTGAATACAGCGTACCGCATATTCGTTTTTTAGTAGAAAGAAAGTCGTCACAGCGCCTAGTAATGAAAATAGACACAATCGGCATAAGTAAAACACCTGTAAACTTATACCGTGATAAAGAGTTTATTGACTTAGTGCGCTCTCAAACTGGGATCTGGGGTATTTTTGTAGGCGTGCTATTGATGGCTGCGCTTTATAACTTGGTGCTTTATTTTGGCATAAAAGACCGTGTTTATTTAATTTATATTGGCTACATCGTCAGCGCTATTACGCTAATGGGGGCTGTATTAGGTTTTGGTTTTTATATATGGCCTAATCACTGGCAGCTCCTTATAAACGAACAAGTCGTATTTAGTAATTATGGTGTCGCTTTTTTCACCCTTTCTTTTTGCATCATGTTTTTGCGCTACCATAAGGATAAATGCTGGCGCTACAAAATGAGCATCGCCCTACTTTGGCTTATGTTTATTCTTGCAGTATGTAGCTTGTTTATTCCCGAGAACATAGCGGCTCCTATATTTTTTGGTGTGATGGCACTACTTTATATTACCTGTATTATTTTAATATATAACAAGTTACGTAGTGGTTTTAGGTGGGCTAAGTTTTATGTTTTTTCATGGATACCACTAATAATTGGTGCGGTAATTCAACCTATGGAACTTACTGGAGTTTTACCGTATACCTTTACAACTCGCCATGCCTTTTTAGTTGCGATTCTGTGTGAAGTTATTTTAATGGCAATGGCATTAGCAGACCGAGTAAGGTATCAGCGAGAGCGTGCGCTTTATCATGCCACGCACACACAACAAACAAGGTTACTTAATAGCTCTAAGCTAAAACAAGCATTTATGGCACTACAAAGTCAAAACCGCTCAACAACTTTATGCCTAATAAAAATACGTCACTTTAATTCGCTCAATACTATTATTACCTCTTCTCAGGGCTACACACTCATAAAGCATGTAGCCAAAGAGCTTGAATTAGAACTAAGCCATGAACGCGAATTTACAAACCTCGAAACAGATTTAAACACCAGCCCACGCTTAGCCGATTTGAGTAGTGGCGTATTTGCCTGTATTTCTACTAAAACACAAAACCAAGAAATGCTAGAAACATTATTAACAAAAATAATTAGTAGCCTGCCAAAACAATATGAAATTAAAGGACTAAACCTGCAGCTTAGCTACAGCATAGGTATTAGTAGTGCAGGTAAAAGTAACGATTTTGAATATTGGTTAAAACGTGGTTATTTAGCGCTTAAAAAAGCTAAAAGTAGCGCTAATCAAGTTGGGTCATCGTCAAACACAAATAACCTGATGATGGATGTTGCTTTAGCTGCTAAGTTGCAAAAAGCCATCCAAACCAATCAACTAGCGCTTTACTATCAACCTCAAATTAATTTATTCAGTAACCAAGTAAGTGGCGCAGAAGCTCTATTACGTTGGCCCGATCCAACTTACAGCAGCTTATCAATTGAAGAATTAATAATACTTGCTGAGCACACAGGTATTATTAACGAGCTAACACTGTGGGTAATAGAGCAAGCCTGTAAAGACATAGTCAAGCTTATAAAAAATGGTTATAACGAGCACACAATTAGCGTAAATTTAAGTGCTAAAAATCTAACTATAAATAACTTAGCCGAAAAAGTAGAAAACATTTTAATTAAATACCAAGTGCCGGCACAGTTACTTAAATTTGAACTTACCGAATCCGCATTCGTAGATAGCCAAGATGCGCTTATAAAGCTAGTTGATGAGTTAACAGCATTAGGCATTAAAGTGGTACTGGATGACTTTGGAACCGGCTACGCGTCACTTAGCTACTTAGTTAATTATCACTTTAGTGAACTTAAAATAGATAAGTCATTTGTTTTTGATTTACCTAATAACCCAACTCACCAAGTTATTGTACAAACAGCCATTGATATGGCGCATAACCTTAATTTATCAATAACAATTGAGGGGGTAGAAACCCAAGAAATTCATCACTTACTCAAAGATATGAACGCTGACTACGCCCAAGGTTATTTATATGCAAAAGCACTGCCTTACACCGACTATTTACACTTCTTAAAAAGCCAATATAGCTTAAAAATGTTAGACTCCTCTTTTTAACATCTTTAGGGGCCAAGTAAAGATGCAAGGCACACTGCGTAAACTAAAATCGAGCTTAACCGAACCAGTACAATATCACTTACCAGTAGGTGAGCACTTAGTAGACTTAAATGCATTTATAGGTAAGGAGCTTACGCTTACCTTTAGTGGCACTATTTTATGTTCTAACTGCGGTAAAAAAACCAAAAAAAGCTATTCTCAAGGTCACTGCTTTGTATGTATGCGCAAGCTTGCTAGTTGCGATATGTGTATTATGAAACCAGAAACCTGCCACTATGACCAAGGTACTTGCCGAGAGCCAGAATGGGGCGAAGCAAACTGCATGATCCCACACTATGTATATCTCGCTAACACCTCTGGATTAAAAGTAGGTATTACCCGCCACACACAAATACCGACTCGTTGGGTTGATCAAGGCGCAACTCAAGCATTGCCTATTTTTAAAGTGCAAACTCGCCTGCAATCAGGTTTAGTGGAAGTTGCATTGGCTGAATTTATTGCCGACAAAACTAATTGGCGCAATATGTTAAAAGGTCAAAACGAAGCAATTGACTTAAAAGCAGCTGCAGCCGAACTGATCCCACAAATTAGTGAGAAGCTAAATGAGCTAAGTGAATTATTTGGTGCAACAGCAATAGAACAACTTGATGAAGATGTGGTTGATTTAGACTTCCCAGTAACCGAGTATCCTACAAAAATCAGCTCATTTAACTTTGACAAAGACCCTGTAGTAAGTGGTATTTTACAAGGTATTAAAGGCCAATACTTAATTTTTGAAAAAGGCGTTATTAATATTCGTAAATTTACGTCTTATGAAGTAACCGTAGGCTAACGAGCTATGTTAAACAGCTACCCACAGTTATTGGTTATTTATAATGAGCTTGAGATAGCCCATAACCAACAAGAGCAACAAGAATGCTTACACAGCGTTACGCAAAGTGAGCTAAGCTATGTGCGAGTACTTAATAAGCAAGGTGACTTCCTTAATTTACAAGGCACTGCTTGCCCTAAATTGAATGGCGAGCAGCTAGCACAGCTTGTTACAGCTTACTTATTAAATGAAGGACAATGCTGCCTTGGTAAAATCAAAACCCTAAGTGCAGCGCAGGCGTTTGATTTACTAGGGTTATAAACTCCCTTTTTATTTAAAGTTCAGTAAGTACTTTTATATGCGCTACAGCACTGCGACCTAAAGCTGATAGCGCATAGCCCCCCTCTAAATACGAAATAACCCCTTTGCAACCGCCCTCTTTAGCAACACCACATAGTTGCTCGGTAAGCCAAATGTAGTCATCCTCTACAAACTTTAAGCTTGCCATATCATCTTCTAGATGAGCATCAAACCCTGCGCTTATAAAAAGTAATTCAGGCTTAAACGCTTTTAATTTTGGTAACCATTGCCCAGTAAACACCTCTTTTAGGTCGTCGCCATTGCTAGCAATTGGCAGAGGTGAATTAACAATATGACTATTATTTTTAACCGCTGTATTAGGATAAAACGGATACTGAAATAACGAACAAAGCAGTACGTTTTCGTCATCAATAAAAATGTCTTGTGTGCCATTACCGTGGTGTACATCAAAGTCAGCAATCGCAATACGTTTAACTCCTTTGCTTTGGGCGTACTTAACAGCAATGGCTAAGTTATTAAATACACAAAATCCGGATGACGAATCTTTATTAGCATGATGCCCTGGCGGGCGCACAGAACAAAAAGCGGCATCGAGTTTATCAGCAAGTATTTCATCAACAGCTAAAACCCCCGCACCTACTGCACGCTCAATCGCTTTAAACGAATCTGGGCATAGCCAAGTATCGCCATCTAAATTAGCAAGCCCTTCGGTTGGTATCGAGGCTTCTACGTGTTTAACTAAAGATTCATCGTGAGCAAGTAAATAATGCTCACGCTCGGCTTTAGGGGCTTGAAGGTGGGTTAAGCCAACATCTACACCGCTGGCTAATAATCTGTCGGTAATTGCATCTAAGCGCTCTGGACACTCAGGATGGTCGTCTATCATTTTATGCTTACGGCAATGAGGATGAGAAATAACAGCGGTACGCATAAAAAGTCCCTTACAAGGTGTAAAAACTTAATATAACAAAGCCACCGACGGGTGGCTTTGCGACTTTGGTTTATATCAACATTTAAAATATCAAAGCTATTAGCTACTTTGCTTTTAAATGCAGGTTTCTAAAATCAAAGCTAAAGTCGGTAACCGCTGTTGATACTGCACGCATTTTAGCGCTATTTACACGGTTTTGTGAGCTCATTTCAAAACGAATAAACGCATCCGCTTCAAGCAGTTTTTCATCCCACTTAACTATAAATGTATTACCGGTGTAATGCTCAAGTGTGCCTTTTAAGCGCTTGGTATGCGTAAAATCAATATGCAATTTACTATCAAGCTGCTCAATAATCACATCGCCATACCAATCATCATGTAATGTACCGGTGTAATTAATGTTTGGTAATTGCGGTTGGTAGTCAGCCGGTGCTTCTGGTTTTGCATTAGCGTACGCGCGTTGTTTGCCTTCAAAATGACTTTTAGCTAAATCCTCTACCCAGTCTTTATCTTCAAGCTCAAGCGCATCTTCAAGAACTTCATGGGTTACCGCCGAAAGCGCACCGAAAGCTTGTTGATTAGATAAAATAACAATACCGAGTTTTTTCTCAGGCAATAAAGTAACTTGCGATACCATCCCTAAAATACCACCACCGTGACCTAGCTTTTTAAAGCCGTGGTAGTCTTCAATGCTCCAACCTAACCCATAACCTCTAAACTGCTGATGATACGACTCAAACGCGCTTTTAGACGCCATAGACGTAATATGTGGGTGCCACATTTGCGCTTGTTGCTTTTCGCTAAATAGCTGCTTGCCGTTTGGCATTTTACCGCCTGCTAATTGCGTACGAAGCCACTGGCTCATGTCGCTTACACTTGAAGCAATTGCACCTGCACCTCTAAAATCTTCTAGGTAGTTCACAAAAAATGGATGAAGCGTGCCATCCATAGGAATATGACCGGTTGCCCAGTTTTTATTACTTTTTGGAATACGCGAAAATCCCGCACGCGAGTTGTCCATGTGTAGCGGCTGCAATATGTTTTTTTCGATATAATCGTTCCAGCTGATACCCGACACACGTGCAACCACCTCACCAGCGGTAACAAACATCAAGTTGTTATAAGCATACTTACTACGAAAACTGCTCGCTGGTTTTAAATACTGTAATCCCGCTAAAATTTCATCAACTGACTTATCGGTACTTGGCCAAATCATTAAATCGCCCTGCCCAAGCCCTAGCCCACTGCGGTGGCTTAATAAATCACGAATACGCATTTCGCGTGTTACGTATGAGTCGTATAATCTAAATTCTGGTAAATGATCAATGACGCGGTCATCCCAGCTTAATTTACCTTCATCAACCAACTTTGCCAGTGCCGCAGTAGTGAATGCTTTGGTGTTTGAAGCAATACCAAATAAAGTGTCTTTGTTTACTTTTTTGTTGGTATCGAGATTAGTTACACCAAAGCCTTTAGCAAATATCACTTTATCGTTTTCAACAATGGCGACTGCCATACCGGGTACGTCAAAACGTGCCATTGAGGCTTTAATAACATCGTCAATTTTGTTGGTATCAACTTGTGCCCAGCTACTAAACGTAGTGCCCGCCAATAGTGCAATTGCGGCAAGTTTGGTTAATTTCATATCAATCCTATTTTATTATTTTTTGATGAACTGCAAATTCAATTGCTGCGCGCTCTTGATTGGTATCGCTTTTTTGTGCGCGATTTAATATCGCATCACTGTATTCTTTTGGTACGCCCGCTTCAAGTGATCCGCGATGAACGTGTTTTATGTACCAATCGTATGGTAGTACGTCGCTGTCGTGGTTATTAGCTATATAACAATGTGCAGTTACAGTCTCACCCGTTAAAAGCGTTGGGGCTATATCTACGCAGTCGTAACCTACGCCCTCAATACTATCTAAAATAACTTTTTCATCTTCATTAAGCTCATAAATAACGCCGTAAACCAGCGCGTCTTCTTTATCGCTTGCGCAAATACTGCACTTGCCTGAGCCATCTTTAAATAGCATATCAAAAGTTAGCTCATAACCTTTAAGTACCGCTGTTCCTACACGCTTTACATTCGGTAAGCGCGCTAGCAAACGATTAGATGACATATTAGAGCCAAACGAAAAATTATATAACGGCATTTTATCTCCTACACTTTTTAAATAAGTTAAATAACAACACGTACTGCAAGGGCAATTAAAATAACGCCAATTCCACGGTCAAACCAATAACCGCGTTGTTGGAAAAAACCCCTTACATTATTTCTAGAAAGTATCATTGAAAGCATTGAAAACCACGCCCACGTAGCCAATGCCATGTATACGCCGTAGCCTACCTGTATACTAGTAGGTGTTGTTGGGCTAATCACGAGTGTAAATAACGACATAAAAAATAACGTGGCTTTTGGGTTTAATGCATTTGTGAAAAAGCCTCGCCTAAAAGCAAGCCAAACAGGTTCTTCGACTACCGTTTTTATTTCTACATTGTCTTGATTATTTGTTGGTGGTTTTGCCGCTCTAAGCGCCTGCACACCTAAATAAGCTAAATAGGCACCAGCCACATATTTAAGCGCCATAAATAAGCTAGGTGACTGCGTTAAAATAAGCGCAACACCTAAAACACAATAGGCAACGTGTAATAAAATAGCAGCGCCAACACCGGCACTTGTCCAGAGTGCATTGCCCCTTCCTTGTTGCACACTTTGCTTAAGTACTACGGCAAAGTCAGGCCCTGGGCTTGCTACTGCAAAAAAATGAGCAATAACAATCAGTAAAAATTCATCTAAGTATTCCACGCAGATCCTTGCTAGTTTGGCGAATAAGCTAATAACAGCGGGTTAGCCGAGTTATTTACCAATGCTTTAATTTCTTTTTGCGCTTTTTTAAACTGACCACGTAAATGCGGCTTTAAGTGTTTTTTAGACACTTTATCGTTTTTAAAGTAACTAATCAGAGCATGCATAAATACCGTATGTGTTTCACTTAACTTAGCTTCACGGTTAGCGTATGGATTATAACAAGAGCCACAACCGCCTTTAAACTGATACACCGTGTTGCTCATCATCACACCAAACCCTAAAAAACAGGCAAGTGCATCTGCAGCTTGTGGTAAATACTCTCTACCACCTGGCGGTAGCACCCCAACGTGATTAATAAGTATGGTGGCCAATGTACCCGCATAACTTGCCACTAAATCTTGTGGCTGATTAATCTGATTAGGATTAAAAGAGATACTGACCTTATGGCTTGGCGGCACAATTAAATGACTGCCTTTGCCACGTATTTCATCACTAAATTCAAAGTGCGGAAAAACTTGCGGTTGTAACTGCTGCGGTGCAACTAGTTGGATAGGCCATGCGTTCATACCCGCGTAATTAGTAACGCGGGTAAAAACATTACTCGCCATCTCTTCAATGCTCGATACCGAATCGGGGAAAAAAGTGGCCGTTGGCAGTATTATTTGAGTGTGCTTTGTAAAAAATTCAGCATCAAAGTTTTCTACAGCCCAAATAAATGTATCAATAAGCCATTGCTGTTCTTGCTGCTCTAATAATGGCTTTGATTTAAATAAAGCTAACATAGTGTGCTCTTTTAGATTTTAGTTTAGGTACCAGTTTAGTTTTTCTGTGTAAGTGCCCAATCCCACGCTTGAGTATTGTATAGCGGCACTGTTGATAGTGCATGGTGGTGGCTACCACTGGATTCTTTAGTTGAATACGATAAATACAATAAGGTACGGTTTTCAGCATCGTAAATACGGCGCACTTTTAGTGATTTAAATAATATACTTTTAGATGATTTAAATATCACCTCACCTGATTTACTGCGGTCTATTTTTTGTAGTTGCTGCGCTGTAATAGGCCCTGTTTGACGACACGCTATAGACATATCTGACGGGTCAGAAAAGTCCAAATTAGCCTCTATATGACTAATATGACAAGTAACGCCTTCGAGGATTGGATCTTGCTGCGAATTAACTACAACATCTTTAGTTGTAAATAACCCAAGACTTACCGACGCAACATCATCAGAGCAAGCACTTAATGTAACAACAGCACCTGCAAGTAAAACTAAACGTTTAAATTTTTGTGGTAATTTCATACTTATCCTTAATTAATATATAAGTAACTTAGCACCTACGTTACTAAGCGAAGGTTCACCTGTATGTTTTTATACTAACATCAAAAATAAATACGACTAAATTAGTTTAAAGTAAAGATTTTAGATAGCTCAGGGTTTAGCGAACCCTGTTGTATTTGATACAATTAACTCTCGCTCATGCAGTAACTCATAATAGGAAACGCCTAAATGCCGCACATTATTATTGAACACTCAGAAGACCTTCCTGTATTACCACAAGTTCTCGTAGAAAAAATTCACAATACCGCCTTTGAAAGCGATTTATTTGAGTTAGAAACCATAAAAACGCGCGCTATTGCTTATCAGCAATATCAACTAGGCGCAGGAAAATCAGGGTTTATACATATTGCGGTACATATATTAGCGGGACGCTCAATTGAGCAAAAGCAAATGCTAAGCGAACTGCTACTTTCGTGCTTAAAAACATATTGCAGAGCATCAGACAGCCTAAGTGTAAATATTTACGATATTGAGCATGAAATATACCGTAAAAATTAGTTAACTCTTGTAGTTTTGAGCAATAAAAGTAATCGCTAATAAGTAAAAAGCCCCAACAGGGGCTTTTTTTGTATCCTGAAATCAGATGCAGCTCATTGTCATTTACAAAACAGAGCATGAATGGCGTCCGATCTAACGCTGGAACTTAATAGTGCATTCGCACTATTTCAAATTTAAGAGAGCTTAGCTTAATCTATGGATTATCTTTATTTAAATTATATTTATTATTAGGGGTAAAAAAAGAGTAATAAATTACACGATATTAAATTTATGTAGCTTTAAATAATTTGAGTAGGTATTTTTGGAAAGTTTGTAAAAGTGGTGGCCCCTCCCAGACTCGAACTGGGGACCTAACGATTATGAGTCGTGTGCTCTAACCAACTGAGCTAAGGGGCCAACTTTTATATAACTGCAAGACAGTTAATTTTTGAAGCGTTTAGTCACAGAGCGACTAAAGCGGACTGCAGTATAAAAACTTTTTAGGTGCTTGTCACTACCAAAAACCTTTATTTTAATAATCAGTAAGCTAACTGCTTAAATAGTAATCTTTTAGGCGGGTATAAACATAAAACGTAAGATATTTTCCACTATATTCTCTGCACTAAATTATAAAAACCTTCCTTCAACATGTAGTCTTTTATATTTAACGCTCTATTTTTTAAGTAAAGCTAACATATATGTGTAGGCATACAAGGCTGTAAAAAATATGCTTGGAGCTACTGTAAGTGCCAAATTAGGTGTCTCATTAATTACATTCACTATAATCACTAAGCTCGATTGAACAGTAATCGGAATAATAGGCGCAAAAAGTACACCTGCTATTTTTTTGTTACCTAAATACGAGGCGCTAGAGTTAATTGCATTATTGAAGCTTTGTCGTATTGCTACGTTTTGTGGTGTTTTAGAATGAAACATACAAATAATTGGAGTTACAAACGCAAGCGTTACATAACTAGACTTATACTTGTTGACGACCTTTTCTAAAATAAAGGTAAAAAACAGTGTTACAAATCCACTATACAAACCTTGCACTAATGCAGCTTGAAGCGTGACCGTTTTAGCAATATCTGCCGTACTGTTTGCCCAGTAGGCCCAACTAAAATAAAAAACGAATGACACAACGCCTGACAGTATAAGTCGAATATTCAATTAGCTACCTCAATATGCGTAAAAACTTGGTTTAATGATAACACTAGAAGTGATGGTAATATTGCCACTTAATAATAGAGTAATTAATCGCGTATTGTAGATATATAAACAAACTAATGTTGAAGATGTCCTAAATGGCATCAATGCAGAATCAGAACACTACTGTTAGTTAGAAAGCTTAATTGAAGTAAACGATAGGTGTGGCTGAGGGAGTGAGTTACAAGAAATAAATCACTTAGTTTGAGTAAATTAAAAATTAGATCTTGATAAAAAATATTTACTTTAAAAACTAATATTGTGAGCCGATCAGTACTGAAGTTTTTATTTAGCTAAACCTCAGTAGTCGGCTTACACAATATATAATCTGTCATTATTTTTTCGCAATAATGTAGATCGCATGTATTAACCCTGGGAAATAACCCAACAGTGTTAATAAAATATTTAGCCAAAAATGCATACCTAAGCCAACTTGCAAAAATACACCTAATGGCGGCAATAAAACTGAAAGTATTATACGAATAATATCCATGATTAAACTCCATTTAAATTAAGCATTAAAAAGGCGTAAAGCCCAGTGTTAGTGGGCCTTAACTATACTGTGTTATTCAGCAGTAATAGATAGTTTATCAACTACGTCACGAACATCTTCAGCATTTTTAGCAATTTTAACTGCTAGTTGTTTTTCAGCTTCAGACTCTACTGAGCCATTCAGAGTTACTATACCGTTGTCGGTATCAACATCGATGTCTGTACCACCAACTTCTGAATCAAACAGGAAGCGAGTTGTGATTACAGTGGTGATTTTAGCGTCAGTTAGGTCGTTATCATCATCGTCCATCATGTCTTTGTTTCTATCTTTTGTGTCCATGCTTTTAACAACGGTAAGGCTGTTTTCAACATCAGATACGCCATCTAGGCTAAGTACAAGTTCTTCTGCTAGCTCTTTATCAAGCTCGCTATTAACTTTACCTGTAAGTACTACCTTGCCATTTTTTACATCAGTGTTAATGTCAAAGTTGTTTAGATTAGTGTTCATAAGTAGAACTGTTTCTGCCTTACCATCAATCCAAGCATCTTTACTTTCGTTTTCCCAGCTGTTTGCTTGGGCACCCATAGCCGTAGTACCAAGAACTAGAGCTGCGATAATAGATTTGTTAAATGTTTTCATAATCTTTCTCCTTTTGATTAAAGACACTTTAACTAATGCGAGCTTTAGGCCAACTTTATTTCTATATATATTTCAATGGCTTGATGTAATTCTGGGATAAGGCACTATCTATAGCTGTGTAACTATTTACAGGCTACTCGGTAAAACTTTCTCAAATAGTGAAAATAACTAGATAATTGCATTTTTGGTTAATCTATCGTTAATATAACAAAACATAAAACATCATTGAAAATTAAACCTTTGATAATTAAGATCATTATATTTGGTGCGTGCTTTGCATATAAATATCAGAAGCAGTATTAATAGCAAATATAATAAGGAATGCCCCATGTCTGTAAAAGTCGAAGACCGCCCAATAGAGCAAGTACGCGAACAAGTAATTGATCAATTAATTTATAATTACAGTCATGGGATGATTTCTGTTGATGCATTTGAGAGACGCTTAGATAACGCGATGGATGCACCTAATAACGAAGCTCTTTTAGCCTTAGTAGAAGACTTAACACTTAATACTGATCAGCAATATAAAGCAGAAAAACAATCGCAATTTACACCACATTATAGTGCACAACAAAACAGTGATGATGATTTTACATTACGCAGCATTTTAGGCTCTAACGAGCGAAGCGGTCAGTGGGTCGTGCCAAAGAATATATATTTGAGTAACTTTATGGGATCGGTGGTGCTAGATTTTACCGATGCCATTTTTGCGCATCAAAATGTAACTATTCACGTTAACTGTATTTTTGGTAGTGATGAGATTTACGTACCAGAGCATGTAAATGTAGTGTCTAAAATGTTTTGTATTTTAAGTAGCCTTGAAAATAAATCTGTGTCGCTTAACAAACGCCAAGGTCCTACTATTCACATTGAAGGAAAGGCAGTAATGGGCTCAGTCGAAGTAAAAATAAAGCGCACAATTAAAGAAAAATTTATGAGCTTTGCTAATGAGCTAAAAACACAACTTGGCGCTGGAAATAATCGTTCATAAAGCCTCGTTAAGCACCGCACTTTGCGGTGCTTAACCTATTATAAATCGTTATTTCGCTCACTTGGGATATCACTTAAATATTCTACAAATTCTACTTCAAACCCTGCGGGGTCAATAAAATAAACATTCTTTCTAAAAGGGTTCTCACTACCTTGCTTACTTATCCCAAAACCCGTTTTATTTAAGCGTGCTACTACTTCATTTAAGTTACTAGTTACATAAGCAAAGTGTGCAAAACCAACTTGATGGCCCGATAAGTTTCTGTTTTCAGCCTCACCATGATCGCTTATCGCAATATAATGCGTGTCATCCCCAAAGTGTACCCAGCGTCTTGGTTTTCCATGCCAATCGCCTCTGCCCTCACTTCTAATCGACCAATGTGGAAATACAGCTCGGTAAAATTTAAGCATACTATCTATATCACTCGCGACTAAGTTTACGTGCTCTAAATACATTATGTTGTCCTATCAATTAAGTTAGGAGCACGATAAAACCTCAAGCTAACTTTAGGTAAAGCGTTATTTAAAATTAATTCGATTTAATAAACACATAAAGGAACATAATGACTTATTAATTGCTCATTATTATTTTTTAAAAATATATACAAATTTCAATCTTGTATAAAAAACAAACATAAGTATTTGGGGTTTATTGTTTACTTTATGTCAAAAGTCGCTAAAATACGCCGGCTGAAATATATAAACGTTCTTTTACAACCCAAAGGTAATACCATGCATCCAATGTTAAACATTGCGGTTCGCGCTGCGCGCAACGCAGGCAAAATTTTACTTCGCGCAAGTGAAGATTTATCAAAAGTTGAAGTGCAACAAAAAGGCGCTAACGACTTAGTAACTAACATTGATAAAGAAGCCGAAGCCGTAATTCGTGACACTATTTTACAGTCTTACCCTACTCACTCTATTGTTGGTGAGGAATTAGGTGAGCATAAAGGCAAGGATGATGATTACCAATGGATTGTAGATCCTATCGATGGAACAACTAACTTCATCAAAGGTATCCCTCATTACGCGGTTTCTATCGCACTTAAAGTTAAAGGTCGTTTAGACCAAGCTGTTATTTATGATCCAATTCGTGGCGAGCTTTTCACTGCGTCTCGCGGTCAAGGCACTCAGTTAAACAGCAAACGTCTACGTGTTAGCAAAACGACGGTCCTTGCAGGCACTGTACTTGCTACTGGCTTCCCTTTCAAAAACAAAAACCATATGGACGCATACACTGAAGCGTTTAAAGCATTGTTTGTACACACTGCAGACATTCGCCGCGCAGGTTGTTCTGCTTTAGATATGGCATACGTTGCAGCTGGCCGTGTTGATGGTTTTTTTGAAATTGGTTTAAAACCTTGGAACTCTGCTGCGGGCGAACTAATGGTTAAAGAAGCCGGCGGTATGGTTGTAGATTTCGCTGGTGGTAATAACTATAACCACAGCGGCAATATCATCTGTGGTTCACCAAAACTGACCCAAGCAATTATTCGTGAAATTCGTCCAGTATTAACTGAGTCGTTACTTCGCTAATTTAATGCTATTAATAGCATGCTAAAAAGGAGCTCAGGCTCCTTTTTTTGTGCCTAAAAATAAGGGTTATCGAGTTTAATCTCAACCGTTTTGCCTTTTGTATACGGTAAAGTATTTAAATCCTTTGCGAAGTATTCATCAAATAATGCATCAAACTCGCCGTTTTTCTGCATCACAATTAACCCCTCTTCAATAGCCTTTGCCAATTCAGGTTTACTTTTAGTCACAAAATAATAAATACCCGTTGGGTAGCTTATGTACAAGTTTGGCACCACAACAAGGTTACTTTGCTTGTTTTCGATAAGTTCGGAATTAACCTCAATAAACGAGCGAGGAAAGTAATCTATTCGCCCACGGCTTGTTAGAGTAAACATAGCTTGGTAGTTAGTAAGTGGCCTTACATGTAGCCCGTTGTACGACATGATTCTTGTATCTGGCCAGTTGTGACCTTGCACTGCTGAAAACTCTCCTAGCTGCTCAAGAGTTTTTACGTTTTTAAAACGTGCTACATTTTGTTTATTAGTTAATAAAGCTCGCTTACCTATATAGCCTTTAAATAGTGGAATTTTTATTGCCAAAGCGAGCGTCTCTCGCTCTGGACTACTCATACTCCAATACATATCTAATTCGTTATCATCTAGGTTTATTAACTTACGCTTTTGCAGATCTGATATAGGGGTCATTCGGATAACACTGGGATAGTTAACACTCTCAAGTGCACGTACCAACAGCTCATTAAGGTACTCTTCACGAGCATTTTGAACATCTTGCTTTTGAGCTACATTAATTATTTGCTCTTGCGCCACAAGTGCAAAACTTACAAACAGAGTTAATACACTAATAGAAATTTTTATTGGCAACATAATAATTACCTACTTTATTTAAATCACCTGCTTATTGCTTGCTAAGCGCACCACAGCGGGTGCTGGCCCTTTACGTTTGCAAATAAACAAATAACTATGGCGATAACGTTTGGCCTCTTTTTTAGCATCAGTTGCAAGTGCTGCAACCTGATGGCTGTTTTTACATTGCTGTAAATCAGGCACAACTAAGCCAATCGATAACGTTAGTAAAGGCACAAATTGCTTTTCTCCTTCACGATTTGTGGCCCAATACCCTTTGCTCTTTATGTGCTCAGGTGTAAAAAATATACGAGACTGGTGTTCAAATTGCTCAATAATGGTATTACATATATCAACAGCGTCGTGCTGATCAAACACCACCATAAAGTCATCGCCACCTATATGCCCTACAAAGTTAGCACTATTTTTACACGCTTGCACTGTTACATCAGCTAATAGTTTAATTACACTGTCGCCGCTAGCGTAGCCATATAAGTCATTAAATTGCTTAAAATGATTAAGGTCTATATACGCGAGTGAAAACGAATTACTACCTCTTAATCGCTGCTCTATAGCCTCATTAATTGCTACATTACCAGGGAGCATGGTAAGCGGATTAGCATGTTGTGCATGACGTATTTTTTCTTCGGTTATGTGTTTTAAAATATCGCGAAGCGGCGCTAATCCTAAATAAGCTTTTTCTCTAGTTATCACTATATGGCGGCGTATATCAAAGTCTTGCTCAGTTATTTGCTTACTTACGGTATCGAGTAATTGGTTTTCATCAACGACTAATGGCTGCTTGTCCATAAGTGCAGTAACTGGGCGTTTATCGTAAAGGGCATGTCCATAGGGCGCTGCAAAAACTTCTGTTAATTGATCTCTGTGAAGTAGCCCTATTGGCTGGTTTTCAGTACTTAACACTGCAATACTTATAAGTAATTTATCTTGCTCAAAGAGCTTATGTGCATCTTTACAACGAGTATCACTATTTATTGCAGGTTGCGTAATCGATAGGCGACCTATGGCCATTGATTGATCTAATAATGCGTTTGATTGCACAAATGAAAGTGCCTGCAGCTGTTCTGAGCTGAAGTCCTCACTTGGCTTTATGCTTGGCTTTTCGAGTAAAAACCCTTGTACATTACTAATACCTAAATTCTCTACCAATGTAAGCTCTTCTGCGCGCTCTATGCCCTCGGCAATAACCTGAGTATTAGTAGCTCTAGCCAAAACGGTAATAGATTTCAAAAACTCTTTTTTAACTTCGCTTTCATCACAATGATCAATAAAATAGCGGTCAATCTTTACAAAGTCGGGGCATAGTTCAGACCATTGCTTTAACCCTGAATACCCAGCGCCTAAATCATCTATTGCTATAGTAAAACCGAGCTCTCGGTAATGGGCAATCGTTTTTAATAACAAGAAGCCATCATCTACTTTTTCTTGCTCAGTAACCTCTATAACTACACGGTTAGCAGCTAAGCCAAATTGCTCTATTAAGTGCAGTGTTTCCCCTTTAGGGTGGCAAGGGTCTAATAGTGTTTTAGGGCTTACATTTAAAAATAATTTACCTTGTAGGTTAAGCCTTACAAAGTTTTCAATCGCTTTTGAGCGACATAGTAATTCAAGCTCCGAAATTAAACCTTCCTCATGGGCAACTTTAAATAACGTATTAGGCATTTCTAACGGGCTATTTTTAGGTCCTCGACTAAGTGCTTCGTAACCCAAAACCACTTGATTACTAATATCAAAAATAGGCTGAAACAGCGTAGTTATTTCACCGCTTTTTAAAATGTACTCTAATACTTTGCGCTGAATCGTCACGTATTTGCCTAATAACTATTTTGATTGGAGCAATAAAGTACCAAGTGTGTATGACATTTTTATTGCGCAAAAAAAATGCGCTCATAAAAAAACCGCTCATAAGAGCGGTTTTCATTAAGCACAAAACCAGTTACGGCATAGCGTCTTGGTCTGCACCTTCTTTTTCAATTACTTCTGGTATTAAGTCTTCTTTGCTTACACCCATTGCTATAGCAACAGAGCTCGCAACATAAATCGAAGAATAAGTACCAATAAACACACCAAACAGCAATGCAGTTGCAAAGCCATGAATGGTTTGTCCGCCCCATGCAAACAAAGCAATCAATACTAAAATAGTCGTGATTGAAGTTACAAGTGTACGGTTAAGTGTTTGTGTAAGTGAAATATCAATAATTTCTACAGTATCGTCAATGCGCACTTTGCGGAAGTTTTCACGTATACGGTCAGATACAACAATCGTATCGTTAAGTGAATAACCTATTACCGCAAGAATTGCCGCTAATATAGTTAAATCAAACTCTAAACCTAATACCGAAAATAAACCCACAGTAATAATAACATCGTGTAGTAGTGCACCTACCGCACCCACAGCAAAGCGCCATTCAAAACGAAATGCAACGTAGATTAAGATACAAATAAGCGCAGTTAGCATGGCAAGGCCACCCTGCTCTTTTAAGTCTTCACCTACACTTGGGCCTACAAACTCAATACGGCGCATTACTACGCTGTCGTCTGCTTTTTTAAGTGCGTCGATTACTTGGTTACCAATCACTTCAGCTTTTACATCGCTACCGCGTGGTGCTAAGCGAACTAAAATCTCTTGGCTTGAACCAAATAGCTGCACTGATGCATCAGCAAAACCATTATCAGCTAGTGCATCACGTACTTTTTTAAGGTCAGCCGGTTGTGAAAAACCCACTTCTACCGCTGTACCGCCGGTAAAATCTAAACCAAAGTTTAGGCCCTTAACAAAAATTGATGCAAACGACGCTAAAATTAATAACGTCGAAAAACCCATAGCCACTTTACGAAGAGACATGAAACGAAGGGTTCTACTACCCAAACTTAAAATTTGCATGTCAGCTCCTTAAATCGAAAGTTTATCAATACGTTTACCACCAACAAACAAGTTGATTACCGCACGGGTACCAACGATGGCTGTAAACATTGAAGTTAAAATACCAATCGCAAGTGTTACTGCAAAGCCAGCTATTGGGCCGGTACCTACTGCAAACAGTATAATGGCAGCAATTAGCGTGGTGATGTTGGCATCGAATATAGTGCTAAATGCGCTATCGTAACCAAAATGAATCGCTTGTTGAGGGCTACGGCCATCGGCCAGCTCTTCACGAATACGTTCAAAAATAAGTACGTTAGCATCAACTGCCATACCTACCGTTAATACAATACCGGCAATACCAGGTAGCGTAAGTGTAGCGCCCGGAATTAAAGACATAACACCTACAATTAGTACTAAGTTAGCCGCAAGCGCAAGGTTTGCAACCATACCAAAACCTTTGTAGTACACAAGCATAAACACAAGTACAAACGCAAAGCCAAGTGCAACCGCAGTCATACCCGCTTCAATATTTTCTTGTCCTAAGCTTGGACCTACTGTGCGCTCTTCAACAATTTGAATTGGCGCTACAAGCGCACCAGCACGAAGTAGCAAACTTAAGTTATGTGCTTCTGCTGGGTTATCAATGCCTGTAATACGGAACGAGCGATCAAGACGAGCTTGAATTGTTGCTACGTTAATAACTTCTTCTACCTTAATAGGCGGAAGCGCTTTACCGTCTGCATCTTTTTTACCTGATGGCTTATATTCAATAAATACCGTTGCCATACGCTTACCAATAGCACGTTTGGTAAAGGCATTCATTTTTGCCCCACCTTTGCTATCGAGCGTAATACTAACTTGTGGGCGTTGGTATTCATCAGCGCCAGATTGCGCGCCAGTAATATGACTGCCTTCTAGAATAATACGCTTTTTAAGTACAACAGGGTAACCGTCGCGGCTCATGATCATTTCAGTACCCGCTGGGATACGACCTTGGGCAGCAGCGCTAATATCAGCGTTTTCGTCTACTTCACGAAATTCAAGTGTTGCTGTTGCGCCTAAAATTTCTTTAGCCCGTGCTGTGTCTTGAATACCTGGTAGTTGAACAATAATACGCTCAGCGCCTTGGCGTTGTACGTTAGGCTCTGCAACACCAATTTGGTTGATACGGTTACGAATAATCGTTTCATTTTGCTTGATAGCGTAGTCACGAATCTCTTTGAGTTTTTGCTCACTCATTGTCGCAAAGAATGCTTTATCGTTACTGCTGTCATCAATGTAGACATTTAGCGGGTAGCGAGTTTCTAAGAAGCTCTCTGCTGCGTCTTTATCTGCTTCGGTACGCATTTCTACACGCATACGATCGGAGCCTGCTACGCGGCGAACACTACGGTAACGTAGTTTTTCTTCGCGCAGGTCGCTACGAAAATCTTGTTCCATTTGCTCAAGCTGGTTATCAACCGCTGTTGCCATGTCGATTTCCATGGTGAAATGTACGCCACCACTTAAATCAAGCCCTAGCTTCATAGGGTTACCACCAACCGCTTTTAACCAAGCTGGTTGAGCAGGTGCCATATTAATGGCAGAAATGTAATCATCGCTCAGAGAATCGCGCAGTAAGTCATGCGCTTTAAGCTGTTCTTCAACATTTTTTAAACGAACTAAAATTTGTCCATCTTCAAGTATTGTCGATTTAGCGGTTACATTATTTTTTTCAAGGATTGCGTTTACTTTGTCTACAACACTGAGATCGACATCAGCGCCTTTAGCACCTGAAACTTGTATAGCCGGATCGCGACCATACAAGTTTGGAGAGGCATATAAAAGGCCAATGGCTACCACAGCTAAAACAAGTAAATACTTCCAAACTGGAAACTTGTTTAACACGGGGTCGTCCTTATTATTTTTATAGCGACTTCATTGTGCCTTTTGGCAATACTGCAGATACTGCAGATTTTTGTACTGTTACTTCTGCTTGCTCGTTTAAAGAGATAACGATGAAATCTTTCTCTTCAGAAATTTTCACAATTTTACCCACTAAACCACCTTGGGTAAGTACTTCATCGCCTTTAGCCATCATACTCATTAAGCTTTTGTGCTCTTTAACGCGCTTAGCTTGCGGGCGGTAGATTAAAAAGTAAAAAACCAAACCGAAAATAGCTAACATAATTAGCATTTCCCAACCACCGCCTGCCGCAGGTTGACCAGCTGCTGCGTGTGCATTTGAAATAAATAAACTCATGATACTTCCTCTTTAATTTTAAAGTTTAATTTTTTATATCTACTAGCTCTGGCACGTCTTGGCCTCGGCGAGCATAAAAATCTTGTACAAATTCTTCTAATTTACCTTCGCTAATCGCATTACGTAAACCTTCCATAACACGTTGATAGTAACGTAAGTTATGAATTGTGTTTAGTCGCGCACCTAATATTTCGTTACATTTATCAAGGTGATGCAAATAAGCTCGTGAATAGTTTTTACACGTATGGCAATCACACTCAGGGTCAAGTGGCCCTGTGTCTGTTTTATGCACTGCGTTACGAATTTTAACTACACCCGTGGTAATAAATAAATGGCCGTTACGCGCATTACGTGTTGGCATAACACAGTCAAACATATCAATACCACGGCGAACAGACTCCACTAAGTCCTCTGGCTTGCCTACACCCATAAGGTAGCGTGGTTTGTCTTCTGGCATTTTAAACGCACAATGATCAAGAATATTCATCATTTCGTTTTTAGGCTCGCCTACTGATAGACCACCTAATGCATAGCCATCAAAGCCAATTTCTTCTAAGCCTGCTTGCGATTGTGCACGTAATTCTGGGTACATACCACCTTGAATAATACCAAACAAAGCTGATGGATTGTCGCCATGCCCTTCTTTTGAGCGCTTAGCCCAACGAAGAGATAACTCCATAGAATCTTTAGCTTCTTTTTCAGTTGCTGGGTATGGCGTACACTCGTCAAAAATCATAACGATGTCTGAGCCTAAGTCGCGCTGTACTTCCATCGACTTTTCAGGCGACATCATAATTTCATCACCATTTACTGGAGATTGAAATAACACGCCTTCTTCAGTGATTTTACGCATTGCGCCTAAGCTAAATACTTGAAAACCGCCTGAGTCAGTTAAAATTGGGAAATCCCAATTCATAAAGTCGTGTAAATCACCATGTTGCTTAATGATTTCAGTACCTGGGCGAAGCATTAAATGAAAGGTATTACCTAAACATATTTGCGCACCAGTGGCTTTTACTTCATCTGGCGTCATACCTTTTACAGTACCGTAAGTACCAACAGGCATAAATGCAGGTGTTTCTATTACACCACGGTCAAAAATTAAGCGGCCGCGGCGCGCTTTTCCGTCAGTACAATCTAATTCAAATTTCATATCATCCTCAATGTCGGAAAAACAGTCCAACAAGCTATAATTTAACCGCTCGATTCTACCCTTTTTGCCTCATTAATACTATTAGCTGCGATAAATTCAATCTTGCTTATTACGCTAAACAAAAACCCCAGCAACGAAGCTGGGGTTTTTAATGTTTTTTACTGAGCATTAAATAACAAGCTGTTACTTGCGTGTTAAAAACATCGCATCACCGTAACTAAAAAAGCGGTACTGTTGTTCAATTGCGGTATTGTATGCGCCCATAATATTGTCTTGTCCGCTAAAAGCACTTACTAACATTATGAGTGTTGACTCAGGCAAGTGAAAATTAGTGACCATGGCATCAACAACATTAAATTGGTAACCCGGAAAAATAAATATATCGGTATCACCAAAATACGTATCTAACTTGCCGCCGTGAACTTTAGCTGCCGACTCTAGTGAGCGTACTGAAGTTGTGCCAACCGCAATTACGCGCCCGCCACTTGCTTTGGTTTGTGCAACGGCAGCAACTACATCATCGGGCACTTCTATGTACTCGGAATGCATTATATGCTCATCAACACTATCTACTCGTACTGGCTGAAAAGTACCTGCACCCACGTGCAAAGTAACAAAGGCCATGTTTACACCTTTATCCTTCAGTGCCGTCATTAACTTATCGTCAAAATGTAAGCCCGCTGTTGGCGCAGCAACTGCACCTGGCTTTTCTCCATAAACAGTTTGGTAACGCTCACGATCAGCATCGGTATCAGGTCGGTCAATATAAGGAGGCAGTGGCATATGGCCAATATCATTAAGTATATCTAGCACATTTTGGCTATGATCAAACTCAAGCTCAAATAATGTATCGTGGCGTGCAACCATTATTGCTTTAGCTTTGCCTTCAAGAATAACTTCGTTACCAACCTTAAGCGACTTGCTCGCGCGTACATGTGCAAGTACTCGATGTTCATCTAGCACTCGCTCTACAAGCACTTCAACTTTGCCGCCAGAGGCTTTTTGACCAAACATACGTGCTGGAATAACGCGTGTATTGTTAAAGACTAACAAATCGCCTTCGTTTACTAAATCAAGTATGTCGCTAAACACTTTATGTTCTAGAGTTCCGCTTGGGCCATCTAAAGTAAGTAAACGGCTGCTAGTTCTTTCCGCTTTAGGAAAACGAGCTATTAATTCATCAGGTAAGTCAAAGCTAAAGTCAGCCACGCGCATAATTAGTAATCCACATCATTTAAAATCGCGCCAAGTGTATATGTATCGGATATTAAGCTCAAGAAATCAGCCAAACTTATAATGTCTTGTTTACGTGTTTGTCATTTAATTTTCTTGTTCTTATGGTTAAATGTCACTATTCTTGTTCGGCTGAATTATTATAAGTTACATTAGAGGTAATCAACACGTGCCAAACCAGCTTAAATTGCTAATATTAAACGCAAGTAGTGCTGAACGCCGCGCGATTAAGGCCACTTTAGATAGCTTAAATGTATTTACCTTTATTGATGCGCAAGATAGCCAACAAGCTTTAAAGCTTTTAAAACAACACCCTGTTGATATTATAGTAACGGGCATTAATGTTGGTAAAATTGACGGCTGGCGCTTTTCGAGGATGATCCGCTCAGGATTATTAAAAACACCAAAAAACACCCCAATTTTACTTATCCCGCCAATTTACTGTGAGCGTATTGCCGAAACAACAGCCCGAAGCTACGGGATAGATGCTGTACTACCATTTGAACATAAAGACATGCTTCCTCAAGTGCTTGCGAATGTTCTATCTACTCACCTAGAGAAAAGTAGCCGACTAAATTTATTGCTATTAGAGCCACTCCAAAATACGGCCGACAAAATTAGTGAACAGTTAAAGTTAAACTTTGCTATTACTCACGTTACCTCAGCCAAAGCAGCACTAAACGCTTACAACCAACAGCTGTTTTCAATTGTGCTACTCGATGCCACGACATCAAGTGCAGAGAGCTCGAGTGTACTCGTTGAAGAAATCCTACAGCACAATTCTAAACAAGCTATTGTTACTATTATAGAAAGTGATGATGCTGATTACGCTGAGCAGCTTTTGCTCTCTGGTGTTACCGACTTTATTAGAGCCCCATACGACCCTTCATTTTTAAATAAAGTGTGTGACCACGCCGCACGACGTGAAGATTTTATGGTGAGTTATGCTGAGTTTGCTTACAAAGTAGAGCAACTAAGCGTGAGTGAAGTGCGTTATAAGGAGTTATTTTCGGCTCATCAGCGTATTTTATTGCATTTGAATACGGTTGTTTTAGAGCTTGATCAACAAGGTCATATTCGTTTTATTAACCCTGCCTGGGAAACATTAAGCGGTTTTGGTGTTAAATCATCACTACAAAACCCATTAAGCGCTTATTGTAATAACGAAGATAAAGGAAGACTAAATTACACTATTAACGACATTTTACATGGTGGCGAGCAGCAGCAACAAATAGAAGTAAAGCTCACCCATAAAAATGGCAATTTAATTTGGGTCGAATGCAGATTACAGCTAATCAAAAATAGTCGTAATAACGCGACCATAACCGCCACTATCGACAACATACACGAACGTAAACAAGCAGAAATCCAACTACGTCATTTAGCACACCATGACCCATTAACTGGTTTACACAACCGTTATTACTTCGACCAACAGCTTAATAAAATATGCCAAGATAAATACACGTATGATGGCATAGAGCATGCTGTTATTTATATTGACCTCGATCACTTTAAAATAATAAACGACAGCAAAGGTCACCATCAGGGCGATATAGTATTAAAAGAAGTAGCAAAATTATTTAAAGCAAATATTGGTGACGACCATTTAGTATGCAGAATAGGCGGCGATGAGTTTGCTGTAATTCTTACTGATATGAACTTACTGGATGCACATCTTATTGCTGAAGGTGTGTGCAGCGCGATAGAAAAACATGCTTTTAAATCAGAAGATCAGATATATACAATTAGCTGCTCTATCGGTTTAACTCAAATTACGACACAAAATAATGATCCTAATGAGTGTTTAAAACAAGCTGATATTGCTTTGTATATTGCCAAAAATTTAGGGCGTAACTTAGTACATTGCTATTCAAAAGAGGATGCTCAAAACAATACGCTTCAAACAGGACTTGAATGGGGTCACGAAATTCGCCAAGCACTGCAGCAAGATAATATTGAACTGCATTACCAACCTATTTGGGATTTTAAAGAGTGTAAAGTTGCTTATTTTGAAGCGCTCTTACGCTTAAAGCTCAAAGGTGAACTTGTATACCCAAATCAATTTATTCCCTCTTTAGAGATGCTTAACGACACATTTTTGATGGATCAATGCGTTATACGTAATGCCGTTGCTTGTGTGTCTAAGCACCCAGAGTTAAATCAAGTTGCTATCAATTTGTCAGCACAATCATTTTTAGATGAACGCTTACTGCCATTAATTGAATCAAATCTTGAAAAGTATAACGTGCCCCCTTCGCGGATAATTTTTGAAATAACTGAATCAGCAAGTATTAACAATTTAAAAGCGACTCGTAAAATGATCGAGAAGCTTAATAGCTTAGGCTGTCATTTTTCTATTGATGATTTTGGAACTGGCTTTAGTACATTTAACTATTTAAAGCAGCTTCCGGCACAGCATGTAAAAATTGATGGCTCATTTGTAAGCGACATGCTTAATGACCCTATAGACTTAGCGTTAGTAAAAGCAATAAATGATATTAGTCGGTCTCTCGATAAGCGCTCTGTAGCGGAATACGTTGAAAACGAAGAGATATTTTTTGCACTAAAAGAGATAGGTGTTGATTATGGACAAGGCTACTTTATTGCACGCCCAATACCTGTTGAAAAAGTAAAAGATGAACTTGAAAAAATTTCAAAAAATAAAACGTTTTACCAACAACAAGCTAGCCCAAAATAAACAAAATTAAACAATTTGTTACTACCAATATTACCTTTCTTGCCTATACTTTCAGTATCAAATGAAAAATGTCGTACCTTTTAATGCATTTCACTTTAAAAACATGACATTACCTTTTGGCGACGTAGTACTGATATTTATAGTGGGTTTCAAAGCTATTTGGGCTTTTAAGGAGAAAGGTATGACACAGCTAGTTATGTTATTACTGATTATACATTTTGCAATCGCGTATCAGTGTTATCGTTACGCAAATATTAAAGGCTACCCAGTTAAGGTTTTTACTGTATTAGGCTGCGTGCCTTACTTTAACTTAGTGGTATGGATTTATTTACTATTTTTACCCGAACTTGAGCCTTTTGAAAGCCATCTTCAAAATCAAAAGCAGCCTTTATAGGCTGCTTTCATTCATTTCCTATTCTAATTTAGAAAAATCTAAACTACATTGGCGCTTTAAAAATACCTCAAGCTGTTGACTAAATAACTTAAAGTCGCGGATCCGCCCCGTAGTTTTGCGCCACAATATGCCAATATCTCTATATGCATCACTTTGTGATGGTGTAGCCACCATATTTTTATTATCTAAAATTCCGGCGTTAATCGCCATTTGTGGTAAAAAAGTCACCCCGAGCTGATGCTCAACCATACTCAATAATGTATGCAAGCTTGCTGCTTCAAATGGGTTAATACAGCTAGCACGATTTAAATGACATGCACTAAGCGCATGGCCTGTCATACAGTGCTCACGCTCGAGTAAGAATACGCTAGCCTCTGGTAATAGATTAAAGTCGACTACGCCCTTTGCAGCGCTGTAATCCTTATGGTGCACTAAACTAAACTGATCTTTTGCCAATACTTGTGTATGAAATTTATCGGTTTCGTATGGCAGTGCAAGTAGCGCTAAATCAATATGCCCATGCTCAAGTTTATCCAGTAGCTTATCACTCGTATCTTCTATTAATACCAGCTCTAAATCACAAAAGGTTTCTTTACAAAAGTGATACAGAGGAGCCGCTATAAAGCTAGCAATTGTAGGTATAACACCCACCGTTAATTTACCACTCAGTGGTGTTAAAAAGCTTTTAGTGAGCTCTTTTAAACTAATTGTATCGTTAATTATTTTACGAGAGCGCTCAACAACTTCTTCACCAATACTGGTAAACATGAGGCTGCGATTTTCGCGTTCAATAAGCTGGCAACCCAAAGTTTCTTCAAGATTTTGAATAGCACTGCTTAAAGTAGATTGCCCAATAAAACAGGCACTGGCAGCTCTGCCAAAGTGCTGATGTTGATGAACAGCTAATAAATACTGTAGCTGTTTGATACTTGGAAGATTGGTCATTTTTTCTTTCCACAAATAAAAAGACCCCAACACCTAGGGCATTGAGATCTTTTCAAGCTAAAAGTCTTTGAGTACTTTTTTGTTAAACCCCAAATGCGGTTCTTAGTACGTAGAAAATAACAATAGCAAGGGCAGCGCCAACTGGCAATGTAATTACCCAAGAAACTACGATGTTTCTGATAACACCCATGTTAAGTGCACCAATTCCACGTGCCATACCTACACCTAATACCGCACCTACTAAGGTTTGAGTAGTAGAGATTGGCATACCAGTACCTGATGCAATAACAACGGTAGAAGCAGCGGCTAATTCAGCAGCAAAACCACGACTAGGCGTTAAATGTGTAATGCCTTCGCCAATCGTTTTAATTACTTTTTTGCCCAAAATAGCAAGACCCGCAACAATACCAAAACCACCTAAAGGTAGAATCCACCAAGCAATAGCGGCTTTCTTAGCAATTTCACCATTGTTTTCAACAATATTTACAACAGCAGCTAATGGACCAATTGCATTAGCAACGTCGTTAGAACCATGTGCAAAGGCCATACAACATGCTGTTAATACCATAAGAACAGCAAACACTTTTTCAACATTGTTGAACTGCATTTGTTTATCTGCTTTTGGATCGATATTTAAACGAGAAATAGCAATTTTACCAATAATAGCAACAACTACTGCAACTGCGATTGCAAGGGCATACCCTTCGGCTGCACCTAAATCAACACCAACATGCTTTAAGCCTTTTTTAATTGTAACCAAGGCCATTATAAAACCTGCTAAACCCATATAAAGTGGTACATAGCGTTTAGCATTTTTTAGAGGTGCATCTGTATTAAAAATAAGTTTTTGTGCACTCATAAATATTAAGTATGCAATAAAGCCTGATATGGCGGGCGTTATAATCCAACTACCAACAATACCACCTACTTTATCCCATTGAATCGCCTCAGTGCCGACAGCAACTAACGCAAAACCAATGATTGCACCAATGATTGAGTGAGTTGTTGATACTGGCCAACCTAAGAACGAGGCCATTAATAACCAAGCACCCGCTGCAAATAAAGACGAAATCATACCCAGAACCATAAGCTCCGGAATATCTGCAAATGGTGCGGCATCAATAATTCCTTTACGAATTGTTGATGTAACCTCACCACCTGCTAAGTAAGCGCCTGCAAATTCAAAAATCATCGCAATAAAAATTGCTTGTTTGATTGTAAGTGCTTTTGAACCTACAGATGTACCCATGGCGTTAGCTACGTCATTCGCGCCAATACCATAAGCCATAAAAAAGCCGACTGCTGCGGCAATTAAAATTAATACCGTGCCGTAAGATGCAATGATATCCATTGTAAAACCTTAATCTTTCGTGTTTGAACTGATTTTAAATTAACGAGCTAACATCAGCTCAAGACGTGATCCTACGCGCTCTGCAATATCTGCAAGCTCGCCAACCCATTCAATAATTTTATATAAAAACATTACATCAATTGGGTTTAACTCACCTTCTACATCACGTAGCTGGCGGCGTACTTTTATTTGCATTTCATCCGTGTCTTGTTCTATCGCATCCAATTCAACTAACATTTTTTCTACTAAGGTGACTTCTCGACCTTTAAAACCCGTTTCTAGCAATTCTTCTAACTCGTTAATTGCCTTTGATGCTTGTTTAGTCGCATCTACACAACGTGTTAAATAAGCTAAAAAGTCAGTTTGCATAACTTTTGGAATGGTCATTTCACGACCAATCACTCGCCCAGCTATGTCTTTCGCTTTATTGGCAATTTTATCTTGTTGAGTTACTAATTCGAGAAGATCTGTACGCTCTACCGGCATGAATAAACCACGCGGTAACTGTAAACGTATATCTCTTTTCATATCATCAGCTTCACGTTCTAAATTGCGAATAGCGATGCGAAGCTCTTCTGCCTGTACCCACTCTTCTTTAAATACGTGATTAAAAAAAGGTATCAAAGCTTTACTTGCTTGATGAACCTTCTTGATGTGTTCTTCCATTGGTTTGATAGGAGATTTTGCAAATACTCCTAAAAACGCGTTTGTAGGCATAACTGACCCTTTAATCAAATTGATATGCTTTGCAGCATGAATTTTACAGTATTAACCAAGATTGTGAACGCTTTTTATTACTTCACTAAAGCTTGCAATACACAAAGCGGCACTAAGCCGCTTTAATAGAAATACGTGATGGATGAAAAATCATAGTGATTTTTCTATATCTTCTTGAGATGTATGGCGAATATCTTTGCCATTAACAAAATAAATAATGTATTCAGCAATGTTCTGACAGCGATCACCAATACGCTCTAATGAGCGAACAGACCAAACTAAGTCCATGATTTTAGGGATTGAGCGTGGATCTTCCATCATGTAAGTCATTATTTGACGTGTGATAGCTTCATATTCGCGGTCAACTTTTGCATCTTCTTTATGTACTTGAAATGCGCGTTGCACATCCATACGCGCAAATGCATCTAGTACGTCGTGTAGCATTTTTAAAACTTGACGGCCCATATTTTCAATATTTACTAATAAATCTTGCTGATCTTTAGTAAATGAGTCTAGTGCAACTTTAGCAATTCGCTTAGCTTCATCGCCAATACGCTCTAAATCAGCAATTGTTTTTGCAATTGCAATCACTAAACGTAAGTCGCTTGCTGCAGGCTGGCGACGCGCAATAATACGCGTACATTCTTCATCAATGCTTACTTCCATAGCATTCACTTTATAATCGTTCTGACGTACCTTTTGAGCAAGCTCTGCATCGTTACGGCTCACAGCATCAAGCGCACTATTTAATTGCTGCTCAACTAATCCACCCATGCTTAATACATGATTACGTACATTTTCTAGCTCTTGGTTAAAACGCCCAGAAATATGTTTATTAATATTATGTTCCATAGTTACCTTCTCTCTTTATCTTGCACAACACGCTATAACGGACTAATTAACCGTAACGACCGGTAATGTAATCTTCGGTCTTTTTCTTCGTTGGTGTAGTAAATAAGGTATTTGTGTCTGAGTACTCAATCAATTCGCCCATATACATAAAGGCTGTTTGATCAGATACGCGTGCCGCTTGTTGCATGTTATGAGTAACAATAACAACGGTAAATTGGTTTTTTAAATCGTTTATTAGCTCTTCGATTACCAAAGTAGAAATTGGGTCGAGTGCCGATGTAGGTTCATCTAATAAAAGAACTTCTGGCTCAATTGCAATTGAGCGAGCAATAACTAAACGCTGTTGCTGACCACCCGATAAGCCAAACGCGCTATCGTGTAATCTATCTTTTACTTCATCCCATAAAGCAGCACCACGAAGTGATTGCTCTACCACTTCGTCTAACTTACGCTTCTCTTTAATGCCTTGTAAGCGTAGGCCATAAACCACATTTTCATAAATTGATTTAGGAAATGGGTTAGGACGCTGAAACACCATACCTACATTACGACGAAGTGCTGCTACATCTACGCTCTTATCGTAAATATTTTGACCGTGAAGTAATATTTCACCTTCAATACGACAAATATCAACCAAATCGTTCATACGGTTAATACAACGTAATAGAGTTGATTTACCACAACCAGATGGTCCTATAAACGCAGTTACTTGGCCTTTTGGAATGTTCATATTTACTTTATTAAGCGCTTGCTTATCGCCGTAGTAAAGATCGAGATCTTTAATCTCTAGCGCTTTTTGGTCATCCGTTAAATTTTCTAGGTCTAACTTCTGGCCTATATTAGCTTGGTTTACTTTTGGAGCGACTGTAATCATTTTTGTTACCTATAAAATCTTTACTAATTAGTGTTCAAGCGATCTGAACTTTTCACGTAAATGGTTACGTATACCAATGGCCGTTATGTTTAGGGTAATAATCACCGACACCAATAAAAAGGCCGTTGCGTATACCAGCGGGCGTGCCGCTTCAACATTAGGGCTTTGGAAGCCAACATCGTATATATGAAAGCCTAAGTGCATGAACTTTCTATCTAAGTGAAAATACGGGAAGTTGCCATCAAGTGGTAATGTAGGGGCCATTTTTACGACGCCTACTAGCATTAACGGTGCAACTTCACCTGCAGCACGCGCAACTGCCAGTATTAAACCGGTCATAATTGCAGGGCTTGCCATTGGAATAATTATGCGCCATAACGTTTCTACTTTTGTTGCGCCAAGCGCTAGTGAACCATCACGTACGGTACTTGGAATACGAGATAAACCTTCTTCAGTCGATACAATAACAACTGGCAGCGTTAGTATAGCGAGCGTTAATGCCGACCACATTACACCTGGCGTGCCAAATACTGGCGTTGGCGACGATTCTGGATAAAATAGTTGGTCTAAGCTACCACCTAACATGTATACAAAAAAGCCAAGGCCAAATACACCATATACAATTGAAGGAACACCAGCCAAGTTAATCACCGCGATACGAATCATTTTAGTGATTGCATTTTTAGCGGCGTACTCGTGTAAGTAAATCGCAGCAACAACGCCAAACGGTGTCACTATTACAGCCATCAACATAACCATAAACACAGTACCAAATATAGCAGGGAAAACACCGCCCTCTGTATTTGCTTCACGTGGATCATCAGATACAAACTTACCTAGCTGTACAAAATAGTGACCTAGCTTTGCAAAAAAGCCCATGTCGTTTGGAAACCAAACATCAAGTACTTGGTACATTGGAATCGTTACAACCTCACCGCGCATATCTTTTACAGTTACGTGGTCACGCTTAGCTTGCTTGCGTAGTGCAAATAAATCTTTTTCAAGTACACCATACTGTGCACGTAATTCAGCACGCTCTTGAGCAAGCTCAGCAACACGCTCATCAGTAAGTGCATTATCGAGTAAGTAGCCCTTTTCTTTTAAACGAAGACGTTCAAGTGCGTAGTTAATATGCCCAATGTCACCATTTTGCAAATCAAGTGCTTCGTCGTTTAAGTCTACTGCACGCTCTACAAGCTCATGTAGCGCTTCAATCTTATCGCCTTCGACTGGTTTACCATCTTTAATTACACTTTCAACATAACCATAAAAATTACCGTTTTTACTACGCTCAAATACAGCAAGCGCCGCTGGTGCTGTTTTATTTTTTATGTCGGTTTCTAATATCCAACGAAAATCTAAATCTACATATTCGCGGTTACCTGTTTTAATAAGCAAGCGCTCTATTTCTTCTTTTTCAAATTCGCTAACATCAATACCTGTCGCGGCTAAGCGCGTTTTTGGTACTAATTCACGGTCGTAAACTTCGCCAATCACGGTTTGCTTTGCAATCGACCCTTCAAGTTCAAATTGCACAACTTCCGAAGGCCAAAAAAAACTTAATCCCTTCCAGGCTATCATTGCTAATAAGCCTAAAACTGAAATCAAACTGATGCTCACTGCACCACCGGTCATCCAAATCCAAGGAGAACCAGACTTAAACCACTGCTTTACCATGTCGTGTCTCTCCGCTTACATCGAGCTATATTTTTCACGCAGTTGCTGGCGAACAAACTCAGCTACTGTGTTAAAAATGAATGTGAATATGAATAGTACAAAGGCCGCTAAGAACAGTATTCTATAATGTGAACTGCCTACTTCAGACTCTGGCATTTCAACTGCAATATTTGCCGCAAGCGTTCGCATACCTTGGAAAATACTCCAATCCATAATAGGTGTATTACCCGTGGCCATAAGTACAATCATGGTTTCGCCAACTGCTCGGCCAAGTCCCATCATTACCGCTGAGAAAATACCAGGGCTTGCTGTTAGTAATACAACGCGTATTAGTGTTTGCCACTGCGTTGCACCTAATGCTAATGAGCCGTTTGATAAATGCTTTGGAACACTAAATACAGCATCTTCTGCAATTGAGAATATGGTAGGAATAACCGCAAAACCCATCGCAATACCTACAACAAGTGAGTTACGTTGATCGAATGTCATACCCAGCTCGTTTGTTAAGTACTGACGTACATTGCCGTCAAACATCCAAAGCTCAACAAATCCACTCATCGCAAACGAAAACCAACCAATAAGTAAGACGACCGGAATAAGGATAATTGAATGAGAACCTTCAGGAATTCTATGGCGAATTTTTGTTGGCAATTTAGTCCAAGCTAAACCCGTCGCTAACATACCTAGCGGTAATAGTACGAGTAACCCAACAATCGCAGGTAAGTGTTCTTCTATTAACGGTGCTAACCAGAGACCCGCTAAAAAACCCAAAATAACCGTTGGTAATGCTTCCATTATTTCTACGGTAGGCTTAACCACTTTACGTAATTTGCTCGACATAAAGTATGCCGTGTAAATAGCCGCCGAAAGCGCGATTGGTACAGCAAACAACATCGCGTAAAGTGCAGCTTTTAATGTACCAAACGAAATTGGCACTAATGAAAACTTAGACTCAAAGTCATCACTAGCTGATGTTGACTGCCATATATAACCTGGCTCTGGGTAACCTTCGTACCAGACTTCTTGCCAAAGTGCTGACCAAGTAACTTCTGGATGCTCGTTGTGAATATCTAATACGGTTAGTTTGTTATCCGCTAAAATTAACGCAGCATTTGAACGTGGTGCAATTGCAAAGTTCTCTATTGCACCTTCACTTACTTTACCTTGCCAAAGTTTTGCTTCACTTGTTGTGTAATACACACCTAGCTCACCATTATTGCCGGTAGTAAAAAAAGTACGACGGTAAAACTCAGTAAATATATTTAGCTTACTTTGCTTAGTCGTTTCAAATGAGCGAATTTTTTGATATTCGCGGCCTGTGTCAGTGTTTACTTCAAACCACTGCGAAACCTCACCGTTATCATTCGCAAGCATTAATGAGTTTGCACCAGCCAACAACTGTGCAGATACAATATTTGCATTTTCTTCGTTAGCCGAAAGTAATTGAATTTGCTCTACATCACTTGGGTCGCGTGTATCGTATACATACACTTGATTAGCAGAACGCACAAAAGTACGTGTTGTATCTGGCGACATTAATAACTCGTCTACACGTCCTTCAACATCAAGTTCTGTACGCTCAACAACCCACTCAACTTCACCAGTAAACATATTCTCTTCAGCAACAAAACTGCTAAACAGTACACGTTTATCTTTGGTAAGTGCTACAACTGCTGTTTTGTCTTCATAGTGACTAAATGCAAAGCGTTTAATAGCCGCACCTTGCTCATCTACTTCTAAAGCCATTTCCCCAAGAGGAAAACCTAAGCGAGGTGTTAATTTACGTTCGTTGTTTGGAAAGGTAACTAAAAATTTAGGTGCAACAACCATTACGGTGCCATCTTTTAAACCAAACGCATAATGCCCTTGAAAAGGCGCGCTAGTTGCAAAGCTTGTTGCATCACTAGGTAACTCTGCATTAAGCGTTTTGAGTTTTTTACCAAAACTACCTGACTCAACGCTGTAAAAATCAACCTGCCCCTGCTCACTTAGTAAATAAGCTACTTCAGTTTGCTCTTCTACGCCTAAACCTACTATTTGCTGTGAATTAGCAACATGAAAGCTATCGCGCTTTTCTACTTTTGCTGATTCAAAAATTGGCTGTACTACATAAAGAAGGTAAAAGAATATTAATAGCAGCGCTACTAATACCATTATCCCACCTGCGGTTATGCCAAATTTGGCAAACCGATCTTTAAATAGACGGCTTCGATCCGTATTAAAAGTCGGCTTATTCGGATTTGAAGTCATCAAAACACCCTTAAATCTTAACGTTGAATAAATTATATTTCATCAAGATGACAGTATTGTTACAACGGTAACAATAAGCACTTTAAAACACTTTTAAATAAGACTCGCGAGGTAAATGCCTAAATTAACTTCAAATCGATGATTTATAAGTGAACTAAATTATAAAATAATTGGACAAAGTATTTATCGAGGTCAATACTCAGAGAGTACTTAGTAAATAATAATGACTATTGATACTGCGTAGAGTCAACACAACTATATCCATTTTTATTAATTTAAAATCAAAGATTTATACAAAGTGCAATAACACACAATTTATATTAAACAATACACTTAATGCCTATGCATTTACTTTCTTTGGGCTTAAAAAGAGAATTATTTATGAAGCAGTTGGTTATAACTATTTTAGGGCAAGATCGCCCCGGTTTAGTCGAGAGCATCTCATCAGTCGTATTACAAAATCATGGCAACTGGCTAAGCAGTAACTTAAGCCATTTATTAGGTCATTTTGCAGGTATCATTCAACTTGAAGTTGCTGAGGAGCATTTTCAGTCATTACAAAGTGCTTTAAATAAGTTACCTAAGTTAGACATTCGTATTGAAACCGGAAACACAGAGATTGAACCATCAACACTAGAGCAAATTAATCTAGTTATAACAGGTAACGATCGTCCAGGTATTGTTCAAGAGCTGGCAAGTGTAATACGCCATAAAGGCGCTAATATTACTCATTTAAATTCAAGACAACAAAGCGCACCTAATTGGGGAGTGCCTATTTTTAGCGCTGTTGCTACCGTCACGTTGCCAAATGGCATGAATAAAGATGAAGTTATTGAAGCACTAGAGTCAATCACAAGTGATTTAATTGTAGATACAGAAGAAGTTTAACCTCAATTTGTGCGTGTCATGCATATGACACGCATGTCATTTTAATGTCATTAATCTGCACTATATTTTATTCAGTATCTAATTACGGAATAAAATATGAACGCTTACACAGAACAACCTCAAGTCATTGAATACTTTGCTAAGGAACTTAGCTGGCTGTCGTTTAATGAGCGCGTACTGCAAGAAGCAAAAGACAAAAACAATCCAATTATTGAGAGGATACGTTTTTTAGGTATTTTTTCTAATAACCTTGATGAGTTTTTCAGGGTGCGTGTGGCAGACGTTAAACGCCGTATTTTATTGAATAAACTACCAAATGCTAACTTTGAAGAAGATGAAGCACTACTAAGTCAAATACAAAAAAAAGTATTACAACTTGGCAAAAAGTTTAATCTAATTCATCAGCAAATCTTAAACGACCTTACAGCGCATAATATTCATGTGGACCGCCCAGAAGAACTCACTGAGTTTCATTTAAACTGGTTGAAAAATTATTTCCATGACAATGTATTGCAGCATATATCTCCTATTTTATTAGACGAAAATAAAGATTACTCCGACTACATAAACGACACAATGACCTACTTATTTGTAGAAATGAGCGATGAAAAAAGTCATTTTGCTATGCTAGAAGTACCTACAGACCGAGTGTCTAGATTCATAATACTACCACCAGAAAAAACTCGACGTCATAAAACTATTGTAATGCTAGATGACGTAATTTTATATTTTTTAAATGATGTATTTAGTAACTTTTTTACTTTTGAAACCATTCAAGGTCATGCAATAAAACTAACTCGCGACGCAGAATATAATTTAGATGATGAGCTAGAAGAGGGCTTACTTGATAAAATGTCAAAAGGCCTAAAGCAGCGAATTTACGCAGAACCAGTTCGTCTTGTATACGATGAAGCAATGCCAGAGAGCATGTTAAAGGTAATGAAAAAGCGTTTAAACGTGACCCATCACGATGCATTAATACCTGCAGGCCGCTATCGAAACTTTAGAGACTTTATTACTTTTCCAAATATAGGCCGTCAGTATCTAGAAAATAAGCCACTGCCAGCACTTCAAAGTACCGCATTTAACAAACATACCAGTGTATTTGATGCCATAACCTGTCACGACATATTACTTTACTACCCATACCATACCTTTAACCATTTATTAGAATTTGTACGCCAAGCTGCATTTGATCCTATGGTTACACAAATAAAAGTTAATATTTATCGTGTTGCAAGTAAATCTCGGCTTATTTCTTCACTTATCAATGCAGCTAAAAATGGTAAAAAAGTAACGGTAATGGTCGAATTAAAAGCTCGTTTTGATGAGCAAAATAATATTGAATGGGCAAAGGTATTAAGTAGTGCCAGTATAAAAGTAATCTTTGGTATTCCAGCATTAAAAGTACATAGTAAATTGTGTATTATTCACCGTAAAGAAAAAAACAAAATAGTAAAATACGCACATATAGGCACTGGGAATTTTCACGAAAAAACGGCAAAAATTTACACAGATTTTAGCCTTTTCACTAAACATACTGGTATTTCTGAGGAGTGCGATAGCGTATTTAAATTTATAGAAAGCAGCTATAAACCCTTTAATTTTGAATACTTAATGATCTCACCTGTTAATGCACGCGATATGCTTTTGGATTTAATAGATAAAGAAATTCAACATGTAGAAAATGGAAAACTAGGAAAAATCACTCTCAAGATAAATAATTTAGTAGATAAGCAACTTGTCGATAAGCTTTATTACGCGGGCCGCAGAGGTGTTAAAGTACGTATAATTGTACGCGGAATGTGCTCGTTAATACCTGGGATTACTAAGTTCAGCGACAATATAAGAGTAATAAGTATTGTTGACCGCTTTTTAGAGCACCCTAGAGTGATGGTGTTTGGCAATAACGGCGATGATAAAGTATATATTTCGTCTGCCGATTGGATGACACGCAACCTAGATCATCGTGTAGAAGTGGGCGTACCAATTTTAGATGCTAAATTAAAACAGCTCATTATTGATATTTTAGAGCTACAATTTAAAGACCGTACTAAAGCGCGACTAATCGACAGTGAACAAAAAAATACGTATGTTAGACGCGGAAACAGAAAAAAAATACGTTCGCAAATTGCAATTTATGACCATCTAAAAAAATGGGAACACAATTATAATAATGAATGATCATCCCTCAATAGCAGCCGTCGATTTAGGCTCAAATAGCTTTCACTTAGTGGTTGCTCGTGAAGTTGATGGCACACTACAAATCCTGCATAAAGAAAAGCAGCGCGTATATTTAGCGGATGGCCTAGACGATAAATTTAGGCTAAGCCAGCAAGCAATTGACCGTGCCTTAATTGTACTTAAACAGTTTGCAAAAACACTACAAGATTTCCCCGCCTGCAACGTAAAAGTAGCAGCTACTTATACTTTTCGTAGAGCTAAAAATATTCATGCATTTTTAACACAGGCTAATAAAGCATTTCCTTTTCATATAGATGTAATTGCAGGACAAGAAGAAGCACGACTGATTTATCAAGGAGTTGCCCATTACGTTCATAATGAAGATAACCGCCTTGTTATCGATATAGGCGGCGGTAGTACAGAACTTATAGTTGGTAAGCACTTTAAACATAAGTTACTTACGAGTCGAAATATGGGCTGTGTGAGTTACACAAATCAATTTTTCAGTGACGGTATAATAAATTCAAAACGCTTTAATAAAGCTGAAATAAAAGCTGAACAAGAAATAGAAGCTATTTTTGCCAATTATGTAGCCGAGGGTTGGAAAAACGTTATTGGTACATCTGGTACTATTAAATCCATTTTGGCTATGGTGAGCGCTCAAAATCCACATCAGCCTTGCATAACTTACGACGACTTATTAAGCCTTAAACAACAATTTATAAAAGCAAAAAGAATTGATAATTTAGAAATCGAAGGGCTAACACCAGAACGCCAGCAGAGTATGTGTGGCGGACTTGCCATTTTAATTGCAATTTTTAGAGAGTTTGCAATCACCGAACTAACTTATAGTGATTTTTCGCTACGTGAGGGTTTGCTTCATGAAATGCAGCAAAAATTGGCTGATAAAGATATACGCAGTAATACCATAAATAATGTTAGCGACAGGTACACTGTAGATAAAGCTCACGCAACGCGAGTTTCAGATACCGCTATTTGGCTCTATGAACGTTTAAAGTCGTCTTGGCAGCTTAATAATAAAGACGATATTGCTTTACTAATTTGGGCAGCAAAATTACATGAAATTGGTCTATCGATTAACTCATCGGGTATTAATAAACACAGCGCCTATATTGTTGCTAATAGCCAGCTGCCAGGCTTTACGCAGCAAGAGCAATTAATACTCAGCTCACTCATTCGTTTTTATCGTAAAAAAATTAAACTCGATGAACTCTCTGAATTTATAACTATTTCGCAACAACAAGTACTTAAACTCATCACTATTTTACGTTTAGCGATTTTATTTAATCAGAAACGCCAAGTGAGCCAAAAACCAAATATGGAAATTAGCGCAAATAGCACCGGATTATTTATAAAGTTTTGCGATAACTACCTGCAAGAGCATACTCTACTGCAAGCAGATTTAGAGCTAGAGCAACGTTATTTGAAAAAGGTAGGTATAGCACTTAATTGCTCCTAGACCAGCAAAAGCAGGGTGACTAACACCCTGCTTTTATAGCTACATATCCATATGTCGATTAGTACTTTGCATCATTTGCTTTATACCTTGCTTTTCAAGCTCTAGTATTTGTTGAAGCTTTTCTTGCCCACTTTGGGTTTCGGCGCGTTCAAGTAAGTATTCATATAGCTCAATCACTTTTTGATGCTGCTCTGATAAATAAGCTTGGATAACTTTCTCATCGAATTGCTGATCTTTACTAATATCATCAAAGGTAATTAACTCAGGATTTTTAGCAAAGTATTCATAGCTGTATGTATCGAGCGTATTTATTTCAGTTATCGCTTTAAACCCGACTAAATCTTCGGCGAGTTTTTTTTCGTAATTTAGGTAGTAGTCCACCAGCATTGCATTATGTTCATCGAGTAAATCCTTTACGCTATAAAAATTAGCCGCCATTTGCGTATGAAACAAAACGGTCCAATCGTATACCTCTTTAATTGTTTTAACTTGCATGTGCATTCCTTACTTGTTGACTGTATAGGTAATACACTGCGTAAAGCGTGCCAATTAAAAAGCCATTTAAAAACAGTTAGTTAATTTAAATATGAGTAATAACGAACTATTTAATAGAACAACTTACAAATTATGAGTAACTTTTATAGAGTAATACGCCATCAAATTAGCGTATTACTCTGTGTATTTATTATTTAAGTCCTTGTTTGCGCCACAGCAAGTAAACAGCAGGAATAACGAGTAAGGTAAGTACAATTGCACTACCCATACCGCCAACCATAGGCGCTGCTATGCGGCTCATTACTTCGCTTCCGGTGCCCGTGCCATACAGCACAGGTAGCAAGCCAATAATAATTGTCGCAACTGTCATCATTACTGGGCGCACTCTAAGCCCTGCTCCTTCAATAATAGCTTGCTGTAATTGCACTAAACTAAGCGGTTTTCCGGCTTGCTCTGCTTCGAGGCACTTTTCTTGATAGGCTTGGTTTAAATACACCAACATAATGACCCCAATTTCTACCGCTACTCCAGCTAAGGCAATAAAGCCTACACCTACTGCAACTGAAAAGTTAAAGCCCTCTAAATACATTAGCCATACGCCACCAATCATTGCCAGTGGCAACGTAGCCATAATAATAGTGACCTCAGCAAAGCTTCTAAAATTAAGGTAAAGCAATACAATAATAATCGCCAATGTAAGTGGTAATACATAAGTCAATTTGTCTTTAGCGCGCTGCATGTATTCATACTGCCCAGCCCACGTAATTGAGTAGCCAGCAGGTAGTATTAGGTCTTTATTGAGCACTTGCTGAGCGTGCTCAACGTAAGTACCAATATCAACACCGTCTATATCAATAAAGCTCCAACCGTTTAAGCGCGCATTTTCGCTTTTTATACCTGGCGGTCCATCTTCAATAAATACATCAGCTACATCACCAAGTGCTATACGCTGCCCTGTAGGCGTTACAATAGGTAACAACATTAGCTCCTCTGGCGAGTCTCTGTATGCTTGCGGGTAACGTAAATTAACAGGGTAACGCTCTTGCCCTTCTACCGTTTGTGTTACGTTTGTACCTCCTATTGCAGTAGATACAACTTGTTGTACGTCGCTAATGTTTAAGCTATAACGTGCGGCTTTTTCTCTGTTGATATCTACTTTTATATAACGTCCACCGGCTACTCGCTCTGAGTAAACCGATGCGGTGCCTTGCACATCTTTTAAAAGCACTTCTATTTGTTGACCTATTTTTTGAATTTCACTCAACTTTGGTCCCGCAACTTTAATGCCCACGGGAGTTTTAATACCCGTTGCGAGCATATCAATACGTGTTTTAATTGGCATTACCCACGCATTTGTCAACCCTGGAAACTTAACCAAACCGTCGAGTTCTTTTTTCAGCTTTTCAAGCGTCATGCCCTCGCGCCATTCGTCTTTTGGTTTTAACTGAATAAACGTCTCTATCATTGTAAGCGGCGCAGGATCTGTCGCAGTTTCTGCTCGCCCAACTTTACCAAATACTGTTTTAACTTCGGGTACTGTGACAATTAACTTGTCGGTTTGCTGTAGTATTTCGCGCGCTTTACCTACCGATAAACCAGGATACGTTGTGGGCATATACATTAAGTCGCCCTCATCGAGTGGCGGAATAAATTCACTGCCTATTTTGTTTACCGGGTAAAAGCCAATAACAGAAACAACCACCGCGAGTACCAATGTCATTTTTGGAAATTTAAGCACCCAGTTAAGTAATGGCCGATACGCTGCAACAAGTAATCGGTTAACTGGATTTTTTTGCTCCGAAATAACTTTACCTCTAATAAAGTAACCCATTAATACCGGCACTAAGGTAATCGCAAGCCCAGCAGACGCTGCCATAGCATAGGTTTTAGTGTAAGCCAGTGGCGCAAACATACGCCCTTCTTGCGCTTCTAAAATAAATACCGGCATAAAGCTGACGGTAATAATTAATAAACTAAAAAATAATGCAGGACCTACTTCACTCGCCGATTTAGCCACAACTTCCCAACGGTTTTCCTTGGTAAGGGGCGTTTTTTCCATATGCTTATGCATATTTTCTATCATAACGATAGCGCCGTCGGTCATTGCGCCTATCGCTATTGCAATTCCTCCTAAAGACATAATGTTGGCGTTAATCCCCTGCCAATACATAATTATAAATGCCGTTAAAATCCCAAGCGGTAACGTAATAATCGCCACCAGCGATGAGCGCACATGAAACAAAAACACCACACACACTAAGGCAACTACAATAAGCTCTTCAATTAGCTTACTTGTTAGATTATCTACCGCGTTATTTATTAAGTTAGAGCGATCGTACACAGGGACTATTTCAACGCCCTCTGGTAATCCCTTTTTAAGCGATTCTAATTTCGCTTTTACGAGCTCAATGGTTTTTTGTGCATTTTCGCCATAGCGCATAATAACAATGCCGCCGGTTACTTCGCCTTCGCCATTTAGCTCTGCAATACCACGGCGCATTTGCGGTCCGACCCGAATATCAGCTACATCACGTAATTGCAGCGCAGTACCGTTGGCGTTTACACCAAGCGGAATAGCTTCCAAGTCGGCAACACTCTTAATGTAGCCGGTGCTTGTTACCATGTATTCAGCTTCAGCCATTTCAACTACCGAGGCGCCCATCTCTTGGTTGCCTTGTTGAATAGCTGTTTGAATAAGGCTTAGCGGAATACCATATGCCCGTAATTTATCGGGCTCTACATTGACTTGGTATTGCTTAACCATGCCACCAACAGCAGCCACTTCAGATACACCGGGCACAGTTTGTAGCTCAAACTTTAAAAACCAATCTTGTAAGCTTCGTAGCTGACTAATATCGTGTTTATTTGTTTTATCAACGAGTGCGTATAAATAAATCCAACCGACCCCTGTCGCATCAGGACCAAGCTCTGGCGTAGCGCTATCGGGTAATCTACTTGCTACTTGGCTTAGGTATTCTTGTACTCGGCTACGCGCCCAATACAAATCGGTTTTTTCGTCAAAAATAACGTAAACGTACGAGTCACCAAAAAACGAAAAACCTCTTACCGTTTGCGCACCCGGCACAGAAAGCATTGCGGTGGTTAGAGGAAATGTGACTTGGTCTTGCACTACTTGCGGAGCTTGCCCCGGATAAGTAGTTTTTATAATTACCTGAACATCAGATAAGTCAGGCAAGGCATCCACGGGAGTATTTTTTACCGCGAGCAATCCTCCACCCAGTAAAATTAATGTAAGCAACAACACAAAAAAGCGATTGCTAACAGACCAGCGAATAATGGCAGTTATCATAATGGCTCCTAGTGAGAACTATATTGCATAGGTTGCATAGTAGAATGATCAATCGGCTCTGCGTTTTGCGCTTTAGTAATTACAAATTCATCGTTAATAATGCTAAAAGTAAAATTAATATACTGGGCATTTTCAAACTGACTAATATCAAAATCTGGCGCTAATACAAAGTCCATTGTGGCGGCTTCTCGATTCCATTTTTCAATGGCTTCTCGGCTAATATTAATAATGCGGTTTTGTGTATCTATGGAGTTAATAGTGCCGTTAACCGTGGCGCTTTGTGGCTGCATGTTGATGTTCATATTTGAGTCTGAACCAGAATCCGAACTCATACCTGAGCTAATACCAGAACTAGGCATTTCCATTCGTTTAAAGTCAGAGCTTTTACTCGATTCAGAGTCTATTAAAAATTGCGCTGAAGTCACTACCGTGTCACCTGTCATTACACCTGACAAAATCACCGCTTCATTACTATTAATTTGCCCAACGTCGACTTCTACCGATTTAAAACGACCCTCACCTAATGCAATAACTACACGGTTTTGATGCTGCGTGCGAATTACCGCTTCTTTAGGGATTGTAAATTGCGCCTTACTCGCTTTAGCGTGAATGCTCACTTGTGCAAACATATTTGGTTTTAACCGATGATCTGCATTTTCAAACCTAAGCCTTACACGCAGCGTCCGATTTTTAGCATCAAGCGCGGGGTAAATGTAATCAACCTTACCTTCCCACTTTTGACCTTTTAAGTAATCAAGCGTCATTGTTACAGGTAAACCAACGCTCACTTGTTCTGATTGGCGCTCGAACACTTCCGCCTCTACCCAAATTTCATCAAGCTGAGCAATACTCATCATTGATGTGCCAGGTTTAACGTAAAAGCCTTCTCGTACTGTTAGCTCATCTACCACACCACTTTGCTTTGCGTAAAAAGTAATATTTTGCATTATCTTTTTATTTTTTTGTAAGCGCTCGATAAATCCATCAGACACATTTAACGACTCTAAACGCGCCTTTGCAGCGCGAATTAACACGGTATTATTACGATTAACTGCCAATAAAAGCTCTTCCTGTGCGTTCACCAATTGTGGTGAATACAATGTATATAAAGGCTCACCAGCTTTAACTTCTGCGCCTTGTGCTTTAACGTATAAACTTTCAATCCAGCCTTCTACACGCGGATGAATGTGAATAAGTTGGTCTTGGTTATATTGCACATAACCCACAGTATTTATATCGCTGTGAAGTGTTTTAAGCTGCACTTTGGCAGTTCTTACACCAAAGTTATTAACGACTGCAGGCGAAATAGTTACAGCACCAAGTCCGTCCTGAGCGTTGCTAGCGTTTTCATACACAGGTACTAAATCCATTCCCATTGGCGACAGCCCTGGCGCGTCACGCCTGTAATTACTATCCATAGGGGCTACCCAGTATAAGGGCTGCTTGTCAGCGCTTTGCTGTTCATGCATTGGCGAGTTACTAGGTAAAAACTGCATTACTAAGCCCCCAATTAACCCAACAGCGCCTGCGCCAACTAAGGCAGCAACAAGTAACTTTAAATTAGTATTCATTGTGTAATTCTCCTGTTTGTCCTGCCATTACTTGGGGGTCTAAGCTACTTGCATAATAATTAAGGCGAGCGGTAATAATATGTTGATCTACTTGAATATTAAGCGCGTCTATTTTGGCATTAAGTTCACTAATGCGCGCGCGCATGACGTCAGAAAAATCCCCATCGTCGCGGGTATAAGCATTTAGTGTTGCTTGAGATTGCTCTGACATTTGCGGTAATAACGTATCTTGATAAAGCGCATCGCGTTTTTGCAAACGAGCGAGTTGGCTAAACTCCTTAAAGTACATGCCTTTGAGTTTTTGAAGCGCCACCAACTTTTGTGTTTTAGTCGCTTCTGCACTAGCAATAGCCGATTTAACTTGTTGATCTTGTCTGTTATCAGTAAACAATGGTAAATCAATACTAAACCCTACCGAGAGTAAATCAGCTCGCGACTCACCCATCGGGGTATCATCTCGGTAACCATAGCCCACATTAACGCCCATTTGAGGTTTGTAGCTTTGCTTAGCGAGTGCAACTTCGGTTTGCTTTGCCGTTACGGTTTTTTCTATCGCAATAATGGCGGGATGCGCCATAAGCAACTGTATTAATTCATTAAACTCAAGGCTCGAAAAATCAACCAGCCCTGTGGTTTTAGTAAACTCGGCATTTAAAGGCTGCATAAGCATATTAATAGGTAACCACTGTGCTAAACGGCCTTTAGCACTTTCAAACTGCTGCTCAAGCATAACTAGCTTATCTTCAAGGCGGGTGAGCTCTAATTGCGCACGAATAATATCTTGCTGACGTGTTTTACCTAAGGTACTTGCGTAGCTTGCTTCGGTAATTTCAATAAGCTGAGTAAATAGCCCTTTATCTTGCTCAATTAAAGCAATACTTCGCTGAGCACGATACGCGTTTAACCACGACTCAATCACAATTGCTTTTACTTGTGCTAAGCGATCGGCTCGCTGCCAAGGATATTGTTGAGCAGACTCCTCTAGTGCTTTTTGTTTAAGCGCTAAGCTATTCCCTCGGCTAAACTTTTGGCTCAAATCAACTTTAAGCTGCGTCATCCCTTCTTGATCAAACGCATAACCGTTAGTAGGTAAGTTAAGTAAGCCAACCGTTAAAACAGGATCGGGTAAGGTGCCTGCGGCAATGCTTTGCGCTATTGCTGCATCTTCTTGGTAGCCACTCGCTTTTAGCCATGGCTCATGCGTTAGCGCATAATTAAGCGCTTGCGTTAAGCTAAGCGTTTGCTCATTACTAGATTGCTTTAGTATTTCGGTATTTAGGTTATTTGAATTGTTTTGCGCATTAACAGCTGTGCTAAATAACACAACACTACATAATACGACTTTAATACTTACAGCGTGGTTCATCACCTGCTCCATCTAAAAATAAAAGAAAATCTTAAATTAGGAAGCAAAAAAGGTGTTTAGGAGTTTTACAAAAACCTTTTATATCAATTGCATTGAATTAATGATCTATTATTGCGGTAGGGAAATAGCTCTATAACAAGGAAAAAATTACGCAGTATAGTTGCTTTATATAAGTAATTTTTTCCTTGTTATAGAGCTATTTAACTCGCTAGAATGAGCATGTTTTCAATAAAATTGATATTACACCTATCCTGCTATTAAGCAGACATAGGAGGGCGGTAGAGTGAACGAGGTATATTAATTTGTGTAGTAAATACACGTACATTTACTTTTTCAGATTCAAGTAAAGTAACGCTAAATAAAGTATCAACATTAAGCATTGAGTTAGCAGCGCAGCCACTGATAGGGCATTTACAGTCATTTTGTGGCGTACTTTCGTCGTCGCAACAATCCATCTGCATCATATTTTCAGACATACTAGCAGCCGCAGTTGCATCACTACTATGTGTCATTGGCATTTGGGCATGCATTACTGTTTTAGTTGGCATATGTGGCATTTCGCATACCATAGCTACAGACGCAACTGCCTGACCCACAAAAGTGAGCAGCAAAGTTATCATGAGTAAACTAGCGTAAAAACGTTGCAACATTATGCCTTTTAATAAACTTTAAAATGATTGTAAGGTAACCTAACGGCAACCACAAATACTTTAATTATGTAGACTGCGGTTTAGCAGGTGTTTTAATTAAGTTACTCGCAATAATTGCAAATATACAATATGCGCTAAAATACCAAAAACCCTCACCAAATTGTGCATTCATAACAAGTAGCTCACCACTTTTACCATGAGCGTTACCTGCAAGGTAAGTCACTATTAATGCAATAACAAATACATCAACCATGCTCCACTTACTTAATGCACAAATAACCAGACCGAGCTTTTGCTTAAACCCATTCAAAGGTAGGCAACAATAAAGCAATTGTAATAGCAGCTTCAAGCTTGGAATAACAATAGAAAACAACCCCACTAAAGCGGCTACAAATAAATTATTATTGCGAGCAAGCTCTTTAACTGTGCCTAAAATACTTTGTGTTTTGTTATAGGCGCTAATCTCACCTTCTAACTTATCGAGCCCTAGCATGTTAGAGAACATCATTAGCATGCTGCGAGTGCGACCATCGCCCTCTTCAGCCAGCATTTCAATACCCGCTTGCGCTAGTTTTGATTTATCTATGTTGCCCTCTATTGTTAATACCGGTTTTGTAATACCAGGAAACAATAAACCAAGCGCGATTATAATACTTAAAACAGATAACCAATTACGCATACTTAATCACCAGCCACAACTTCAATAACATCATCACTATAAAGCATCGATTCTAAAACAAAGCTATAAACTTTCTCAATAGAGATTTGCGGGTTTACCTGCTTAAGTTTATAACTCGCAATTACCCAGTCTTTTTCTTGTATTGCTTTAGCAAGTAACAAACAATCACCGAGCACACCAGTGTGAGCTAATAATGCATTGTTTATAGCAACATCAAGTGCAAACTCTTTTACAATAACGCTTAATTCTATATCTAAAATAGCATCAAGCATCGAAAACAAGCCCACCAAATAACCTTGCTGCGCCAACTCAACATTTTGCTCGCTTAAAATTAGCTCCATTAATCTTGCACGAATAAGAGCATACTTAGTAAGCTCTGTTGGCTTATCAATTCCCAAATCACTTAATGCTAAAACCCGTACAAACTGACGTATTGTATCCTCACCCAAATAAACAACAGCTTGAGAAATAGATGTTATTACTAAATTACTATTACCAGAGCGTGCATTCGCCAGTTTTAAAATACGTGCTGTAATACCTATATCTCGAGCTACTCGTTGGTGTATTTCTTCAAAACATAAAGAGTCTTTAGAAGTGCATTTTAGTAAATCAAATACTGTAACTTTAGAGGGATCAACGCTGTTATACGTTAGCATCTCAGGGCGTGAAAAAAAGAACCCTTGAAAGTAATCACATCCGGCGCCTTTGAGCGTCAAAAATTGCTCATGGGTTTCTATACGCTCAACAATCACCTTACATTTAGGGTAATTACGTTTGAGTTTTTTAACACGCATATTTGTTTTGATGATGGCTTCATCAACTTCTATTTTTATATAATCAACTAGCGCTAATAATGGTTCCCACTTAATATCGCCATCGTAATCATCTAATGCAAAAATATAACCTTCTTTTTTTAATGCCTGCACACGCCTTGCAATAGCCGTTATATTAACTGCACGCTCTACGATTTCAATAACCGCAGTTTCTGGTTTTAATAATTTAGGGAAGTCATCTAGCAGTGCATCAGTTGATAAATTAATAAATGCTCGATGGTTAGCGGTTAATTTTTCAATTCCAACTAACATTAGTGTATTAAAAAATAAGCGACTCGTTGCCTTTTCGTCGCTCATGCCAACCGGAAACGCATTATTTGATGAATCTCTATATAGCAACTCATATGCAAAAACGCCTTTAGCAGCATCAAAAATAGGCTGCCTAGCTACATATTGTGTAATAACCGGTTGTCCAGGCAATTTTTTTGAGGGTTTCAATATATATAACCTTTATAAGACGCTTTAATGCTAACCATTAATATAAGCTGCATAGAATATACATAGTATAAATATACTATTCGTTACAAAAAAACTATAATACTTAACACTAAAGTTATAGTTTCACTAAATTTAAACCTATTAAGGAAAGCATTTGATTAACTTAAAAGGGCTATTAATAGCCTGCTTGTTATTATTCTCTTTTCCTATATTAGCTGAATTAAATAACCCAGCTTTAAAATATAACATTACTTCATCAGGGAACTACTACCCTTATTATACAAATAACCCTGTAGAGCCTGGTGTACTGCCAGAAATTATCGAAAAAATACTTAGTGATGCAGATATATCAGCATCGCACGTAAACCTACCAACAAAACGAATTACAAAATACCTTCAAGATGAAGTAATTGATTTTGACGTTATTACACTTAAATGGTTACCCGAAAGTGAGCGAAACAACCCTCAATATATTTTTTCTGAGCCATTAGTTAATGCGACAGAAATAGTTGTAAGTCTATCTGAAAACATTAATAACTGGCAAAACGCTAATAGTTTATATAATAAAAACGTAGGCACTGTTTTAGGTTACTACTATCACAACGATAATTTATTTAATCGCATAGATTTTCCTTCTGAAAAAGAACTTATGATTGCACTTGCCCGCAAACGAGTCGATGTAGCAATTATTGGAAAACTACCCGCTTTACATTGGTCTAAACAATTAAATGTTGATATTGCTTTTGGTCCGCAGTATTCACATGGCTTATTAAAAGTACGCTTATTGAGCAAACATAAAGCTTTATTGCCAGCAATTAACAAAGCTATTAAAAACCTCCATAGCAGCGGCTTCATTCAGCAAGTTGCCGATAAATATATGGCAAATATACCCACACAAAATTAAGGGACTAATGGCGCAGAGCTCGTGTTTTGGAGTATAATAGCAGCAAATGTTAACTCGACCAGAACCAGAAAGAGCCCCATGAGTATTGAAAAAGCCTTAATCGAACGTAGTAGTAATCAATGTGAATTGTGTGCAGCCACCGAGAACTTATCTGTTTATGAAGTACCACCGGTAACTGAAACCCACTCAGATAAATGTATTTACACATGTCAAACATGTAAAGATCAAATCGAGAATAACAGCGAAATAACGCCTACACATTGGCACTGTTTAAACGATAGCATGTGGAGCCAAACTCCTGCAGTACAAGTTGTAGCTTACAGAATGCTTTCGCGTTTAGCGCCTGATAATGGCTGGGCACAAGATGCGCTAGACATGATTTACCTTGAAGAAGACACGCTAACGTGGGCTAAAAAAGCACTTGCCGAAGATGACGATTTAAAGCATGTAGATAGCAACGGTGTAGTACTTCAAGCAGGCGATACTGTTACCCTAATTAAAGACTTAGATGTTAAAGGCAGTAGCCTTACCGCTAAACGTGGAACAGCTGTTCGTAATATTGGCCTAACCAGCAACCCTGAACATATTGAAGGGCGAGTTGACGGCCAGCGCATTGTTATTTTAACTAAGTTTGTTAAAAAATAATCGTTTGTTTTTAATTATTAAAGGCGCTAATGCGCCTTTTTTTATGTTTAAAATAAGTTAAGGAATGATTAAGTAACTAGGTAATACACTAAGGACATAATATTGAGTAAGGATAACCAACATGGAAAAGCATCAAGCAGTATCTTCGCGTAAAAAAGCAGCTGCAGGGATTGGCTTATTGGCGCTTAGCGCTTTTGCAGTAACTGGCTGCGGTGAGCAAACTAAGCCAACTGAAAATACAGAGCAAGCAAAAGCAATATCTACCCTAACTATTCAAGTTAGCTATAAAGATCGCAGTATGCTTCGCCCTGGCTCGCAATTAATAGTTACGCTTTCCAATGTATCTAAAATGGATGTAAAAGCTGATATAATCACACAAGAAGTGATTGATGTTACACAAGCCCCGCCATTTACCGTTGAGCTAATTTATGATGCCAGCAAAATTAGCGATAAACATCGCTATAGCCTAAGCGCCAGAATTATAAATAAAGACAAAGTGCTTTACACAAGTACAACAAATCACGACCCGTTTACAGAATCACAGTTAACTACCCCCTATAAAATTGAGCTTTCAAAAGTGTCGACTCAAAAACCCGATGTAACACTCACAAATACTTACTGGAAAGCAATAACAATAAATGCTCAAACTGTGAATGTTACAACTAAAGAACCGTTCATTCAGTTCAATAAAGACCACCGCGTTAATGGCTTTTTAGGCTGTAATAATTTTAGCGGAAGCTATAGTACCGAGCAGCAAACAATTACACTTAGTCAGCTAGCAAGTACAAAAAAGATGTGCTCGGATAATATGAGCCAAGAAGCGGCTATGTCTGACGTACTTAGCAAAACTTCAAAGTGGGAAATAACAGGTGAATCACTAAAACTTAAAAACAGTCGCGGTAATACGCTTGCTACTTTTAGTGCGGTTTATTTTAATTAATATTTAGCTCCCTTATATATATTACCTAACACATTCGTACTGATTTTAAATAAAATGCCCAGCAAAGCTGGGCATTTTATTATTCGTTATAAGCGCTATTTAAAGTTACTCATCAACGAGTTGCTCACTTCTGTAAAAACCACTTGGCTCACTTAACAAACTAACAAGTTCAGGCATTATTGCATCCATTGTTTGCTTTAGCTTCCACGGAGGATTAATTACAATCATGCCCGATGCTGTCATACCATGTACGTCAGTATCCGCTTCAGTGCCTAATTCAAATAACTGAATGTTGCGCATTCCTGAGTCAATTAAGCCCTGTTCCATATTATCAATGCGCTCTCTGTCTACAACCGGATACCAAATCATGTAAGTACCTGTAGCAAAACGCTGATGAGCTTTAACTAAGGTTTTTACAACCGTTTCGTAGTCATCTTTAATTTCGTATGGAGGGTCAATTAACACACACGCTCTGCGAGATGCTGGTGGTAATAAACCAACTAAACCTGCAAAACCATCCTCTCCACGCACACGAATAGATCGCTTACCTTTCATGTTTTCTTCAAGCAATAATAAATCGCGCGGGTGCAGTTCAAAAAACCAACCCTTATCTTGGCGGCGCAAAAAATGCTCTGCAATTTTTGGTGAACCTGGATAAAACGCAAGTTCGTCAGTGTCGTTAAATGACTTAATTAATTCAATGTATTCATTAAGCTCAGCATGCTCACTTTTATGTTGCCAAAGTTTTTCAATACCATCTTGATACTCTTGCGTTTTTTGCGCGTCGGCAGCTGCAAGTTCAAAAAAGCCAGCACCTGAATGTGTGTCTATATAATCAAGCGGTTTATCTTTAATTGTTTGATAATTTAGCACTTGTGCCAGTACTAAATGTTTAAGTACATCGGCAGGATTACCCGCATGAAATGAGTGTCTGTAACTAAGCATTATTTATTTTCGCCATACGCAATTTAATATCGTAAGTGAACCATAAGCACTAGGCTTTGGCAACTTACACCAAGATAAGAGAGTGTTTAAGTGAACCATTTCTGAATGAAAAAGCTCATATGCTGAATTATCCCTTAATGAAGAAGAAAAATCAGCTAAAACCACCGTAAATGCTGGCAAATCAACACACTTTGCTTTACATTTGCATGACATTAATTACAGTTATATGAGCGCCTTTATGAATAACACTACTCTTCAACAACTCGAACAACTGATCGATTCTTTAATCGAACGTAATAACCAATTACAAACAGATGTTGTTACTTTAAAAGAACAGAACACTAAACTAAGCGATGACAACGAATTGCTACAACTTGAAGCTTTAGAAAATGAAGAAAAGCAAAAAGATGCCAGCACTACTTTATCTGGTCTTCTTGATAAGTTACAAAGCGCACAACAGGCTAGCTAATGTCTGAGCTGCAAAACCAGCGGGTCACTGTTGAGTTGCTAGGTAAAGAGCAGCAATTTGCTTGCCCTGAAGGGCAGGAAGATGCATTAATAGCAGCAGCTAAAAATCTAAATGACTTAGTTGAGCAAATGAAGCAACGCTCAACCGTTAGAAACGATCAAAAAGCCCTACTAATGGCAGCATTAAACTTAAGCCACGAATTGCTAGAAGCAAAAACACAGGCTACAGTTGAACAACAGCATCAAGACCAATTGATTGATAAACTCAGTCAGCATTTGGCAAATGACCCCAAACACCAAAAATAAAAAGCGCATACTGCGCTTTTTGTTTATTATTAAAGTAATTAAACATCAGCGTAGAGATAATAAATGAAGTTAAAAATTTCAAACATAGCCTCTTCATGTAAGCACTTACTATTAGCATGCACTTTATTATCAATAGTACCTAGCACCTATGCTGCCGTCACTTGGAATACAATAAACCCTCATATTCAGTTTTTAAAGCAACAAGACAAGCTTCGCTTTTACGACTCTAACCAAGTATTAATTGAAGGCGAAACATGCGCCATACTTGTTGATACGAGCGCCAATTTTGCCGCAGTTGAACAACTTGCTGAAGATTTAAAGAAGCGCCTTAAAACACCCTTATGCTATTTAGTGGCTACCCACTACCATGACGATCACTTGCTAGGTATGGCGGTTATGCAAAATTTTTATCCAAGTGCTAAGCTCATTGTTCATCAGCAGGTAAATAAAAATTTTAACCTTTATCAAACAGCATATACCGACAAACTAGACACATATGAAAAGAGCATTGAGCTGAGCTACCAACGATTAGCGAATGTGCCCAAAGAAGAGCAAGCTAAATGGCGAAATAAGTTAGAACTTGCAAAAAAACGACTTTTTCGCTGGCAGGAGTATCAGCTTAGCAAACCCAAAATAGTAATTGATAGTCGTAAAGTTATCGACCTTGGTGATTTTGAGGTAACGCTTGAGCCTCAGCAAGCCCATACTAACGGCGATTTAACTATTACTACTAATAATGGCAGTGTGCTGATTGGTGGCGATATCGTTGACTGGCTTCCTTACCCTGGACACGGTGAACTTAAAAGTTGGCAAGCGTTGCTTAAGCAATATATTAACGACGAAAAGCTCACTATTATTTTACCTGGGCACGGCGGTACATTAACAAAAGAGCAGCTGAAACAGCCACTATCATTTTTAACAGCTATAACAGAGCACGTTAAAAACAATAAAGATCAAAGTATTGAGCAGTTAATGCTGTCGTTTCCTGAATCAGTTATTGAGCCTTATAAACAAGAAGCGCTTAATATAAAATCGAGCAACTTCTTTTTACAAGCTGGCCTAAATCGCGCAAAAAGCGCAGAATAACTCAACACAACGGATTGTGTTAAAATAATAAAAGGAATTTACAAAAGTGATCACTATGCGCAGTTTGGTTTTATGTTGTTTGGGTATTCTGTTATTTGGTTGTCAATCAACGGAGCAAGAACCACTAGAAGCTCCACAAATATTTACTCATTTTGAGCCTGACTATACTTATGATACTGATGATGAAGTAGCTCAAACGCCGCAAGTTAGTGAGCACGTTACGCCACTTCAATTCAAAAAAACAATCGTAAAAAAGCGCCCACCAAAAACCACCGATCTGTGGGTGCATATAGCCAACAATCTACACTTTACGGTTTATCAAAATCGCGCGTTAAAAAAGCGTATCAACTGGTACGCTAAGCAACCTAACTACTTACAAACTGTGAGCAAACGCGCAGCGCCTTACCTGTATCACATCGTAAAAAAAATTGAACAAAAACAATTACCTATGGAGCTCGTTTTACTACCATTTGTAGAAAGCGATTTTAGACCAACGATAGCCTCATCACAGCAAGCTGTTGGTGTTTGGCAGTTAGTTGGCGCAACAGCGCATCACTTTGGAGTTAAGTCAGACCAATGGTACGACGGCCGCCAAGACGTACTTGCTTCAACCGATGCTGCACTTGATTACTTAAGCTACTTACATAAACGCTTTGATGGTAATTGGCTACATGCTTTGGCTGCTTATAACAGTGGTGAGGGGCGCGTTAAACGCGCAATCGAAAAAAACAAAAAACGCGGTAAAAGCACCGATTACTGGTCACTAAGTCTACCAAAAGAAACCGCCGACTACGTACCCAAGTTACTCGCTTTAAGCTATTTAGTTAAGCACCCACAAAAGGGCATTAAACGCCCAAAGCTTGCATATAAGCCATTTACCACACAAATGAACATAGGCCAGCAGTTCGATTTTTCAGTCATCGCTAAGCTCTCTGGTATAGGTTCAAAGCAGTTACACGCGATTAATCAGGGATATTTAAAAAATCAAAGCTCACCTAACGGGCCGCATACTTTACTGCTTCCTATAGGACAAGAGGCTTTATTAAAAAGTCAGTTTTTTAAATCAAATTTTGCTGGAGAGTACATCGTTAAACAAAACGACACGCTTTACGGTATCGCCAGACGTTTTAATATGTCGGTAAAAGCTTTAAAACAACTTAATAACAAAAATAATAATTTAATCGGCGTTGGAGAAAAGTTATTAGTTGGACAACCTAAAACCCTGCCAAGCACATTAACTGTTGATTACAAAATTAGCCCTTATTTAGAACACCAAGAGATTGCGATTCCCACCATTGAAATAGATTACGAAGTTAAGTCGGGCGATAGCCTTTGGAGTATAAGTCAACTTTACGATGTACCCCATAGCGACTTGGCAAAATGGAACAAACTCTCTGCATCAAGTATTTTAAAGCCTGGCACTCAATTAGTACTGTTTATACCACAGGCTGAAAAGCAAAAAGCAGCCCCAACAAAAAAAGATTTTCTGCTAAATTTACAAAAAACACTAAATCAGCCACGTTAAGTTTATAAACAAGTATATTTCGCGTAAAATTGCGCCCTAACATAGTTATTATTTGAAGAGACAAGCATGCAAATTAGCAAAAATTCAGCGGTTGAATTTCATTACACCCTTAGTGAAGCGGGCGAGCAAATTGAAAGTAGCACAAATGAAGCGCCACTTACTTATATTCATGGCAGCGAAGGCATGCTTCCTGGTTTAGAAAAAGCACTTGAAGGTAAAGAAGCAGGCGAAAAATTTAGTGTAACTCTAGAGCCAAGTGAATCATACGGCGAGCGTGTTGATGACTTAATTCAACGCATCCCGTTAAAGCATCTACAAGGCGACGTTAAAGTATGGAAACCAGGTATGACAGCAATGGTTAGCTCTAACCAAGGTCGTCATCAGGTTACTATAGTTAAGGTTGGTCGTTTTAACGCAGATTGTGATTTAAACCACCCATTTGCTGGTAAAACGCTAACGTTTGACGTTGAAGTTATATCGGTACGTGAAGCAACAAGTGAAGAAGTTTCTCACGGACACGTGCACGCTGAAGGCGGCTGTGGTCACTCTCACTAGTTAGCAATAAAGGAAGTAAGTATGTCTAAAGTTGCAGTAGTTACAGGTGGCACAAAAGGTATTGGCCTAGCCGTAGTAAAGCGTTTGCTAAACAATGGCTATGAAGTACATAACCTTGATATAGAGCTAAGCGAAATCGGTATATTTCATCAGTGTGATGTAAGTGATGTATCGGCGGTACGCAACTGTATCAACGCTATCTGTGAACAAAGCCAACGTATTGATGTACTTGTTTCTAATGCTGGAAAACACTTAAGCGCAAATATAGAAAGCACCGACGAGCAAACTCTCGATGCACTTTTTGCGCTTAATGTTAAAGGCGCTTATGCCGCTGTACAAAGCGTATTGCCAAGCATGAAAGCGCAAAATAGCGGCGCTATTATATTAGTCGCATCCGATCAAGCAATTATAGGTAAGCAAAACTCTTTTGCGTATAACCTAACAAAACATGCCCTTGCCTCAATGGCCAAAACAACGGCGCTTGATTACGCGAGCTTTAATATCAGAGTAAATGCGGTATGCCCTGGCACAATAGAAACCCCGCTATTTCATAACGCGATAGATGCGTACTGTGCAAAAAGTGGCGCAAACAAAGCTGAAATAGTTGCCGAGGAAGCAAGTCTGCAACCGCTTAACCGATTAGGTCAAGCCGACGAAGTTGCTGCTCTTGTGAGCTTTTTAGCAAGCGACGATGCCAGCTTTATTACTGGCAGCCTACAAAGCATAGACGGTGGCTACACTGCACAATGAAGACTGTTCAATGAGTAATGCGCAATGAGCCTAAAAATTATTGACCCACACGTACACTTTTTTAATTTAGTAGAAGGTCAATACTCATGGCTACAAGGCGCTAACCCACCAGCATGGCCAAATTTAGAAAAAATAAAACAGCCAGTAAGTGCACAGCAACTTATTAAAAGTACTGACTTTGAACTCGTAGGGCTTGTTCATATAGAAGCTGGGTTTGATAACACCTCCCCTATTAACGAGTTAAACTGGCTAAGCTTGCATTTAAAAGGTATTCCATTTAAAGCCATTAGCTACAACCAAATTGACTCATCGGCTGATGAGTTTATAAACTCGCTGGAAGCTTTAGCTCATCTGAGTTTGTGTGGCATTAGAGATATAACCGAAGGTACTGACGCAAAGCGTTTATTAGATGCTAATAGCTTTAAAAACCTAACAACATTATCAGATACCCGACTGCATTTTGAAGCTCAGTTTGATATTGAAAGTGGCGAAATAACCAAACAAATAGCTTACTACGCTAAGCAGCTACCGCAGCTTCAAATTATAATTAATCATGCAGGACTGCCAAGTAATTTAAATACTTGGCAACAAGGTGTTGAGTTACTTGCTCAGCATGACAATATTGCAATTAAGTTTTCTGGTTTTGAATTACTACAACTCACCAGCGAACAACAAGCGGCGTGTTTTAATTTTCTTTTTAATCACTTTGGCCAGCAGCGTATTATGTTTGCTAGCAACTTCCCTGTGTGCCAAGTAAATACAAGCTACAACAATCTATGGCACTGCCATAAGGCGCTATGCTCAAACGATAAGACATGGCATGACCTTAGCTATGCAAACGCTAAGCACTACTACCAAGTGTAAGTAAAACTAGTTATATTAAACTCTCTTTTTATGATAATACGGCTAATTTATGAAAATGTACTTTTTACTAATCGTTGTATTTTCAGCGTTTCTTCTCAATGGCTGCATATCGCAAAGTCCAGACCCTACACCCAAGCTGCAACATGCTCTACTGATAAAGCCGAATAAAACAGCCGTTAGCAAGGCAATTAGAACACTGGTACATATGCAAGAGACTCAATTAGCTGATGATGTATTTACTACCAGCAGCACAGTAACCATTAGCAATGTAGATGGTAATAATATTATCGACACGCAAAGTCGCAATACACCCGATCAGTTTGAATTGATGATTAAAGGCAAGCAATGCTATATACGCCACCTTGATAGTAAAGCAACTATTGAGCTTAAAGATGTCGAATGTAAAATTAACGAGTTATAACAAGCTTTACCTCCCCCCCAAGCAAGTAAAAGCCGGTAAGTGACTAATCACTTACCGGCTTTTATATAACCTAAACTCAGGTTAAAAAGTTACTTAATTTCTACACGCTGAGAACGCATGACAATCTCATCGTTTAACTCAATACCCAACCCTGGCTCTTCTGACACTTCAAAGAAACCATTTTTAGGTTGTGGATCTTGTAAACATAACTCGCGGTTCCACTTTTTAATCGCATAAGTATGGTGCTCATGAATTAAAAAGTTAGGGATAGCCGTTTCTAAGTGCAGTGATGCTGCTGTTGCAACAGGCCCGCCACATACGTGAGCTTGAATACGCACATCAAAAATATCAGCGTAATCACATACCTTTTTAGTTTCGGTAAAACCACCACATAAACCAATATCAGGTTGCAGAACATCAATACTTTGATCTTCTAAGTACGGGCGCACACCCCAGCGATTATACAAACGTTCACCACCAGCAATAGGCACAGATACTTTATCGGCTACTTTTGCGTGTAATGAATGGTTTAAGTAGTTAACTGGCTCTTCAAAATACATACAGTCAAATTCTTCTGCAATTTCACCTAGCTGAATAGCTGTTGTCACACCTGGTAAACTGTGGCATTCAAAAATAATATCCACTTCGTCGCCTACCGCTTCGCGAATAGCTTGCATGCGTGCGCGATATAACTTCATTTCAGTACGTGAAATTATTTTTGTGCGGTCGTAATAAGTATTACCGTCTTTATCGTACTGAATTGGATCTACTTTTACTGCATCGTAACCTTCGGCCATCGCTTTTAAAGCCGCTTCTGCGTATTCTTGCGGTTGTACTAGCGCTTTAAATTCGCTATCCCAATCAAACTGTAATTGCGATGCGTACGTGCGTAGTTTATCGTTAACTTTACCACCCAGTAATTGGTATACAGGTAAACCAAGCGCTTTACCTTTTATATCCCAAAGCGCGGTATCAATTGCGCTCATTGCGGCATATACAACAGGTCCGCCACCTAAGCCCCAAAAGCTCTCACGTAACATACGAGACCATAGTTTTTCTGTTTGAAATGGGTCGTGGCCGATTAAAAAGGCATCTGCCATTTCCTTAATCATAGCCGCTGCAGCACTGTGACCTAAATCGTATGCAAGGCCCGCTTCGCCAACACCACTAATACCTTCGTCAGTATGAATACGTACAAACACAGGTGTCCAAGAAGGTCTATCAGGACAGTGAATATCAAATACTTCAACGCGATTTACTTTCATTAAAATTCCTTATTAACCGCTATGGGTTATTTTGCAAAACTAGGGTCAAGTCGATACGCTTTACGTAACATCGCAGGCCACGCAAGTTGCCCGCCAGTGCTGCCACTGTGTACTACATTTGCTTGATTATAAATATTGTCGATTATAGGTTGCGGTACTTCAATAACCTCTTGCGAGCTTGATTGTAGCGCTAATTGAATTTCACACGCTCGCTGTAAATCATAAAAGCGCATAAACGCATCGCCTACCGTTGGGCCTACCGTTAAGCCACCATGATTTACCAATAACATATGGTTAGTGCTGCCTAAATCATCTTGCAGCACTTTCCGCTCGTCGTCGTTTACCGCAAGCCCTTCGTAGCCATGATAAGAAAGCGATGGCAGTGAAAACATTGAATACTGGCTAAGCGGTAATAAACCATTTTTTTGTGTAGCAACAGCGATTGTTTCTTTAGTATGAAGGTGAATAACACAATGAGCGTCTTCGCGTACCTCATGAATCGCACTGTGAATAGTAAAACCAGCTGGATTAATACTAAATGGCGTATCATCAATAATGTTACCGTCTAAGTCGACCTTTACTAAATTAGAGGCAGTTACTTCATCAAAGGTTAAACCAAACGCATTCACTAGGTAGTGATCGGTGCCAGGCAAACGTGCTGATAAATGCGTATAGATTAAATCCCCCCAACGAAAGTGCTCTACCAGTCTATAACATGCGGCTAAATCAACACGAAGTTGCCACTCTTGTGCTGATACTTTATTTTTTAAATTGAGTTGGGGTAAATCAAACATAATAAGCCTTTTAAAACGTACATTATTAACCTGTACGAACAGATGTTTAGAAGTCTAAAGCAGTCTCTATTTTATAGCAAACACCAAACAAAACAGCCACACTATTGTGTGGCTGTTTGTAAAACTAAAATACCAATTGCATTAAAATGGTATAGCTGCGTAAATTATTTTACGTTAGCTAGGTAATCTGCAATTGCTTCAAACTCTTCATCAGTTACCGTTGCAACCATTGCTTTCATAGCCATGGTCATACCGTTATTACGTGCACCTGATTTGATGTCTTTCATTTGCGCTACTAAGTAGTCTTTGTTTTGGCCGTTTAGCTTAGGATACATACCCATAATTGGTGCTTTACCTTCAGCGCCATGACAAGTTTGACAATTTTTAGCGGTATAAAGTGTGGCGCCATCGGCCGCTGCTGCATTAAACGAGAAGCTTGCGGCTAAAGTAATACCCGCGCCTAATAGTAGTGTTTTCATCTTGCTCATTGTATTTACTCTTCTTTTTTGACGGTTAGAAAAACTGTTCTATTGATTGTAGTAAACAATCAAATAAAAAGCATACGTACGAAACGACACTAGACGATCAACTTAACCAAAAACCGCTAACTCGTTTCTGTCTCACTTTTATATACTTTAGCAAATAAAAATGAGCTTACCCTTAATAAACTATTACCACACTATATCATCTGGTACTTCAAAGTCTGCGTACGGGTCATCTTCATCTTTTGGTTTGTTTTCTGGCTCTACATGAAAAACAATATACTTTTCGTCAACTTCAGCCACTTTGCGTGCTGGTTCGTCGTCTAATACGTAAAATTGCCCTTCTAGTACACAAATAGCTAAACGACCGCCCGATAACGCTTTTTGCGTTTTCTCGTTCACGTCGATATTTTTTACTTTGTTTTGATAAGTAAAATTAAATGTGCGCTCACCACGAATAGCGTCTTGGTTGTGGTGCTCTAAAATTTGTTTAACACGCGCTTCTTGTTCGCGCTGCTTTAAGCTCACTTGGCGTGTTTGGTTAAGCTCTTCAGCTTTTTTTTGCTGCTCTAGCTTGGTTTGTTGAATATGCTTTTGCAGATCACTTGGGTTGCTAGTAGCCCCTTTCTTTTGCTTTTTTTGTTGCTTACGCTTTTCTGATTTAGCAACTTTAGCATTATGCGATGTTGTTAATCCTGCTTGAAGCAATTGGTCTTGTAATGAACCCATGGCTTTGTTCCACTAAAAACTAATATTATCGCTATTTTAATCACCAACGAGTTCAAATAACAGCGCTATCGACATTAATCTAGCAAACTAGTTAAAACAAACCATGATATGACGCAAAGAGCATGGTTTTAATTATCAATTAAAAACAATTTTTAATACAATGCCACGTAACCAATCAGCAAATGTATAAGCCATATAATGCGTTTACCTCATCTACTCGTTTGCTCGGTATTTATATTTTTTGTACTTTATGCACCACAACCTCTACTTAGCCTCTTTGCGAGCGAATTTAATGTAGCCCCTGCGGTAGCTGGCAGCTTAATGACTGCAACTATGCTGCCCTTAGCCATTGCCCCGCTCGTTTACGGTTTATTTTTAGCAAAAATAAACCCACTACTTATATTACGTATTGCAATGGTGCTTTTAGGCCTTAGCTGCTTACTTTTTATTTATGTACCTAGCTTTGAGCTTTTATTATTAGTCCGATTTTTACAAGGTTTAACGCTCCCTGCAGCTTTAACCGCAATGACTAGCTATATAGGTATGAGTTATAGCGCTGATACACTTCAAAAAAATATGACCCTATATATTGGTAGCAGCATAGTTGGTGGTTACTTTGGTCGTGTGCTCGCAGCTTTGTTTAGCTACTTATGGAATTGGCAGAGCTTTTATTACGTAATTGCTTTTATGCTTATTTTTTTAGCTTTAACAATCAAACATTCTCAATTTTCGAACCCAGCAACAAAGTCTCAGCTTTCACCACTGGACTACATTAAACAGCTTAAAGAAGGCGCTGTACTTAAAGTTTACGGTGCCGTTTTTTGTATGTTTTTTTGCTTTGCTGCACTACTTAATTACTTACCGTTTATATTGCAAAACACCTTTTTAATTACCAATACTCGTGACATAGGTTTAGTTTACAGTGGTTATTTAGTTGGTGCCCTCGCCTCTATTGCTGCACCTTGGTTACTTAAAAAAGTCGCTTCGCCTTGGCATTTATTAACTGCGGTATTTAGTTTTTATAGTGTGAGTATTATTTTATTAATGAGCCACCAGCTTAGCTTATTTTTAATCGCATTTACTTTGTTTTGTGGTGCTATGTTTGTGATTCATTCAACTGCCGCACCACTCGTTAATAAAATAAGTAAAGCCCCGCCAAGTGTAACCAATGGTGGATATGTATCGTTTTATTACAGTGGTGGTGCATTGGGGTCGTTATTACCCGGTGTGGTATACCAACATCATGGGCAAACAGCGTTTATGTTTACGCTACTTGCGGTTTGCTTATGTGGTTTATCGTTAATTATGTGGGCTTATTTTGAGGGTAAAAATACAACGCGCGGTTGATGCTTTGTGTGATTAAAAAATGCTTCTAAATCAGCTTTACTAATCAACCATGTTTGGGTGTTTTCAAACGGATGACAATGAAACAAATCACCACCCCAAATATCTTGATCGACCCATAAGCTCACTTCGTTTTGCTTATCATTTAAAAGAGCCAACATAGATACACACCCAGGAGCCACTTTTAAATACGTTGCTAAGCGCTCACTCGATGCAAACCCTAAACGCGAAAGCCCTTGTTGCTTTGATAGTGCCTTTAAATCAAGTTGCTTATTGTGCGCGGTAATAACTAAAAAGTGTCGCTTACCTTCATTATCGCGTAAAAATAGGTTTTTAAGACGAGTACCAGGACGCTCAATCATAAACTCATCAGCTGCTAAGCTAGTATGTAGCGGCGGATGCTCTATTCCATCATAGTCAATATCTAGGTGCGCTAAAAGCTCTGCTAACTTAGTTTTATCCGCATACATATTACAAACAACGCCCTCTTAATTGCACGCTTAGGTCTCGCCATAAAACTTCACTTACTTCGTGTTTATTATCGCAATACTGACGCTCTTTTAACTCTTCGTTTAATAACTCAACAGCTTGATCTTCTAACTGCAATTTTAAAACACTCGATTCTTCAAAATGCTCTTGTTCAATATACTGCTTAACCTCACCACGGCTTGGTCTCTTGTTTGGACCACGGTCTAAGTTAAAGTTTTCACGATGCTTAGCTTTTACCGAAACAACATAAGCAAAAAGTTTATTGCCTTGATCATCTTGCTTTTCGTGAAACTGTTTATTATTTATTTCAAAAGGCGGCTCATCATTCGAGGCACAACCAGCGAGTAAAACCATAAGCGCCAGAACACATTTTTTCATTGTTTTTTATCGTTTTAGTTTTGAATTAAGCCGAGTCTAACAAAAATTGACGAAAACGGTGAAAATTTACGAAAAAATACTTGACCAAATTTATAAAAAAACTTAAAGTTCGTCCCGCTTGGAACTCAGCAGTCAAGCAGTTACATTATATGTAATTTAGGAATGTGGGGCTATAGCTCAGCTGGGAGAGCGCCTGCCTTGCACGCAGGAGGTCAGCAGTTCGATCCTGCTTAGCTCCACCACTTTCCTACTCTTTTTCAAATTCGTTCTACTCTTCTATTTTTCCATTGTTTTTATTATTTTTTGATACCCTACTATTCTAATTTTTCATTCTATATAATTTTAAGTTTATCCATTCAACTTGTGTCTTTACAAGTTCTTAGCTATACATAATGTCACACATTAATACTTTAGGCTTAACATGGATAACCCTAAGCGTTCAACGCTAAAAAAGCTAGCTGCTATAGGTTTAACAGCTGGTGCGATAACACATGCGCCTTATGTTTTTGCCCGAAAAAAAGTCACATTAAGAGTACTTGGTACTCATGTAACACTCCAAGAGGCTATCCGCAAGCAAGCGATGAGTGACTTAGGTATTAATATAGAATTCACTCCAGCAGGCAGCGCTGCTGTTTTGCAAAAGGCATCAATGGACCCTAGCTCCTTTGATTTATACGAACAGTGGTCAAACAGCATTAATGTGCTTTGGGATGCAGGTTCTATTCAGCCAATAGAAAAAAAGCGACTCACCTACTTTAACGAGATAAATCCACTCACTAAAACGGGAAAACTAACCGAAACTGCAAGTATTGGTGCAGGTGATGCCCCCTATAAATTATTAAATGTTCAACCCGATGGCACATTAAGCGCTCAAGAAAGCGATCATATTAGCTTTTTGCCTTATGTGCATAATGTTGACTCTTTTGGTTACAACACCGACTTTATTAAGCCCGGTATAGCATACGAAACAGAAAGCTGGAGTTGGCTGCTTGATGACGAGAACCGAGGTAAAGTAGCCATTGTAAATGCGCCTACCATTGGATTATTTGACCTAGCCCTAGCAGCACAAAGCAAAGGTCTTATAAAGTTTAACGATATAGGTGCAATGACCCGCCCAGAACTTGATAGATTGTTTAGTATATTACTCGACTTTAAACGCCAAAGTCATTTTAGTGGCTATTGGAACTCGGTCCCTGAATCGATTGAGTTTATGAAAAGTAAGCGTGCCCATATAGAAAGTATGTTTTCGCCTGCCGTCTCTGCGTTAAACAGTCAAAATATTAATGTTCGTTTTGCCGCGCCAAAAGAAGGCTACCGAGGATGGCATGGTGTTATGTGTTTATCGTCACAAACACAAAGTAGCGTAAAAGATGCAGCTTACGACTATATGAATTGGTGGCTTTCAGGCTGGCCTGGTGCATTTATTGCTCGCCAAGGTTATTACATTAGTAACCCACAACGCTCTAAACTACTTCTATCTCAGGCCGAATGGGATTACTGGTATGGTGGAAAAGCAACAAACATAGATTTATTAAATACAAATGGCGACGTAGCAGTAAAAGCGGGTGAGCAACGCAACGGCGGTAGTTACCATAAACGCTTTAGCAATGTAGCAGTATGGAATACAGTTATGCCAACCTATGACTACAGTCTACAAAAATGGTATGAGTTGATTAGCCGATAATGATAATAAATTCAATTAAATCAAAAATAATATTAGCTTTGTGTCCGCTGATTGGATTACTTCTTTTGCAAAGTTACTTGTTTAACTATTCGCAAACGACCTTACTAAACTTGCAAAAGTCGCAGCATAACGCGCTTATTCAAAGCGAAGCTGTGAATCACTTAGAAAACGATATTATCTCTTTGCAAGCGTATGCAGTCTCATTTATTGACAATGCAAATGAAAATACGATTACCAAATTTAATTTTTATTTAAATAAGGCAAATCTAAACCTTAAGCAACTAAAAACAAATACTCTACACCATCCCCTTGAATACAAAAACTCACTAATACGCCTTGGCGAGTATTTAAGTAACTACCAAGATACATTTGGCCAAGTTGTCGTAAACAGACAAAAACGCGAACATCTTTACACTACTCAGTTCAAACAGCCTATTGATGACTTACAAGTAACAATTAGTAATTTAGAGGAGTCTTCAAGCGACAGTAATAAGGTTATTTTCAACGATGTTTTACTCACAATAAGTAATTTACAACACGCAATTATAAGCTACCTCTATAAACCTAATTTTGATGAAGCACAAAATGTAAAACAAAACCTAAATCACTTACATAAAAAACTAACGAGCACCTCTGTAATAAATGAATCTCTCTCCAGTAAAACAACAAGCTTAAAACAAGCTTATAACCAACTTGTATTACTCACCCGCAGCTATACTTTTTCTGTAAATGTTGTACTAACAGGCATAGAAAACGAATTGCTGTATTTAACAAATGAAATTAAAAATATAGAAAAAAATAAACTAGCCGAAACAGAAGAGCTACTAAGTAGCCACTTAACAAAAAATACAGAACAGGCAAATATATTTGCCGTTTTAATTATGTTAATCATTTTATTTTTAAGCTATTTTATTTTCAGATCAGTTATAAAGCCGATTACTCAGCTCACTTTACTACTTAAAGATATGAATAACGAAAAGCCAGTAACTATTTCAAATAACAACCAAAATCAAACAGAAATAGCATCGGTAATAAAAGCCGCTAACGCCTTGTATCTAAAAAACAAGCAAACCAAAGAACTGCTCAACGAAACTCGTGTATTAAATACCCAAATGGAAGCAATGAATGCCGACCTAACGAGTGCTATGGAGCAAACTGATAAAGCCAATAAAACAAAAATAGATTTTGTAGCCAACATGAGTCATGAGCTTCGCACCCCAATGAATGGCATATTAGGTATGTTGCAGCTTTTACAAAGCAGCGAGCTTCCTTTAAGGCAAAAACACTATGCAGACAAAGCTTTTTCAAGCGCTCAAAATTTATTGCAGATTTTAAATAATATTCTAGATTTTTCTAAACTAGAATCGGAAAAAGTCCAGTTAGAGCAAATCCCTTTTACCTTACATACTATAGTTTCTAACGTTCAAAATTTATTCTCAACAAATGCCAAGCAAAAAGGCTTGTTATTAAACTTTACTTTACACGTTGATGCAGGGCTTGAGCTTATTGGCGACCCAATGCACTTAAGCCAAATAATAAATAACTGTGTAGGTAACGCGATTAAGTTTACTGAGCATGGTGAAATATCATTAATTATAGAAGCGACATCTCAACACGAAAAAACAATAAACCTTCGCTTTAGTATAAAAGACACGGGTATTGGGATGACGCAAGAGCAATCAAAAATTATATTCCAGTCTTTCTCGCAAGGTGATTCAAGCACAACAAGAAAATATGGTGGGACCGGTTTAGGACTCACGATAAGCAAACAATTAACTAAATTGCTAGGCGGAGATATACAAGTAAGGAGCACGATTAATCAAGGTAGCGAATTTTTCTTTACTCTACCCTTTACTTTATCTGAGCAACAAAAGCTTAAAAAACACGCCTTATTAATTAGCCCTGATAATGAGCAAATTAAAAAATTAATGCACTTGCTAAGTGATATAAATATAACAACAGAAACCACACAAGAACCATTAAGAGCCATTGCGAAAATGGCTCAACCTAATAGCCCATTTAGTATTGTAATAATGTCGATAAAAGAAAAAGAGCTCAACGATAACTTTATTTTACAACAACTGTACGCTCAAAATAAAAACGTTAATGAAAAATTGAAACTTATTTTATTAATTACCGATGAAGAGTCTCCAGAACCAATTGCAAAAAATGAAAGTATAGACATTACAATTATTGGTAATAAGAATAGTGAAGTAGAAATTTTAAGGAAGCTTTCACCTGATAACTTTAAAGAAAAGCAATTACGGCCTCATCCTAAATTCTCGGGTTTCAATGCATTGGTGGTTGACGATAATAAGATTAACCAAGAAATAGCTTCTGCCCTTTTAGCAAGGTTAGATATGGCCGTGATCATTGCTAATGATGGACATGATGCATTAGGTAAAGTAGAGACAAATGACATTGATATTATTTTTATGGATGTTCAAATGCCAGTTATGGACGGCTTAGAGGCAACAAGTATATTAAGAGAGCGGGGCTACAAAACTCCCATAATTGCAATTACAGCAGCCGCAGATCCTAATGATAAAAAAGCAGCGTTTAGAGCGGGTATGGATGACTTTTTAGTAAAACCCATTATTTTTGATGCTCTTTTCGAAAGTATAGAAAAACACCTACAAAGTAACAAACCATTAAATACAATTAATCTGCAGCTGGCAAAAGAAAACGTAGAAAACAATGATGAATTGTTAGCTAAATTATTTACTCAGTTTGTCAACGATTACAATGACTTTTCAACTAAAGCTGATATATTAATCAAAAATAGAGAGTTAGAAAGCTTAATTCGACTAGTACATACACTTAAAGGATTGGCCGGAACACTAGGCTTGGAGCTACTGCAACAAAGCACGCAAAGTATTGAGAAAAACTTAATAGATGAGAAGAGTATTAACTTATCTAGCTTTAATGAGCAATTAACTCTTACACTTTTTGCTGTAAAACAATTTTTGATAGCTGATGGCTTTAAAAAAGAGCATAAGCAACTAAATCAGTTAGAAAACGAAGACTCGGTTATTGATAATATATACTCATTAGCATTAACGGCTCGCCCTGTACCTAGCAGTTTGATTAGACAGCTAGAAATGGATCAATATGATAGAGGACACTCTTTATTTAAGCTCAAAGAAGCAATTGATCATTTTAACTACGCGTTAGTGATTGAGCTTATTGATAAGTATAGAAACGATAATAAAAATTAGGCATAACCACTAACCTGAACTAGATTTAATATTGCAAAGAACGCAAAGAAGGATAGATAGTGCATTCAAATTATCTCGCAAACAGTAATGGATTAACCACAGAGAAAAAGCATAAACCTTTAATTCTTATTGTTGATGACGAACCTAGTAATTTACACGTATTAGTTGAAGGACTTTTAACTGATTACGATGTACGTATTTCGACTAGTGGCGAACAAGCATTAGTATTTGTTGAGTCAACTCGGCCTGACTTAATTTTATTAGACATAATGATGCCAGGTATGGACGGCTACGAAGTATGCAATATACTCAAAGCGAAACAAAATACTAAAGGGATCCCTGTTATATTTGTCACTGCGCTTACCGAAGAAGAGTCTGAAGAAAAAGGCTTTGCAATGGGCGCTATTGACTACATTCATAAGCCTTACAAATTAGCACTGGTAAGAGCGCGTATTCGCACGCATATAACAGCTCAAGGGATGTTAGACCGTCTCATTGAAAAAAACTTTGACCTACACGATAAGCTTCTCGAAATAGAATCTCTAGCACAAGAACTAACCCAACGAGAAGAAGAATTAAAGCTACTTTCCTCTAAGCAACAGTTGTTTTATCAAGCTTTAACAGGCACTGCTGACGGTGTAGTAATAACTGATAGCGATGGTAAAATAATTGCCGTTAACCCTTCTTTTTGTCGAATTACAGGATACTGTGAAGCTGACTCTTTAAAAATGCAATTGCACGATATAAAGAAAAACAATCATCCTAGTATTAGTTTTGACCAAGTGTGGGGTCATGCAAGCAAAGCCGGTTACTGGAGTGGCGAACTTGTTACAAGACGAAAAAATGGCGAACTATATCCAGAGCTTTTAACACTAACAATGGTTAAAGGCGATCAAGATACTAATGTGCATTATATTGGTGTGTTTAGTGATATTTCGAGCGTTAAAGTAACACAAGAAAGAATTCACTACCTCACATGGCATGATGAGCTTACAGGTTTGCCAAACCGAAATGGCTTTTTAAAACAGTTAGAGCAGCAACTTCAGGTTTGTAGTACCGAAAATAGTTATGCCTATATTTATATTATTGACATAGACAGCTTCCACTCAATAAATGATGGATTAGGCCTACTTGCTGGCGATAACATTCTTAAAGAATTAACTAAACGAATTCATACTCATATTGATAAAAAAGATGTTATTGCCCGTTTAGGGAGCGATGAATTTGCAACACTGTGCATTGTAGATAAAGGAGTTGGTCGTGCTAGAGCACAAATAATTGCAGAACGAAAAGCTCAAGAGTTACTCATAGCAATAAATCACCCATTTATATTTAATGATCAAGAAGTAAGCTTAACGGTAAGTATTGGCACGTATATTTTTCCGCGTGAGGATCAATGGGAAAGTGCTATAGAAACAATTAGAAATTGTGAAGCGGCCTGCTACAAAGCAAAAGAAAAAGGCGGTAACAGAATCACCTTTTTCGATACTTCATTTGGCGAGCAAGCAAAACGTCGTTTTGAAATAGAGCAAGATTTACGCAAAGCAATTGCACAAAATGAGTTGTCTCTGTATTTGCAATCGCAATTTGATCGCAATCAAGAACTTAAAGGTGCTGAGGTTTTATTAAGATGGGAGCATCCCCAAAAAGGCTTTATTAGCCCTGGTGAGTTTATATCTATAGCTGAAGAGTCAGATATAATTTATGACTTAGATTGCTGGGTAACTACAAATGCGCTAGAAATATTAACGCAACTTAGTAAAACTCACCCTGAGTTAAATTTATCGATTAATGTAAGTGGTAGGCACTTTCATGAAGCGCGTTTTTTAAGCTTTATTAGCCAACAAATAAAGCAACATAGCATTAATCCTCAGCAACTCACTATTGAGATAATTGAAGGGACATTGCTTAATCATATGGAAGCGGCTATTGAGGCTGTTCACTTTCTCAAAAAGCTAGGTATTAGGGTATCTATTGATGACTTTGGTACTGGGTATTCGAGTTTAACTTATCTAAAACAATTACCCATACAGGAGCTAAAAATTGACCGCTCTTTTGTATTGGAAGCACCGACTGATAATAACGATAAGTTAATTATTGATATGATTGTAAGCTTAGGCCGTTTATTCGAGTTAGAGATTGTAGCTGAAGGCGTAGAGAACCAATCCCACTTTGATTTATTGCAGGAATATCCAGAAGTTATTCTTCAAGGCTACTATTTACATAGACCTGAACCTGCAAGCGATTGGCTTGATAAATTAAAATAACCGTTGCGTAATTTACAAACTAAAAAGCCGAGCATGAATATGCTCGGCTTTTTATAAACCTAAGTTTGCAGTTACTCGCGAACTTGGCCTACTCCATTAACTAAATACTTTTCTGTGGTCAGTGATTCAAGACCCATCGGACCGTACGCATGAAGCTTAGAGGTTGCTATACCAATCTCTGCACCTAAACCCAGTTGTGAGCCATCAGAAAAACGAGATGATGTGTTAACCATTACTACAGAAGCGTCAACACTACGCTGGAATAACTCTGCAGCAGCTGCGTTCTTAGTACAAATCACTTCAGTATGGTTGGAACCAAACTGAGCGATATGATCCACAGCAGCGCTGAAAGTTGGCACCACACGAATAGCAATTTCAAGGTCTAGGTATTCTTCACCAAATTCGTTATCGGCTAACACAGTTGCATTATCAAAATATTTAGCTGCAAAGCTGTCGGCATTTATTTTTACACCTTCTTGGCGTAATACAACTGCGCAAAGATTTAAAAACTCATCTGCAACATCTTGATGAACTACTAAGCCCTCAAGTGCATTACAAACACCCGTACGTTGCGTTTTACCGTTAAGTAGTAAGTTAAGCGCAATTTCAAGATCTGCATCTTTATCTACATATAGATGACAAACGCCTTTGTAATGCTGAATTACTGGGATCGTACTGTTTTCGGTAACAAAGTTAATTAAGCCTTCACCGCCACGTGGAATTATTAAATCAATGCTTTCACGTTGCTGCATCAATTCCATTAATAGTGCACGGTCTGGATCTGGGATCACTGAAATAAGTGATACTGGTAAGTTATGCTTTTCAAGTACGCTGTGCATTACACTTGCGATAGCTTGCGAACTTTTAAGTGCTTCTTTACCGCCACGTAAAATAACGCCATTACCTGATTTAAAACATAATGCGCCAGCGTCTGCTGTTACATTTGGGCGTGCTTCATAAATCATACACACAACGCCAAGAGGTACGCGCATTTTACGAATTTTAATGCCATTTGGACGCTCTGTGATATCACGTAGCTGACCAACAGGATCATCTAGGCTTACTATAACTTCAATGCCTTCTGCCATTGCTTCAATGCGCTCATCGTTTAGCGTTAAGCGGTCTATCATTGAGGCTGCTAAGTTATTGTCGCGTGCTGCGCTTAGGTCACTCTCGTTTTCTTTAATTATAAATGCTTTTTGCTCTCTTAGTGCCGTTGCCATTTCAACTAGTACTTGATTTTTAGTCTCGGTGTCGAGTAAAGCAAGTGTATGGGCAGCTTTAGCTGTCTGGCGTGAAATGTCCGTAATTAAGCTCATGACTTCTCCAATAATGCGATATGTTTTTCAGATATAACTGGTCCAATTGAATCCTGCATTTTTTCGCTGAATTCACTCTGTTCGTTGTCTGCAATAAAGTTTAACAAACAGCTACTATAATTTGCGGTCGCTTTAGCTAAACGCGTACCGTCTTCACTACGTACTAAAATAGTATCACCAACAGCAAATTCACCATGGACTTCCATGATTTCATCACCGCGAATACAGCCACTTTCCCCTTCCAGGGATTCATCAAATGATCCATCAACAACAACTTCACCTTGCTCGTTTGCTGTGTGTGTCATCCAATGCACAGAATCCTGCATCGGTTTTTCGTACGGTAAAAATACGCTACCAGGATTTTCCCCAGCCAGCAATTTCGTAAATGTTTCTTCTTTAAAGCCGTTTATAATATAAGTTGCTATACCATGTGACGTTGCTTTTTCTGCCGCTTCTATTTTAGTTTTCATACCACCAGTACCAACGGCACTTGTAGCACATCCTGCCATAGCATAAATAGATTCATCAATTGATTTTATTTCAGGCAGTAGCACCGCATCATCATGCAAGTTAGGGTTTTTATCATACAACCCGTCAACATCTGAGAATATTAATAAAGCATCGGCGTCGGCAGCTGCTGCAACCATTGCTGATAAGTTATCGTTATCACCCACTCTTAAGTCGTCGGTAGTTACAGCATCATTTTCATTAATGATAGGAAAAACACCATGCTCAAGCAAAGTAAACACTGTTTCGCGAATACTTTGGTAACGCTCGCGGTCACGTAAATCGCCGTGCGTTAATAATAGTTGCGCAGATGGAAAGTCAAAAAAGCGGTCCCACATGGCGATCATTTCTGTTTGGCCTGCTGCTGCCATTGCTTTTTTCATCACCACAGAGCGAGGTTTGTCTGATGGGAATAAATGCGCTCCAGCCGCTACAGAACCCGATGATACTAAAATCACCTCAATTCCACGGGCACGACAACGAACAATGAACTGTGCGATGGTTAATATGTAACGCGAACGGCAGCCATCTTGATCTGGTGCAATTAATGCACTACCTACTTTAAGTACGATACGTCGCCAATTTAACTTTTGCATAAATGCTCAACTTTCCATTTTATCTGCGCTCATCTTAATTAGACGAGCTAAAACTAAGTAGCTAGGTTTAAAACATAGCTTCGAATTTTGCTTTTCATTTAGGCAACACTTTTTTACACACACGCAAAAACCACATCTAAAACAAGAAGCTTAGATTTGAGGTCAAGTGTAAAGTAGCAACAACCCAATAATATTGAGCAGCACTAATCAAAAAATTTAAAAGTGTTGTTTATGCATCGCTGTAAAAAGCTGTGTGTGGCTTTTTTATTAACAACATGCATAGAGCCTCTAAAGTCTGATACACCAACAGATAGGGTGAAGACCAAAGGACCGAGATTTAACCGCCACGATGGGGGTTAAACATTGAAAGTAATAGTTCAACTCAAACCTTTATTTACTTAAATAATTAAATAAACTTGTTTGGCAAAACCATACCAAGAATTCGGCAAATGATATTTTTTTAATGTTCGAACACCAGAAACATTACTAACTCCTGATTATAAAGATTAAAAATGACGTTAAGATTAACAAGCCTGTTTTATCTTCAATAAACTTCGTTAGATGACTAATTATTAGAACACGAATCATAATACACTAAATACCCCTTTAAAATCAAGGTTAAAAATCGAACTAGATTATTACAAAACACTCACATTTTTTATATTGTTATTAAAATTCAATAAATTAAACAATTAATACACATTAAAATAAGCTAGCTAAGCTCTCGTTAAATGATTTAAGCGTACTAATCTTTTATAAGCAGCTAAAATTGATTAGTAATATTTGAGTTTCCGGTGTATACCCCTGTATTAATAATTAACAAAAGTTATACTTTCTAAACATATCGTCATAAATAAGGAATTCTTAATCTATGTCAGCAATTTACATAGCCGGTATCGCACTTTGCTCTGTGCTTGCCCAATGGGTCGCGTGGGCTTTTAGAGTACCCGCTATTCTTTTTTTATTGCTTACTGGTCTTTTACTTGGACCATTTAGCGGTGTTTTAGACCCTGATGCGCTTTTAGGTGATTTACTGTTTCCAGTAGTATCTCTAAGCGTTGCCATCATTTTATTTGAAGGTTCCTTAACTCTGCATTTCAGGGAATTAAAAGGGATAGGAAAAGTCGTAAGAAACCTCTGCTCAATCGGTATGCTTACTACCTGTATTATTATTAGCCTTAGCGCCTACTGGTTGCTTGAGCTTAATTGGCGTGTAGCTGCAGTATTGGGCGCAGTGCTAGTTGTAACAGGCCCTACCGTTATAGCACCGTTATTAAACTCAATGCGCCCAACACAAGATATAGACCGCATACTTCGCTGGGAAGGTATTGTAATAGACCCTATTGGCGCATTATTTGCTGTATTGGTATTTGAAGCCGTAATGCTTGTAGGCCAAGGCGAAGTATTTAGTCATACTATTATTGCTTTAGTTAAAACCCTAGGTGTTGGTTTAAGTATTGGTGTTGCCGCTGGTTGGCTAACAACACTATTAATGCGTCGCGAGTGGCTGCCATTTGAATTACATAAGTTTGGGATTTTAGCGCTAGTACTTATTAGTTTTTCTGTATCAAACTATTTAAGCCATGAATCAGGTTTATTGGCAGTGACTGTATTTGGTATATGGCTTGCGAACCAAGACGATTTAGAAATAGATTCTGTACTTGAGTTTAAAGAAGACTTGTCGATGATATTAATATCAACGCTGTTTATTTTACTTGCAGCACGCTTACAGCTTTCTGATTTGATGATGCTCGACAGCGACGTATTTATATTTTTAGCTATTGTGCTTTTTGTTGCACGCCCACTGTGTATTGCTATTTCGACTTTTGGCACTGACCTACCAATGAAGTCTCGCTTGGTACTTGCTTGGATTGCTCCTCGGGGTATAGTTGCCGCAGCCGTTGGGTCGGTATTTGCACTAAGTATGATGGAAGCTGGCGTTGCTGATGCTGAAAAAATGGTGCCACTCATATTTACAGTGATCATCATTACGGTTGTACTGCAAAGCTTAACAGCCATTCCTGTTGCTAAGCTATTAGGTGTTCGCCAACCATCACCAAACACAATATTAATTATTGGTGCGAACCATGTATCACGTGCAATTGGACGTGGCTTACAAGAGCAGAATATTCCGGTTCACCTTTCAGATCCTGCATGGGAAAACTGCAGAATGGCACGTATGGATGGCTTAGCTTGTTATTACGGTAACCCACAGTCAGAGCATGCTGAACGCTATTTACCTCTGACAACTATTCGCAGTGTCTTAGCGCTATCGCCAAATCGTCATCATAATGCGCTAGGCGTTCAATACTTTTCGCATTTACTTAATGAAAAAAATGTATTCTCGCTTCGCTCATCAACGTCGCATGCTAAAGCAAATAAAGACAGCGCAACGTTTTTATCCAGACAAATACTGTTTGGCGACGAAGGTTCATATGCACGTTTGAGCAGTATTATAGCTAAAGGCGGTAAGGTTAGTTCAACACGTATCTCGGATGAGTTTAGCTGGGAGCAATACCTAGAAATGAACCCTGAGGCTATCCCTTTATTTATTCTTAAAGGTGATAAAGACAGCGACGACGATACGCCAATTAAACTAAGACCATTTACAATCAACATGGAAAAACCGCCGCAAGAAGGCGAGCGTGTTGTTGCATTACAGCCGCCTAAGATGTCGGTTTTAAAAGACCCGCAAACAAAGGCTAAAGAAGAAAGTTAAACACTTTTACTACCTGTAAAAACTCAAAAAACCCTAACTTAAAAAGTTAGGGTTTTGTTTTTTAAGGGCCATTAAATAGGAAGACGAGCTCGCGCAACCACACTATCTGGCATTTTTTGCGCTAACTTAGTCAACGCTCGCTCAATTTTTTTATGAGTCGCTTTATCTGCCACCATAGAATTAAATAGCCAACGATAGGCATCTTCAAAATCACGCGGGCTGCCATAGCCATCATTAAATAATTTAACTAAACGTAATTGTGCTTTTAAATTGCCTTGCGACGATGCCTCACGCAAATACGTAATTGCCATTGCTTTATCTTGCTGAACTAAACGCCCGGTGTCGTAGTAACGCCCCAATTGCTCTAGTGCTGCCGCTAAGCCTTGCTCAGCCGCTTTTCGCATGTAATACACACCTAACTCTACATTTCGACCGACACATACGTTATAAGCCAGCATATCGCCATACAAAAACTGATAAGACGGCAATGCCATTTTATTGGCTCGTGCTTCTATATCTTGTACCAACTGGCAATCATCTGCCTTTACGCGCGCTAAATGCGTATTTTTATTTATTAACGCAATTAGCTCAGATTCTGTATACAGCGGTACGGCTGCTGGACTTTCCGTAGCTAAGCTATTGGTTGATATAAATAAAGCTAATGAAATAAATGAAAGCTTTAATACGCAATTACGAGAAAATAAATGCATGTTCACCACTTTTAAAAATAAACCTACTAAATAGTATACAAAGATCGTTCCAAGGTGAATTTTAGATATAAAAAAAGCTGCACTAAGCAGCTTTTTTCAATCTAATAGTAATTACGCAAACGGGTTGCGAAGTACCATAGTTTCTACACGGTCTGGACCTGTAGAGATAATATCAATCGGAACACCCGTAATTTCTTCAATACGCTTGATGTAGTCAATCGCCGCTTTTGGTAAACCGTCTAGGCTTGTTACACCAACAGTGTTTTCTGACCAACCTGGCATTTCTTCGTATACTGGCGTTACTTTATCGTAACCTTCTGCTGCTAATGGCGTTATGTTAGTAACAGTGCCATCTTCAAGCTTATAACCAGTACAGATTTTAAGTGTTTCTAAGCCATCTAAAACATCAAGCTTAGTTAAACAAAAACCTGAAATACTGTTGATTTGAACTGCACGGCGCATAGCCACTGCATCTAACCAACCAGTACGACGAAGTCGACCTGTTGTTGCGCCAAATTCATGACCTTTATCACCTAAGTGCTTACCTACTGGATCTTGTTTTTCAAGACCATCGTAAAGCTCTGTAGGGAAAGGACCTGAACCAACACGTGTCGTGTACGCTTTAATAATACCTAAAACGTAATCAAGGTTTAGTGGACCAAAACCAGCACCAGTAGCAACGCCACCGGCAGTTGTGTTTGAAGATGTTACATAAGGGTAAGTACCGTGATCGATATCAAGTAATGTACCTTGTGCACCTTCAAATAAAATGTTTTCGCCTGCTAAACGCGTTTGATCTAAAAGCTCAGTTACATCTACAACCATTGCTTTTAAGATATCTGCAACAGCCATTGCATCATCAAACGTTTTTTGAAAATCTACAGCATCTACTTTGTAGTAGTTAACTAAAGTGAAGTTATGGTACTCAAGAACTTCTTTTAATTTAGCTGCAAAAACTTCAGGATTAAATAAATCACCTACGCGTAAACCACGGCGCGCCACTTTATCTTCGTACGCTGGACCGATACCACGACCAGTTGTACCAATTGGCTTATCGCCACGAGCAGTTTCGCGGGCTACATCTAATGCAACATGGAAAGGCAAGATTAGTGGACATGCTTCACTTATTAAAAGACGCTCGCGTACTGGTACGCCACGTTCTTCAAGCATGCCAATTTCTCTCATTAGCGCTTCTGGTGATAAAACTACACCATTACCAATCACACATTTAACATTGTCACGTAATACACCCGATGGAATAAGGTGTAGAACCGTCTTTTCACCTTCGATAACTAAAGTATGACCCGCATTGTGGCCACCTTGATAACGAACTACTAAAGATGCTTTGTCTGTAAGGAGATCAACTACCTTACCCTTTCCTTCGTCACCCCATTGGGTGCCTAATACAACAACGTTTTTACCCATCGTAAATTCACTTAGAGAAAATTAGGACGAGATTTTACCAGAAAACTAAAGTAAAGATCACCCCTGTTCAGCTTATTTTTTCTGCGCGTAACTGTTCTACCGAAATATCAGCTAATAACCACATAAATAACAGTGATTTATGATTACAAATAGCATTTAACAAAAAGCCCCGCAAATGCGAGGCTTTTTAACTTTTAAATAATTAAGGTAAAGCTTATTGAGCTTTAGCACCTTTCATATATTGAAAGAAGTCGCTATCTGGTGAAAGCACCATAACGTCTTGCTTATCTTTAAAAGTCTTTTTATAAGCTTCAAGCGAGCGCACAAAACTAAAGAACTCAGGGTCTTTGTTATACGCATTAGCATAAATACCAGCAGCGTCAGCATCACCTTGACCACGTACAGAACGCGCATTACGCTCCGCGTCAGCAAGCATTACTGTTACACGACGGTCAACACCCGCACGAATGGTCTCAGCTTTTTCCTGACCTTCAGAACGGTGCTCTTTTGCAACAGCAGTACGCTCAGCGCGCATACGTTGGTAAATAGAGCTACTTACTTCTTGTGGTAGGTTAATTTGCTTAACACGTACGTCTAGTACTTCAATACCAAGCTCACGCGCACTTTCAGAAGCTTGTACTAACGCTTCTTCCATCAATTCGCTACGCTCACCCGATACAATTTCACGAATTGTACGTGTACCAAAGTTTGTACGAAGACCATTATTTACTTTTTGTTTAAGTAGCGTTTCAGCGTATTGCTTATCGCCACGTGCACGTAAGTAAAAAGCGCTAAAGTCGTTAACACGCCATTTTACAAACGAATCAACAATTAAGTCTTTTTTCTCACTAGTAACAAAACGGTCTGGCGCACCATCTAGCGTTTGAATACGTGCATCAATGCGACGTACTTGGCTAAAAAATGGCACCTTAAATTGTAGGCCTGGGCCATATACAATCGCTTTGTCGTCGCTATCTTTTTGTACTTTACTGAATAACATTACAATTGCTTTTTGCCCTTCAGGTACAACAAATACCGATGAGAAAGACATAACAATGGCAGCTAATAGTATTACTAAACTAAAGTTTTTCATTATGATTATCTCCCATCATTAAAGCGGTCGTTGTTAAAGCGGTCATTGCCACTGTTAACAGAGCTATTACGCGACGTATTTACTTTATTACGTAAATCTTGAATATCACTAGAGCTTGGAAGTGCAACACGTGTTGCTGTCCCTTGCTTATCCATAATCTTATCAAGAGGTAAATAAAGCATGTTATTACCGCCTTTAACATCAACCAATATTTTAGAGCTACTGCCTAGCACTTCTTCCATTGCATCAATGTATAAGCGCTCACGAGTAACTTCTTTAGCTGCTTGATATTCAGGTAATAGCTTTTCAAAGCGAGCTACCTCACCTTGTGCTTCTAATGTTATACGCTCTTGGTAACCTTCAGCTTCTTGAGTCATACGCGTTACTTGACCACGAGCACGAGGCTCAATTTCACGAGCATATGCTTCTGCTTCACGGATGAAACGTTCTTCATCTTCTTGTGCAGCAATCGCATCATCAAAAGCATCTTTAACTTCAGTTGGCGGACGAGAGTCTTTAAAGTTCACGTCAGTAACAATTAAACCTAAGTTATATGGTTCGATAATCTTATTAAGCTCATCCCATGTATTTTGACGAACAACCTCACGGCCATTAGTTAATACTTGGTCCATTTTTGCATGGCCCACAACATAACGTAGTGCACTGTCTAGCGCTTCTTCTAAGCTACTATCAGCGTTGGTTACGCTAAACTCATAAAGATATGGGTCAATAACACGGTATTGCACCTGAAACTCTACGCTCACTACGTTTTCGTCTTCAGTAAGCATAAAACCAGAAGCCGATAGTGAACGAACTGCTTCAATATCTACTGGGATTACCGTTTCGATGAAAGTCATTTTCCAACGCAGGCCAGGATCAGCAATTCGGTCATATTTACCAAATTGTAGAACTACACCACGCTCGGCTTCTTTAACCGTATAAATACCACTTAACGCCCATACAATAACGGCGATAATAAGTATGAATGAAATACCGGCTCCGCCAAGTCCACCGCCGCTACCATTGCCAGGTTTTTTCCCGCCAAATAAGCCGCCGAACTTGTTACTAAACTTGCGGAACACCTCGTCTAAATCAGGTGGGCCTTGATCACGTCCGCCTTTATTATTCCACGGATCTTTGTCATTGCCATTATTACCCGGTTCATTCCAGGCCATAGCTATACTCCATTGTTATCTAAATAAATTAGGAAATTGTGTTAAATCTAACAAATCTACCGCGTTTCTCATACAAAAACCGACATTAAAACGTCAATTTTTAATTACGGTAGATAAAACCAGCAATTTCAGGACCAAATTCTTTAATTAAACGATTCCACTCAACCATTGGCATTCTAACATCTAACAGCCAATTACCTTGCTCATCAAAGCGTTCTTCATGTACTGCATTTAAACTAAACAATGCAGCTCTTAGGCGACCATACAATGGCGTAAGAAATAATGTTTCGTTAAACATCTTCTTAGCAAGTAGTTCACTAATAGCCTCACTAAGTAATTCACACCCTTCACCAGTCTGAGCGCTAAGCCATACTCTTATAGGTTGGCCTTCGCCATCTCGATCAATACGTGGGCTTACGTTATCCAGCGCATCAATTTTATTATAAATTAATAGCTGTGGTACTTCATCGGCTTCAATTTCTTTAAGCACCGATTGTACTTGTTCAATATTTTCTTGAAGACGAGAGTCTGCTGCGTCAATTACATGTAATTGTAAATCAGCTTCACGAGTTTCAGTTAGCGTTGCTTTAAAAGCAGCAACTAAGTCGTGCGGTAAATGACGAATAAAGCCCACTGTATCAGCTAAGATAACAGGACCAACATCACCTAATTCAAGCTTACGTAGAGTCGGGTCAAGCGTTGCAAACAACTGATCGGCCGCGTATACATTTGAATTCGTAATTCGATTAAATAATGTAGATTTACCTGCATTAGTATAGCCAACTAACGATACCGTAGGTATTTCGTTACGAGTACGAGCTCGCCTACCTTGTTCGCGTTGCACTGCTACTTTAGCTAAACGCGCACGAATATTTTGAATACGGGCACGAAGTAATCGCCTATCGGTTTCAAGTTGGGTTTCACCAGGTCCACGTAAACCAATCCCGCCTTTTTGGCGTTCAAGATGGGTCCAGCCACGAATTAATCGAGTCGACATATGGCGAAGTTGTGCCAATTCAACCTGCAGCTTACCTTCATGGGTACGTGCACGTTGGGCAAAAATATCAAGAATTAGCGTCGTTCTATCAAGCACACGACACTGACAAACACGCTCTAAATTACGCTCTTGTGACGGCCTGAGTTGATGATTGAAAATTACGACATCTGCATTGTGGATTTTAACAATCTCAGCTATTTCTTCTGCTTTACCGGTACCGACGAATAGTTTCGGATGTGGTGCTTGACGGCTGCCTTGCACAACCGCCAAACTACTAACACCAGCAGAAGATACCAACATCTCTAATTCATGAAGATCTTCACGATCCCCTTCTTTAGGTAGGTCGATATGAACTAAAATTGCCTGTTCGCCGGATTCATAGCGGTCAAACAAACATTATGCTCCTAATTAAAAGTTACCAGCTTCTGGCTCTTCAGTTTCTTCACTCCCTTGAACTGCTTGGAAGTTAACTGCGCGAGCAGGGACAACTGTTGAAATTGCATGCTTATAAACCATTTGATTTACGGTGTTCTCTAGTAAAATAACAAATTGGTCAAATGACTGAATTTTGCCTTGTAATTTTATGCCATTTACCAAAAAGATTGATACTGGAATGCGCTCACGTCGTAGTGCATTCAAAAATGGGTCTTGTAACGATTGGCCTTTTGCCATGTTATTGTTCCTTCGTTCTAGGTGTTATTATAATTAAGTGGCTGAACTTATTTGATAAAAAACAATATTCAACTACTACTAGCTTAGCGAACTTACTACACGATGCAAGTTTTCTTCGTCACCTGTTGTTAACCACGTAACATCAGGCCAACTACGAAGCCACGTTAACTGACGTTTTGCCAATTGACGTGTTGCCGCGATGCCACGAAAAACCATTTCATCATGGTTTGTTTCACCCGCAAGGTAATCCCACATTTGTCTATAACCAACACAACGAATAGAAGGCATATTGGGGTGTAAATCCTTACGTAGATATAGGGTCGAAACTTCATTTTCAAACCCCTGATCAATCATTATTTTAAACCTTTCTTCAATTCGGCGGTGTAATTCGCTGCGTTCTTGCGGTGCAATCGCAAATTGATGAAAAGTATAAGGTAAAGCCGGCTGCTTTTGCTTTTGCAACTCAGTCATGGTCTTACCAGTTAATCTATAAACCTCTAAAGCTCGATTAATTCTTTGTGAATCATTTTCACTTATTTTTTCGGCTGCTTTTGGGTCAACTTTAGCTAATTCTTTATATAAATGAGGCCAGCCAAATTCTTTAGCTTGTACTTCTAACTCAGCTCTTATTACAGGATCTGCTTCAGGTAAAGGCGATAAACCATCAATTAAAGATTTAAAGTACAACATTGTACCTCCAACCAATACAGGCACTTTACCTTGTCTATGAAATTCGTCAATTTTTTGTACTGCATCACGCCTAAAATCAGCAACTGAATATGTTTCACTCGGATCGAGCAAGTCAATCAGATGATGCGGAGCTTTAGCAAGTTCTTCTGCATCGGGTTTTGCAGTACCAATGTTCATATCTTTATACACTAACGCTGAATCAACGCTGATTATTTCTGTATTTAAATGCTCGCACAGTGAGATTGCCAATGCTGTTTTACCAGCAGCTGTTGGACCCATTAAAAATATGACTGGTAAATTACTCAACACTGATACCTTAATCTAATTGCGTTAAATAGTGATTTAGCTCTATTTTAACTGCTTTTTCGCGCAAGCGTTCAATAGTTTGCGGATTATTTTGTAAGCGCATTTGTTGCGCTAAAAATACATTGCTCAAATAAAATCGAGTTGGTACACATTTCATCTGCCACTCTAACCAACTCTCTATATTTTCAAGCTCCGCTTTACATCCATTAAGTAACTCACCTATCGCGGTACTTACATCAAGTAAATATAAGCACGCTGGCAATTTTTTAACCATTACAAACTGTTTTTCTATTACGAGTTCAAAACCAAGTAAAGTAAACCATGATTGCTGTGCTTTTATGAGCAAGCAATCTTCTTTCGATAGGTTTACTCTTACGGGCAGCAAAAGGGCTTTCCCTTCTAAGCTACCAAGCTCCTTGATTTGTGTATGCCAATCATCTACCAATGCATATTTGAAATGTGAGCAATACAATTGCTGCTCTTCACTAAATACACACACACCTTCATTAATACTGATGATGGAAACAACCTTTAAAACATTATGCGCTGACTCAAACTGCTGCTGTGTTGCTGGTATATTTGCTACGTTATCAAAATGCGCAGCGTGTTGCTCACTTACACCTTGATAAAACGCATTTACGTCATGATGGCTCGTACTTGGTGTAGCACGGTATGCACCGCTACCGGCAACACTTCTAGTACCTGAGGACGAACTTGAGCTACCAGCACTTCCAGAGTAAGAGGGCTGTAATTGCGATTTAGGGTAATCAAACACACCTTCGCTTTCTATATTATTAGCGCTAATATGCGTTGACCCCATTAACACAGGCGCAGATTCCACCTCAGAGCCAAACGGTTCATTCGTAAACTCACCTTGCAGCGGCACTACCACTTGCTTAATAGCTTGCAATATAAAGTCATGAATTAAGCGCCCTTGATGAAAGCGCACTTCATGTTTGGCAGGGTGAACATTTACATCAACCTGTCGTGGGTCAATATCAATATAAATAACAAACCCTGGAAGCTCTTGAGTGCCACTTACCTCTTCAAATGCTTGGCGTATAGCATGCAAAATAAGCTTATCGCGCATCATGCGATTGTTTACATAAGTATATTGAGTCGTATTAGCTGAACCGACAGGTAACACCCAGCCATGCAGCTGTAGGCCGCCCTCGCCTGATTGAATATGTAAACCTTGCTCTGCAAAGGCCTTACCTGCAACTTGTGCCACACGTGTAATAGCCTGAGAAGGATCTGTCTTCGCACGATATTGCCTTACTACTTTTTCGTTGTGAGTTAGTGTAATAGAAACATCAAAGCGACTAAGCGCAATACGCTTTATCAATTCATCAATATGACTGAATTCAGTCTTTTCGGTACGCAAAAATTTACGACGAGCTGGGGTGTTAAAAAATAAATCTTTTACTTCAATGGTTGTGCCATCAGGGTGCGCTACTGGCTTTACTTGCACGGCCATATCGCGACCTTCTGCAAATGCTTGCCAAGCTGCTTCTTGATCTTTTGGTTTTGAACTCAGCGTTAAACGCGATACGGAGCTAATTGACGCAAGCGCTTCGCCTCTAAAGCCAAGTGAACAAATATTTTCGAGATCATCAAGTGACTTTAATTTACTGGTAGCGTGACGAGAAAGTGCAAGCGTTAGCTCATCTTTACTTATCCCTGAGCCGTTGTCACGAATACGAATAAGCTTATGACCACCACGCTCAATATCTATTTGAATACGTGTAGCGCCAGCATCTAAACTGTTTTCGACCAGTTCTTTTACTACCGACGCGGGGCGTTCAACCACTTCGCCTGCGGCAATTTGGTTAGCTAAACGCGCGGGTAGTATTTCAATATTCATGAGATTTCCTAGCAAGCATTGCGCTAATAATAATGACTAACTTTGCGGTATATCTAGCTCTTGCCCAATAAATAAAGTATTAGAGCTAAGCTTATTAACTTGTTTTAATTCAGTAATTGTAACGCCATAGCGACTCGCCAACATACTTAAAGATTCACCCGGGCGTACCTTGTGCTTTGTTGGATATTGCGATTTTAATTTAGCAAACAAAGAATCATCCGGTGGATTTTTTAAATAGTAATTTTTAATTGAAGTGAATATAGCTTTAGCCAAACGTTCTTGATGGTTAGCGCTTTTAAGCAGCTTTTCTTCTCGTGGATTAGATATAAACCCTGTTTCTACTAAAATTGACGGGATATCTGGTGATTTAAGTACAGCAAGACTCGCATGTTGGGGATCTTTTTTATGCAATTTAGCAACTTTACTGAGCTCTTTAACAACTTCGTCAGCTACGTTTAAGCCGGTTTTCATAGAGTGATCCATCGACATATCAAGCAATGCTTGAGCTAAGTATTTTTCGTTAGCGGCATCTTTCATTACATCAGCAGCGCCACCTAAAAGCTCAGAGTGTTTTTCTTTATCTTCTATCCATTTACCTATTTCTGAATTAGCACGCCTTAACGACAATACCCAAACAGAGGCACCATTTGGTCCAGGGCTTGTAAATGCATCAGCATGAATAGAAACAAAAAAGTCAGCTTTTTTTTCACGAGCACGGTTAGTACGCGTATTAAGTTTTACAAAATAGTCACCGCTTCGTACCATGCGCGAAATCATCCCACGCTCGCCATCAATCATGCGCTCAAGGCGTTTTGCAATTTGCAGTGTTACTGTTTTTTCGTACGTGCCAGATGGACCAATTGAACCTGGATCTTCGCCGCCATGCCCTGCATCAATTGCAATAACGATGTCTCGTTCTTGGCTTAATTGGCGATTTTTAGCCGCTGTTTGTGCAGGTGATACAACAGTTTTTGCTTGGCTCTTATTATATAAATCAACAACGAGTCTATTTTTATAAGGACCAGTAGGCGCTAAAGCAAATACAACAGGCTTTATTGGCGCACTTAATTCAAATACCAAACGCACGCTTTGTTTATTTTTAGGCTTTGAGTAACGTAATTTGCTTACTATTTGATGTTTTGGCGGCACACCTGGCAATATTTTTAACTCGCTAGTGTTCTCTAAGTCAACCACTAAACGGCTAGGATTTTTAAGCATAAAATAGCTAAAGTCGGGCTTATCATTTAAATCAAATACCACACGAGTACTATCCGGTGACGGCCAAACGCGTACACTATTAATTGTATTTTTGGCCCACAACGGCAAGCTTATGGTAATAACCATAAGATAAATAAAAAGTTTAACTACACCTCGGCTCATTTGATAATTACTGCCTTAACTATATTATTATTTGTTATTTAGTTTTTCGACAATTGTTATACCGCGCTCACTAGCACTATTAATAACAATTTTACGTTCGTTACCCACATAGCTTAGAGTAATATCTAAATCAGGCACAGGAATAAACTCACCACCCTTTTCAGGCCATTCAACAACACAAATTGCATCTGTTGAAAAATAATCGCGTATACCCATGTATTCTAATTCTTCAGGATCACCTAAGCGGTATAAGTCAAAATGATAAACATTTGCGCGCTCAAGTTCATAAGGCTCTACGAGTGTATACGTTGGGCTTTTAACCTTACCTGTATGGCCAAAACCTTGTACTACACCACGTGTAAACGTTGTTTTACCCGCACCTAAATCACCATGTAAATAAATAACCGCACCTTGCTCAATAATATCAGCAACGCAATTCCCCATTGCAACCGTGGCAACTTCATCAGTTAAATGAAATTCAAAACTACGCGTCATTACTACCTCAAAAATTCATTCAAAAGCGCATATTAGCTAATCATACCAGAATATTAATTTAAGGCGATAAATTGAGGTTTTAGACATAAAGACTCGAGGACTAAAAATAGGACACGTGTACTTGGTATCTATGTGTATGACCGCCTATTTATATTTAATAATGCACTACACCGGCTCTACGAAGCATCTAGCTAAAAATCCAACCTCGAAGGTAAGGCCTCAACTAAGAGGCTTTTATAAGCTATAAATAATCAGTCAAATCCGATTATATACTACTCAAAACTTGCCTGACCTAGTTCGATAGACTCATACCTCTTCCCTGTTAATTTAATCACCCAAACACTGTCTGTAAATGTACGACTAAAATACACCGTTTGCCCATCAGGAATATGAGGCATAAAAGATGTAATTGACTCCCACTGTCCACCTACTTTCTCTTTCAATTTCATCGTTGCATTAAAGTAGCTGCCATCTTCATTTGATTTAACTTCAAGCGCCGTTAACTGTGCATCATTGCCTATTTCTATTAATGCACTTTTATTTAAACTGGCTAATAATTGAGGCTGATGGCTTGGTTTTAAACTCTCTAAGGTTTTATCTATTTGGCTATCGATGGTGATTTTATTTGGCAATTTATAAATAGTCGCTTTAATTGCAAGCACAGGTTCTGCAAAACTCGTGTGCGATACAAACAGAAAGCTAATAAACAAGACCGTTTGATAAAAATACATCTTCATTAGTGACACTCCTTTATTAATAAGTCTGCTTAGCATAACTAAAAAAAAACCAATTAATATATAACTTACTAATATTCATGATATTCTTTTTATTCATCGCCATGAATATAACTCAGCGGGCTATTCAAACAACTCATTTTTAGCGATAATGAACGGGTAGGTGAATAATTAGAGTATGAAAGCATGTCATCGTTAGGAACAGAATTAAAACGCCTTAGAGCAAATAAGAAATGGACGCAAGCCTTTGCAGCTCGAGAAATAGGCATTCAGCAATCCTATCTATCCAAGCTAGAAAACGGACAATTTATTCCTTCACCCGATGTCATTGAAAAGTTAAATACCTGCTATCAAATTTCTTTTGACCACCTTGTTCCCAATCAGGAAAAAATATCGAACTCTACTAATAAGCTAAAATGGGGTAGCATTATTTTAATTGCTACTGGCATACTGATTTACCTTTGCGCTGTGCTTAACATCTTTTATCCAGAAACCTACTTTACTTACCAAGCTAAAAACCAAGGTTTTTGGGCAATAAATATTACTGAAATGTATAAAGGTGAAAAGTATATAGAAGGGGACGTGGTGTATGAAATCATAGGTCAACGTGACGTAAGTCGCTTAGAGAACCGCGCTTTAATGGTATCTTCTGCTGTACTTATCCTCGGCGGGCTTTTAGTAAGCCTACTTATAAATAAATCTTGGCTGAAAAAGAGAAGTTAGTATAAATTTATGCTCTAAGTTTACAAAATCATCCCTCTTCCTTCATTAAAATTTTAACTATGTTAGGAGTGATACTCAATCTAAACCGTAGTACGTAGCCTTAACTCAGATAGTCTTTACTACTAACTCATTATTCCAAATACAAAAAGCCCCAGCTAATGCCAGGGCTTTTTACAAAACTAACTTAATTAAAAAATTAAGCTTGTTTTGGACTAGAAATAACGTCTACTAAAGTCCAAGATTTATTCTTAGAAATTGGTGCGCATTCACGGATAGTAACTACGTCACCCGCTTTTGCTGTGTTATTTTCGTCATGTACGTGTAACTTAGTCGTACGTTTAATGAATTTCCCATAGATTGGGTGCTTCACGTAACGTGCGATAGCGATAGTGAAAGATTTTTCCATCTTGTCGCTGATTACACGGCCTTGAAGAGTACGAATTTTATCGCTCATTATTGACCTGCCTTCTGGTTAATAACTGTTTTTACACGCGCGATATCGCGGCGTACTGTTCTTAGCGTGTGTGTCTGAGCTAACTGACCAGTGCTAGCTTGCATGCGCATATTAAATTGCTCACGAAGTAGTCCTAGAAGTTCAGCATTAAGCTCTTCTACGCTTTTATCTTTTAGTTCGCTAGCTTTCATCACATTACCGTCCGAGTTACGAAAGTTGTTTTGAATGGCAATTTACGAGCAGCAAGGTCAAACGCTTCACGAGCAAGCTCTTCTGAAACACCTTCCATTTCGTAAAGTACTTTACCAGGCTGAATTTCAGCAACCCAATATTCAACAGAACCTTTACCTTTACCCATACGAACTTCAAGAGGTTTTTCTGTAATCGGTTTGTCAGGGAAGACACGAATCCAGATTTTACCTTGACGTTTCACGTGACGCGTCATAGCACGACGAGCTGCTTCGATTTGACGAGCAGTCATACGGCCACGGCCAGTTGCTTTCAATCCGAAAGTACCGAAGCTTACTTTGTTACCGTTTTGCGCTAAACCGCGGTTGCGGCCTTTGTGCATTTTACGGAATTTTGTACGTTTTGGCTGTAACATTACTCGCTACCTCTACTTAGCACTTTTCTTGGCTTTCTTTGGTGCGCGTTTAGCTGGCTTCTCTTGCTCTTGTACTAGTGGTAAACCACCAATAACTTCGCCTTTGAAGATCCAAACTTTAACACCAATGATACCATAAGTGGTTAAGGCTTCAGAAGTTGCGTAATCGATATCAGCACGAAGAGTATGTAGAGGTACACGACCTTCACGATACCATTCTGAACGTGCGATTTCAGCGCCGCCAAGACGACCGCTAACTTCAACTTTAATCCCTTTAGAACCGATGCGCATTGCATTTTGTACCGAACGCTTCATAGCGCGACGGAACATAACACGACGCTCTAGTTGAGAGGCAATGCCGTCTGCTACTAGTTGTGCATCTAGTTCTGGTTTACGTACTTCAGAGATATTAATCTGAGCAGGTACACCAGCGATTTTAGTTACCGCTTGACGTAATTTTTCTACGTCTTCGCCTTTTTTACCGATAACAACACCCGGACGAGCCGTGTGGATTGTTACTCGGATTGATTTTGCTGGACGCTCAATAACGATTTTAGACACAGAAGCCGTTTTCAATTCCTTTGTAAGGAATGTACGAACTTTGTGATCGCCAAAAAGCTGTGCAGAGAAATCTTTTGAACTCGCGTACCAGGTAGAAACCCAAGGTTTAGATATACCTAGGCGAATACCAGTAGGATGAACTTTTTGTCCCATTACTTATACTCCTAGCTATCTGAAACCATAACAGTGATATGGCTTGTACGCTTAAGGATGCGGTCTGCGCGTCCTTTAGCACGAGGCATAATACGTTTCATTGTAGGACCATCGTCCACAAAGATCGTTGTTATACGAAGCTCATCAATGTCAGCACCTTCGTTATGCTCTGCGTTAGCAATAGCAGACTCAAGTACTTTCTTAACTAATACAGCGGCTTTCTTAGGGCTGTACGCCAGGATTTCTAGTGCGCGATCTACAGGTAACCCGCGGATCTGATCTGCAACTAGACGTGCTTTTTGCGCCGAACCAGAGGCGAATTTATGTTTAGCTAATGCTTGCATTTATCTTCCCCTCTTATCGTTTCTTCGCTTTCTTATCCGCAGCATGGCCACGGTAAGTGCGAGTTGGTGCAAATTCACCTAGTTTGTGACCGATCATTTCGTCAGAAACGAAAACTGGTACGTGCTGGCGACCATTATGGACAGCAATGGTCAATCCGATCATGTTAGGTATGATCATTGAACGACGGCTCCAAGTTTTAATTGGCTTTTTCTCACCGCTTTCCAAAGCTTTCTCTACCTTCTTCAGCAAGTGTAGGTCTATAAAAGGACCCTTCTTGAGAGAGCGTGGCATGGCTATTCCTCAATATTACTTAGTACGACGACGTACTATAAATTTATCCGTACGCTTGTTCTTACGCGTCTTCGCACCTTTAGTCGGTTTACCCCATGGAGACACAGGATGACGACCACCAGATGTACGACCTTCACCACCACCGTGTGGGTGATCTACCGGGTTCATGGCAACACCACGAACTGTCGGACGAATACCACGCCAGCGATTTGCACCTGCTTTACCAAGTGAACGAAGCATATGCTCAGCATTGCCTACTTCACCTAGAGTCGCACGACAATCAGATTCAACTTTACGAACTTCGCCTGAACGAAGACGTAATGTTACATATTGACCATCACGAGCAAGGATTTGAACGTATGCACCAGCAGAACGTGCTATTTGAGCACCTTTACCTGGTTTTAATTCTACGTTGTGAACAGTCGAACCTACAGGCATATTACGCATTGGTAATGCATTACCAGGCTTGATTGGTGCATCAACACCAGACTGGATTGCATCGCCAGCTTTTAAGCCTTTAGGTGCGATAATGTAACGACGCTCACCGTCTGCATATAATACAAGAGCGATGTTTGCGCTACGATTTGGATCGTATTCTAAACGTTCAACAGTAGCTGGAATGCCATCTTTAGTACGTTTAAAATCGATTAAACGGTAGTGTTGTTTATGACCACCACCGATATGACGAACCGTAATACGACCATTGTTATTACGACCACCTGATTTAGAGTTTTTCTCTAAAAGTGGTGCGTATGGCTTACCCTTATGTAGATCAGAGTTAACCACTTTAACTAGGTGACGACGGCCCGCAGAAGTAGGCTTACACTTTTGAAGTGCCATAATTCTATCCCCTTATTACTCGGCGCCGCCGACAAAGTCTAGCTCGCTGCCTTCTTTAAGAGTAACGTAAGCTTTCTTCCAGTCGCTACGACGACCGAAACGTGCGCCAGTACGTTTTGTTTTACCCTTAACGTTAAGTGTGCGAACACCAGTTACTTCTACTTCAAAAAGCTTCTCAACTGCTACTTTAATTTCAGCTTTAGTTGCGTCATTTACTACTTTAAAAACAATAGTATTGTTTTCTTCAGCAGCAATTGTGCTTTTTTCAGAGATATGTGGAGCAAGGATCACTTTTAAAAGACGTTCTTCGCGAATCATGCTAGCGCCTCCTCAAGTTGCTTAACAGCAGCGGCTGTAATAAGTACCTTATCGAAAGCAATTAAGCTTACAGGATCGATACCAGCTACATCACGTGTGTCAACCTTATAAAGGTTACGTGCCGATAAGAAAAGATTTTCATCTACTTCTTCAGTCACGATAAGAACATCTTTAAGCTCAAGTTCTTTAAGCTTAGCAACTAGTTCTTTAGTTTTTGGTGCTGCTAGAGCAAAACTTTCAACAACGATTAAACGCTCTTGACGAACTAATTCAGATAAGATGCTTTTAATCGCACCACGGTACATTTTACGGTTTACTTTTTGGCTGTGGTCTTGTGGTTTAGCTGCAAAGCTAACGCCACCTGAACGCCAAATTGGGCTACGGATTGTACCAGCACGTGCACGGCCAGTACCTTTTTGAGCCCATGGTTTTTTACCACCACCGCTTACTTCAGAACGTGTCTTCTGAGCACGAGTACCTTGACGAGCACCTGCTGCGTATGCAACAACTACTTGGTGTACTAATGCTTCGTTAAACTCACGTCCAAAAGTAGCTTCAGAAACTTCAAGACCGCCAGAAGCGTCTTTAATTGCTAATTCCATCACTAAATCTCCAGGACTTATGCTTTAACAGCTGGTTTAACGATAACGTCACCGCCAATAGCTCCAGGTACTGCACCCTTAACTAAAAGCAAATTACGCTCAGCGTCAACGCGAACTAGTTCTAAGTTTTGAGTCGTTACACGCTCAGCACCCATATGACCGGCCATTTTCTTACCTTTAAACACCTTACCAGGTGATTGGTTTTGACCGATTGAACCAGGAGCACGGTGAGATAGAGAGTTACCATGTGTAGCGTCTTGCATGCTGAAATTCCAGCGCTTAACACCACCTTGGAAACCTTTACCTTTAGAAGTACCGGTTACGTCAACCTTGTTGATTTCGTTGAATAATTCAACAGTAAGCTCAGCGCCTACTTCAAAATCGCCTTCACCACCGTTAAGGCGGAATTCCCACAGACCGCGACCCGCTTCAACACCAGCTTTAGCGAAATGACCCGCTTTAGCTTTGTTTACACGACTTGCTTTTTTAGTGCCTGCGGTTACTTGAAGCGCGTTATAACCGTCTGTTGCGTCAGATTTGATCTGAGCAATGCGGTTAGGTGTCGCTTCAATAACTGTCACAGGGATAGATACACCATCTTCAGTGAAGATTCGTGTCATACCCACTTTACGACCGACTAGACCTAATGCCATTTTCCTAAAACCTCTCTAATCTTTCGATTAACCCAGGCTGATTTGAACATCAACACCAGCAGCAAGATCTAAACGCATAAGCGCGTCTACAGTCTTGTCAGTTGGTTCTACGATGTCTATCAGACGTTTATGGGTGCGGATCTCGTACTGATCACGCGCATCTTTATTAACGTGCGGTGAAGTTAGTACAGTAAAACGTTCAAAGCGTGTAGGTAGTGGGATTGGACCACGTACTTGTGCGCCAGTGCGTTTCGCAGTTTCCACGATTTCTGCCGTTGATTGGTCAATCAAACGGTGGTCAAAAGCTTTTAGGCGAATACGAATGCGTTGATTTGACATTCTTAACCTCAATATAAAGAGCATATAAAAGAGCATAAAAAAACGACCGAAACAATCTTAAAAATTAAGATGCCGGCTGTTTGATTATATCTACGTTGAGTTCCAAATCGGAACTCCTGTTTATTAGCTTGAAATCCAAGCTTAATTTATCCTTCCTAGTTCCCATAGGAATTTTGAAAGCCTGCGTATTATAGAGGTATTGGTGATAAATGCAACAACTATTTAGAAACAATACTATGACTGTAAATTTGATTAAATAAGCACCCATACATACTTACTAGCTATACTTGAACTAATACCTCTACTGTTAGTCAATAAAACAAGTTAACACCTTAATTACGCAAACTAAGGGATTTTTAGATATTATGATATCCTACTGCGCTAATTTTGGCCTTAATACTCTCAATATGGTGAGTCGATGCGTATTTTTAATTATTGTTTAAATGTTATGTCTGCTGGATTTAGCCGCTTATTTGTAAAAAGCAAAGTACTGCCAGAAAATCCTATTAAACAGTATGAGCTAAACCCTGAGTACCCTACATTTTATATAGTGCGCTTAAATTCGCGATTTGATTTAGCTGCCCTTGCCCATGCTTGTAAAAAAAATGGCCTACCTAGTCCAACCGAAGAGCAAGTACTAGGCAACCAAAATTTAGATCGTTTTATTGGTATTAAAAACCCGCCACCACTATTTGGTGATGAAGCTAAACCAACCAATGCTTTAGCTCAAGGTAAACAAATCATTGAGTACCTAATAGAGAGCGGACAGCAAAACGTACAAGTTGTTCCGGTTACTATTTTATGGGGACGTGACCCAGGTAAAGAAAAACCAGGATTACGTACTTTAATTACACACTCTCTAACTCCTAGCTGGTTTAGAAAGATTTTTGTGGTGTTGTTTTCAGGTCGCGATAACTTTATTCGCTTCAGTCAGCCTCTCGACTTATCGCTTTTAGTGAATGAAAAAGCTGACGTAAGTGAATTACCCCATAAGTTGTTACGTGTAGCACGTGTACACTTTAGACGTCAAAAACTTGCAGCAACTGGTCCTAAAATGCCCTCTCGCGAGCAATTATTTAATTCATTATTGGCGTCACCAACAATAAAAAAAGCAATTCAAGATGAAGCTAAAGCTAAAAATATTAGCCAAACCGAAGCCCGTCAAAATGCACTTAAACTACTTGATGAAATAGCAGCTAATTACTCTGAGGCAATGATACGTGTGGCCGAGCGATTTTTAACTTGGTTATGGAATAAGCTTTATAACGGTATAGATATTAAGCACGCAGAACAAATTCATGAATTAACCGATAAAGGTCATGAAATAATTTATATGCCTTGTCATCGCAGCCACATGGATTACTTACTGCTTACCTACTCTATTTATCATTTAGGTTTAGTGCCGCCACATATTGCTGCAGGCGTAAATCTTAACTTTTTCCCTGCCGGAGGCATATTTAGACGCTCAGGCGCATTTTTCATTCGTCGCTCGTTTGCAGGCAATAAGCTTTACTCTGCCATATTCAAAGAGTATTTAAGCCAGTTATTTATTAAAGGTTACTCTGTTAAGTTTTATACAGAAGGCGGTCGAAGTAGAACTGGGCGTCTGCTTCCACCTAAAACGGGTATGCTATCGATGACCTTACAAGCAATGCTACGCGGAATAGACAGACCAATATCGATTGTTCCTGTGTACATTGGCTACGAACACGTAATGGAAATTAACACCTACCTTAAAGAGCTGGACGGGAAAGATAAAAAAGGCGAATCCATCTTCGGTATTTTTAAGGCAATCAAAAACCTTAAAAACTACGGTCGTGGTAATTTAAACTTTGGCGATCCAATCTCTATTAACCAATACTTAAACGATAACCAACCTGATTGGCGCGATTCAATACATCCAACTGACGTGCAAAAGCCACAATGGTTAGCACCACAAGTAACTAAACTTGCCGACCAAGTAATGGTAAAAATTAATAATGCAGCGGCGCTTAATGCGGTTAACTTACTAGCGATGATATTGCTGGTTAATGATAAGCAAGCATTGAGTAAACCAAAGCTATTAGCACAGCTTGATTTTTATCTGCGCTTACAACGCGACGCCAGTTACAGCGATAAAGTAACAGCTCCAGACGAAACACCAGAGCAATTACTAACGCATGCATTAAAGCTTAATAAGTTTGAAGTTATAAGTGATGAATTTGGCGAAATTATTACTATTAGCGATAAAGAAAAGGTATTGTTTAATTACTACCGAAACAACATATTGCACTTGTTTGCAGTTCCAAGCTTAATTGCACTACATCTGTTTAAACAACACAGCACAACTATTGAGCAATGCCAGCAACTTGTAAAAACGTTTTATCCGTTATTTGCTAAAGAATGGTACTTACAGCCTCTTGATGAAAACTATATAACGCGTATTTTAGCTAATTTTGCTGATCAAAATTTAATTGAGTTTGATGGCGATAACATTCATATAACGAACAGTAATGACTGCTTAGCTAAGCTTGAAATGCTTGGACGAGCACTTAGTTTTACTCTGCAACGTTACGCTATTGTGATTGGTTTTATTCAAACAAGTGATGGTATTGAAAAAGCAGAATTAGAACGAGAGAGCCAAGTACTTGCACAGCGTTTAGGCACACTCCATGGTATTAAAACACCTGAGTTTTTTGATAAAAAAGTACTTGTTAGTTTTATTGATAACTTACGTGGCGAGTCGTTAATAACAGAGGGTGATAAAGGCTTAGTAGGCAGTACACAACTTTGCGAAACCTACGCACACCTTAAAACATTACTGCCAGCACGCGTCTGGCAGTCAATCAGCGATATAGTACAAGATCAGTGTAATTAGTACTACTGTATCTATAGTAGGGGTTAGCGCTGGCGCATAACCCCTTCTTGCATTGTTGAGGCAACTAAGTTGCCTTGGCGATCAAAAAACTGCCCACGTACCAAACCACATCCATTACTCGCACTTGGACTATCAATTGAATACAAAATCCAATCATCCATTCTAAATGGGCGATGAAACCACATTGCATGATCTATAGTAGCTACTTGCATATTTGGCTGCATAAACGACACACCGTGTGGCTGTAATGCAGTTGGCAAAAATTCAAAGTCAGACGCATACGCTAATAAATAGTTATGGATGCGCTGATCGTCAGGCATTTCACCATTAGCTTTAAACCAAATATGTTTTACCGGCTCCATAACTTCTGGCTTAAACGGGTTATGAAAAGTAACCGGTCGCATTTCAATTGGCATTTCACGCGTAAACTTATTACGAATCACTTCAGGAATGTGTGAAGCGTTATCTTGATAAAACTCAAGCGATGAACGTAACTCTTCAGGTGCAGGTACATCAGGCATTGTTGCTTGATGCGACAAACCATTTTCTTCCCCCTGGAATGACGCTGTCATATAAAAAATTGGCTTACCGTACTGAATCGCTTTTACTCGGCGAGTACTAAAGCTTTTACCATCTCGAATAGTTTCTACATCATAAACAATCGGTTTAGCCGGATCACCTGGGCGTAAAAAGTAAGAATGTAATGAATGGACTATACGCCCCTCAGGTAGAGTTTCTTTAGCTGCAGAAAGCGCCTGCCCCATAACTTGACCGCCAAACACAGCACCAAAGCCTAAATCTTGGCTTTGTCCTCGATATAAACCTTGCTCAATTTCTTCAAGTGTTAACAACGACAATAAATCATCTAATACTTGGCTCATTATTTCTTCCTCATTACCCTAGTATCCAAATGATACTATACAATAGTGGGAAGTAAATATTTGTTAGGAATACTGTTATGGCTTACTGGCTATTTAAAACTGAACCCGATGCGTTTTCGATTGATGATTTAAAAAATGCACCAAAACAAACGACTCTATGGGAAGGCGTGCGTAATTACCAAGCGCGAAACTTCATGCGGGACGGCGTTAAGGTCGGTGACTCAGTCATGATTTATCATTCAAGCTGTAAAAACGTAGGTGTAGCGGGTATTGCCGAAGTGACACACGATGCCTACCCAGATCCTACTCAGTTTGATTTAAGTAGCGACTATTACGATGCAAAAGCCACCAGCGACAAACCACGCTGGGTTGTTGTTGACGTTACTTACCAAAGCCATTTAAAAAAATTAATTAGCCTTAAAGATATTAAAGCCAATAATAATATTACCGAAATAGCACTTAAAAAAGGTGGGCGATTATCAATTATGCCCGTCACTAAAAATGACTGGGATGAAATAATCAAAATGGCGCAGTAATACCCTATCGGTTTGACCTAATTTCATTGAGTTTGATATGATCTATGCCGACTTATAGCTGGAGGATTAATGAAATTACTGTATTGGTTAGATGAATGGTTAACTCTCCCGCGCAATGAGCAACAAACTCAATTACCCATGACGGGTAGTGACTTACTCGGCGATGTATTTGTAAAATATGAGTTTATTGACGTTAATAAACCCCTGCTTTTTACCTTCTCACCTGCTGGCACAAATGTACAAGAGCAAGATCTTCACCCTGATTTTGCACCATGGGGTTATCACTTAGCTCAAAAACAAAACGTAAACATAATCGCTTTTCAACATTTAGGTAAAAGTAATTGGTTTCGTAATCGTAATTTAATCTTTTTTCTCGAGCAGCTATCAACATTACTTACACCGTTTAATTGTCGACTAGGCTATGGCTTAAGCCGCGGCGGATTTGCTGTTGGCGCTTTTGCTAAACTATTAAAACTAAACCAAGTACTGTTTTTTCACCCGGTAAGTACTAAAAATAAAGAATTAGTACCGTGGGATGACCGCTCTAGTACCGATATAGCTCAGCAGTTTGACTGGCAGCAAGATTATCACGATCTAGATTTAGGAGATGCCCAAGGCTATATTATTTACGATCCTACTAATCGTATAGACAGAATGCACGCTAAGCGCTATAAGCAGCTAACTCACTTACGAGTATTTGGTATGGGACATGGTACACACGCCACATATTTGAATAAGTTTGGGTTTTATAAGCAAGTAGCCGTTGATTTCATTCAACATCAGCAAATCGATATTGCACAGTTTCGCCTGCAAACCAAAACCTTACGCTTAAAAGAGGATTATTATCAAAGTCTCAATTCGGCTAATGCAAGCTCACCGCATCGTTTAGCATTATTGAGTACAGCGCATAAAATTTTAGCTGATGAAAAAGAAGTGCATGTACAAGAGCATCAGGCAAAAATTGATATTCAGCCCTTGATTGATGTGGCGCTTAAGCACCAAGATGAACACCCTAATGATGCTATCCAGCTATTAGAAGTCGCCCAGCAACTTTTACCTGACGACCCCCTAATTGAGCATAAACTCAAACAGCTAGAAGAGTAATATTCCAGCAAATGCGGCTATAAAAACTAATGACTCTATTTTGCCTTTTTCTTTTTGTGCCCATGCTTGGGCACAATAGCAAAGTACATCATTAATCCTAACCACGAAAATATAATGATTCCCATCAGCCAGCCGTTCTTTTCATGGCCTTTTGAGCGCTTACTATTAAGTACAATAACGACAGGTAAAATGTAAGCACTTAAAACAACAATTAAAAATACAACTTCATTCATTATTTCTCTAAACTCGACCAATCTACTTCACTACTTAATACTCGTTCTACCGATATATAATGCAAAATATCACCTTCATTTACTTTGTAATCTAATGGCGGGTTTAAATCCATATTTTGCGCACTTAAATTATGAGCTACGCCTAACAGTATTGCATCATGCTCAAGTTTAAAGTGATGAAACAAAGTACCAAACTCCATATCTTTGCAGCCACTTGGTACTTTCAGGCTAAATTGTGTATCGCCGTGTAAAGTAGATAGCAGCTCCTCTTGCACACGGCTCGAACCTGGATCTTGCATTGAGCGTACTAATATCTCAGCTGATTTTGCACTACTACACTCTACATTTTGGCAATGCTCTAACATCATCTCAACTTTGGTTTCATCTAAAAAGTGAGCGCTTATATGGCAATCGTCTTTTACTAAGCGACTAATACGCAGCGCTGTCGTAAATGTTTGGTCGTCATCTTGCCCATCAATAATCACTTTATCGGCACGGCGAATAGCTACACGCTCTAACTCTCCTAAGTTTGTAAAACTAGTTAAACGTGCAAAATCGACGCTTTCGTTAGCTAAAAAAGGATGATCCATTTGCTCGGTTACCGCGAGTAAAATACGACGATCGGTTCGCTTCGTATCTGCCAAAATGTAATCAATCATCTTTTTTGTACGAGTGTCGTGCCAACCAAAAATAATAATATGGTGGTTACTGTGGGCAAAGTTTTTATCACCAGTCATAGCGCGCCTAATTAAGTAAGTAACTGTCTGTCCTGCTTTTCCTAGCAAGACACCAAATAAAGCTAAACCAAATGGAATTTGTATTAATGCAACCACCCAACGACCAAGATCAGTAGTTGGACTAAAGTCACCATATCCCACTGTTGATGTTGTTACTGTGTAATAGTAAAAAAAGGTAGTAAGCGAAGTTAACGCTTTCTCATTCGCTATAAATAGCAAGCTCCATGTTAATAGCATATGAGTCAAAATAGCTAATGCCACTGCTTGCCAACTCAACTGATCTATATGAGCGCGAACAAGTAACGCTAGCCTTTTAAATATCACCGGCATAATACAAAGTCTTCGTTAGTAAATTATCTATAAACAGTACGTTACTGTAAGCGATGCTTTTAAGCAATGTTTAAGCTTTTAACCGCAAATATAAGACTAAATGCTGTTTGCCAATGGTGATTTTTCATGATTAATTAGCGTTAAAATAATAACCAAAACAGTTGTGCTTATGCTTAATAAAATAGCCCGCCCTTTTACTAAAATTGTAGAGCGCTATCTTCCCGACCCTTTTATATTTGTAATTTTACTTACAACAATTACTCTTGTCAGTGCGAGCTTATTTACAACCGCAACCAACATTGAAGTATTACAAGCGTGGGGAGGTGGTTTTTGGAACTTATTAAGTTTTGCTATGCAAATGCTACTAGTGTTAATCACAGGCTACATGCTGGCAAGTACGCCACCTATAAGTAAGTTATTAGAAAAACTAGCAACATTTGCAAGCACCGCACCTAAAGCAATTATATTAGTAACGCTTATTTCGCTTTTAGCAAGCTGGATAAATTGGGGATTTGGCTTAGTTATTGGTGCCCTTTTTGCCAAGGCAATTGCAAAACATACTCGTGTTGATTATCGATTATTAGTAGCCAGCGCTTACTCAGGCTTTGTTGTATGGCATGGCGGATTAGCCGGTTCGATTCCTTTAACTATCGCAACCGATGGCCACTTTTCAGAAGCCAGCATTGGTATTATTAGTACAGAGCACACCTTATTTGCGGGCTTTAATATAGCAATATTAGTTGGCTTATTTATTATTATGCCGCTCGTTAATCGCTATATGCTGCCAAGTGAGCAAGAAAGCGTATATATCGACCCAGCTCTTTTACAAGAGATAGCACCTAAGTTGACAACAATAACCAGACCCGCCCAACATTTGGAACAAAGCAAACTGCTAGGTATGGGCATTGGCTTAATGGGGCTTGCCTACTTAAGCTATTACTTTTTTATCTCTGGTGGCGGCTTAAACCTCAATAGTATAATTGCCCTGTTTTTGTTTATGGCTATCACCCTGCATCAAACACCCCACAATCTACTAAATAGCCTGCAACAAGCAATTCCGAGTGGTGCGGGAATTGTAATTCAGTTCCCTTTTTATGCCGGTATTATGGCGGTCATGGTCGATACAGGATTAGCACAGCAGATATCACAAGGCTTTATTGCCATTGCGGATGCCGATAGCTTGCCATTTTATAGTTTTATTAGTGCAGGACTCGTTAATATGTTTGTGCCCTCAGGTGGCGGACAATGGGCGGTACAAGCACCTATTGTTATCCCTGCAGCACAAGAGCTTGGCGCCGATATATCCCGTGTTGCTATGGCTGTGGCATGGGGAGATGCGTGGACGAATCTAATTCAACCTTTTTGGGCACTGCCCGTATTGGCTATAGCGGGCCTAAAGGCAAGAGATATTATGGGCTTTTGCGTGGTACAACTAATTATTACTGGGGTGTTTATTTCGTTAATGCTAAGTTTTTATCCGTAAGTATTTTGGTAGTAAATAGGCGCGATTTTATATCGCGCTTGCCAGCTGCAAACCAAAAGAACTAAGCAAGAAAGTAAAATTAACTGATGAGTCATCTAATATCACAAAATAATTTCACCTAGTGCTAATAAATTACAGATCATGTGAGCGATAATGCAATACCACAAGTTACCCGATAGATGACGAAGTAGTCCCATCAAGCACGAAAATACAAACACTGAAATATAAATTTCAACTTGATCATACTGCCAGTGTATCAATGTAAACACGATACTTGGGATAATAATTGCGCCACTGACTCCTAAGGCGGTTTTTTTCAGCCTATAGAATGCCACTCCTCGAAAAATCACCTCCTCATATATGGGCCCAATAAATACTACTGCTAAAAGCAGGATAATTTTGGCTAAAAGCGAATTTGTTTGTGCTTCAACTTCTAACATAAAATCTGGCAAGGCGACTTCCATAAAACCAAAAAGCCATTGTTCCAGTAAAACGAAAGCCGCTGTTAATAGCACTGTAATGATTAAAGGAAAAAGAGCCACTTTTTTTATTGCTAAGCGCCCAATAACTTCGCTTTTATTTTGCGCATCAAGAGTAAACTTTAAAAATGGCAGCGTAAGTACAGCAGTGAGGAAGGTAGATATAATAAGGTAAATAGGATTGGAATTGAATACTAATGATCCACCATCCAATAAAAAAATAATCAAGTTTGAGGGTATTGGGAGCACCAGTAAAAAAAAGGCCAACCAATAGAGCGTGTACAATAAATATTCCCCTGTGCTTTGATTTACTTGTTGTTTTATCGCATCATTCATAATTCTATCAGCTCACGGCTTCTTGTTATTTTTCATTCTGGGGGATAGTACCATATCAATTACCCCATTAAGAAACGAACCAAAACTAACATCTTGCTATCGCTACACAAGCTAAAATAAACACTGTTAATTTTATTCCGAGCAGTTGGGCAAGCGTAATTGCCCCTGTTAAACGCCCACTTTGCTGAGCGACAGCTTCCTTTCTAAACAACAAATGCACAAAAACCTTAAAAAGCAACGTACAAAAAACAGCATAGTGAGCGAGCTTTGAACTACCATGCTGTTATTATTGCTAGCTCGATAAAATAGTCATCGGCAGACTCAATATTGGATTTTCTGAATCGGCAAAGTGCATCATTACAGCTACATGCCCAGCTACTACAACTGCATACATAACCGCTGAAAAGCCTTGGCCATATTTATCTAGTGGCATTAAATGTGAATAGTGACGGCCTCGCCATTCAAATACAATTTCCAGCGCACCAACAAACAAAAAGAATACCAATAACATTAAGCCAAAGGTGTAACTTAGCCATAAGCCAAATAGTACGCCTAATAAGCATACGCTTAGGCCAATCCATGAACGCATTGAAAAGCTGATACTTTTTAATACATGCCCGCCATCAAGCGGCAAAATTGGTAATAAATTAAATAAATTTAATAACGCACTAAGCACCGCAACACCTGCAAATATTTCCATTTCGGTGACGTAATATAAAACGACACCCAACACCGAGGTAATTAAACCAAATGCAGGCCCCATTAATGATATAACTACATCTTGCCAACGAGTCGTTATTTTATCGTCACTGACAGCTAGCCCACCTACAAATGGGATTAAATAAATACCTTTAGTTTTTATGCCAAAGTATTTCATTGCTCGCACATGGCCGTATTCGTGTACAACTAAACACCCAATTAGCATTAGTGCAAATTCAATACTAAATAACCACGCATAGCCTGCAACAGAAGCCCCTGCAAGCACTACTTTAATTACCTTAGCACTTTTAAAAAGCTTAAAACCTAATGCAGCCAACCCCAAAAAGCCTTTTTTAGGTGATCCATTTGTAGGCGCTGGTAACGCAAGTTGTGTTGCAAATTGATCATCTACAAAAAGCGAAATACTTTGCTCTTTCACCGCCGCTGTATCAATACCTATTACTTTGTTGTCGTAAGTAAACTGATAATAGTTTTCACGAGGATTATCAAAGGTAATAGCTTGTTGAGCATGAAACACCTGCACAATTTTTTGCCCAGACACCATAAGCGAAAATGGCTGCCCGGCTAAAGTAAGATCTATTCTTATCATAATTAAGACCATTTAAAATAATGGCGCTAGTATACCTAATCAACTTAAAAACACGAGTGAAGGTGTTCTATAACTATTTTCAAAATAAAAGCATTTGATACTGACAAAATAAAAAAACACTACTACTTTTATAGTAACCATAAGCTATACATTGAAAGGGATAACAGTGAACAAAATAGTGCCTAACATTTTAGTTGTTGACGACTCAAAAGCGATTTTGATTGTTATGGAAGCCATATTAAATGAATTAAATATGTCTGATAATGTAGTCACCTGCTTGAGTGCTGCTGAAGCCCTCGAAAAAGTTGCTTCTGATATAAACTACTTTGATGCTATTTTTACTGACCTTAATATGCCCGAAATGGATGGTATGGAATTAATCCGCCACTTAGGAGGGCTACACTATCAAGGCGGTATTATTATTGTTTCTGAAATGGATCATAAAGTTATTAGTTTAGCTGCCAGCCTTGCCAAGCAACATAACGCTCACCTCATTGGTAATATTACAAAACCAGTGCAACTATCTCAGGTAAGTAGGTTACTTATTAAAGTAGCGCAATTAAATAGCCATACTTTATTAAAAGAGTCAGCCATTTCAAAAGATGAGCTTATTGAAGCATTAAAAAATGATGAAATAACGCCTTTTTATCAACCAAAAATAAACGCTGATAACAATAGAATTGAGAGCGTTGAAGTATTAGCGCGTATTCTATCAAGTAAAGACGGCAATATTATTTTACCTAACCGTTTTATAGGTATTGCCGAGCAACATAACTTAATTAATCAAATTACATTTTCTCTTTTTGAAAAGGCCACCAGCGAATTCAAAAATATGAAAGCGCAACTAGGTCATGATTTTAAGATGGCATTTAACTTATCGCCAACTCAGCTCGACGACCTAAACTGTCCTAATAAATTACTACTCATATTAGAACTAAATCAACTCACGCCTAGTAATATAATTATAGAAATAACAGAACAACATGCACTCTCAAGCCTCATGCAATTAGAAACACTAAACAGATTAAGAATGCACGGCTTTGGTATATCGCTAGATGACTTTGGTGTTGGTTTTACTAATATGAATCAACTTCGAAACCTTCCTTTTACTGAAATTAAGATAGACCGCTCACTCATTAGCCATATAGAAACAGATTTATTTTCTCAAGTGGTTGTAAGTTCGTTATTTAACATTACGAGTAAAGATAATTTAGATTTAGTGGCAGAAGGTGTTGAGCGCCCAGAAGAGCTCGTTTATTTAAGGCACTATAAAAGAAAACTAGCCATACAAGGTTTTTTATTTAGCCGCCCTAAACCACAAAACGAATTTATATCTTGGGCTAAAGATTGGCTGAAAACTGATGGCAGCCCCGCTTAAAGCGGTATTAATATTTAATCGGGGCTGGTTAACTAATTATCACCCCGAGTGTGTTTATCTTCTTCACTGACTATATGCGCACTACTTGCTAAACGTTTGTGCCAACGCTGCCTTGCTACTGCGCGCATATTAGTAGATTGGTCACGCTCATCTACAATCTCTAGCCCCATTAAAGCTTCAATCATATCCTCTAGCGTTACAATACCTTGCACGTCACCGTACTCATCTACAACTAGGCATATATGCGTGCGCTTTGTTAAAAGAGTTTGCAGTAACGACGATACATTTTGAGAGCTCGGCACTGTATAAATAGGCTTAATCAATTTGCTAATTTTATAATCGGTACCTAAGCGGTGAAATGCCAGCATAATATCGTTTTTATGCACAAACCCTACAATATCGTCGCTGTCTTTATCAAATACCAATATACGAGAAAATGATGACGAGCCGTGATCGTTTAAATACTGATTAACGGTTAAGTCTTTGTGGATTTTAAAAATAACAGTTCGAGGCGTCATTAAGTCGCATAATTTTGCATGTCTAAAATGCAATAGATTACGAATTATTTCAGACTCATCTTGATGTAATGCGCCCGACTCCGTACCTATATCAGCCATTGCCTCTATCTCTTGACGAATATAGTAAGCCTCATCGTGCTTTGGACCCATTAAATTTGTTAGCTTTTGTGCAAACCATACAAAAGGCTTTAGCGATATAACTAGAAACCGCAAAGCGTAAGTAACACTTGGCGTTAGAGCTCGCCAGTAATTAGCCCCCAAAGTTTTAGGAATAATTTCAGAAAGGATTAATACGAGGAATGTCATAATGGCTGATGCAATACCTACAGCCGCATCGGAAAACACGACAGCTGCCTGTGCGCCGACCCCAGCAGCACCCGCAGTATGGGCAACCGTATTTAAAGTCAAAATAGCAGCTAAAGGCTGATCTATGTTGTTTTTAAGTTTTTCGAGCTGTTTAGCAAGCTCAGGATGATCTTTCCTAAGTGATGCAACATAGCTGGGCGAAATACTTAATAACACAGCCTCCATCACAGAACATAAAAACGAAATAACAATCGCCACTACCATATAAACTATCAGTAAAGTCACTTTCTCTCCTCTATATTGGATATGTGAGCATGGTATCAATACATGCTATATTTGGCCAAACTTCCAATAATAATAGGCATAATAATGAAATTTAGCGCACCATGGTGTCATCAAAATAAGCTATTTAAGCATGCAGCGACTCTTTTAACGCTTAGCAGCTTAAGCTTTGCTGCAATAGCTGCACCATTGGATAAATCAAAAATTCAGTTTATCGGCCCACTTGCCGAAGACATGCAGTTAAAGCCTTTTCAAACACCTCATGGTAATGCCATTATTAATAACCTATTACCTCAATTACAAGCAGACTCAGATAGTTTTTCTGTATTTGGGAAAAAACAAAATTGGCAGCCATTTAATAAAATCAATGCGCTCACTTTAGGTGGGTTACAGGCACTAAAATTTAATATTGAAACAACCCGCTTTACACAAGGTACGCTTACCTTAAAAGGGATTGAGCAAGGTCAGTTATTTATTAATGGCGAACTACAAACAGGTGATAAAAATAGCTATAAGTTAGCTCTAAATAACAGTACTCACTCTATTTTAATAGTAGCCCAACAAGTAGCTAATTGGCACGACGTAATGCTTGATTTTGCAGCTAAAAGCGAGGTTGATAAAATTACGCTTAGCGCCTCACAAACAAAGCGCTTATCTGCAAAACAGTTGTTTGATGCTCCTACAATTAGCCAATTATCACTCGCACCTAACGCCAAGCAGTACGTTACTACTACTCGCACTTATAGCGATAAAACACAAAACCAAGCAAATACAGTTACTGTCCTTAAAGATTCAGATAATCAAACGCTTTATCGCTTCGAAGCAGGCCAACCAAGTAACATTATTTGGAGTCCAGATAACCAATATTTAGTGTATTTGTTAAATGGTGAGCTTAAACAACTTAGCCGTAAAAACTTCTCAATAAAAACATTAGCAAACGATTTAGAAGGAGCCAATGGCTTTACCTTTTATAACGACACCAGTCTTTTGTTTAGCTGGTCTAAATTACCTGAGAACACTAACAACTTAACTAAGCACTATAAAGGTCTGCAAGATCGCTGGTCGTATGCACGCTCCACCAGCCAAATTTATATGCTTGATACTAAAAGTGGTTTAACAAAAGCACTTAGCCAAGGTCCTCTTTCTTACAGCCTTGAAGATTCAAATAGTAACCGTGGCAAAATATTAATGAGCCGCCCAGTAATGGCAATGCAGGCATCAACACACCCAGAAACAGAGTTAGTCGAACTCGATTTAAAATCAAATAAGCTTTCATCGCTTGGTAAATTTAAAACGTTTAATTTAGCTAAATATGCAAATAAAGATATTTATGTAGTTGCAGGCCCTGACTTTAAAAATGGCGCAGGCAGAGCTCTACCAAAAGCAATGCTTGCCAATAACTACGACGGGCAACTTTATCTACTTACTGAAGGCGGTAAAAACGTAAAAGCACTTAGTAAACAGTTCGACCCCGCTATTGGCCAACTGCAAGTTTTAGAAAACGGCGATGCGCTCATTAAAGTAACAGAGCAAGACACTCAACCACTTTACCTATTTGATTTAAGTAAACAGCGCTTTAAAAAGTTAAATACAGGATTGGATATTGTTGAACAATTTAGTTACTCATACGACCGTAATACCGAAATTTTACTAAGTGGTACCAACGCTTTAGCTCCACAACAACTAAAGCGCCTTAACGTAAGTAAAAATAAAACAGATTTAATATGGGATTCAAAACCAAGTAGCTATGCAAATACACGACTCCCTACATTAGAAGAGTTTAATTTTAAAAATAAACATGGTGTCGAAATAACTGGTCGTGTGTACATTCCTAGCAACTTAGATAAAACTAAAAAGCACCCTGCGCTCGTGTATTACTACGGCGGTACTTCACCCGTTACGCGTGGTTTTACAGGTCGTTACCCGTTTAACTTATGGGCAGAAAATGGCTACGTTGTTTATGTAGTACAACCTACTGGCGCAACAGGGTTTGGACAAAAGTTTTCAGCGCAACATGTTAATGCCTGGGGCGACTACACCGCAGACGATATTATCGAAGGCACGCACGCCTTTTTAAAGAAATACAACTATGTTGATAGTGAAAAGGTAGGAAATTTAGGGGCATCATACGGTGGATTTATGACCATGCTACTAGCAACTAAAACCGATATATTTAGTGCCTCCATTGCCCATGCAGGTATTTCTAACATTACCTCATATTGGGGTGAAGGTTGGTGGGGCTATTTATATTCAGGCGAAGCATCAAAAAATAGCTTTCCGTGGAATAACCCTGAGCTTTACAGCCAGCACAGCCCTGTGTTTCATGCCGACAAAGTAACAACACCTATGCTACTTCTTCATGGTGATAGTGATACCAATGTACCTGTTGGCGAAAGCTTAACAATGTACACTGCGCTTAAACTGCTTAATAAGGACGTAGAGTTAATCGAATACAAAGGCGCCGATCATCAAATATTTGCACGCGATAAACGATTTGATTGGTGGAACACCATGCTCGCATACTTTGATAAAAAGCTAAAAGATGAACCTCAATGGTGGGACTCAATGTATAAAAATGACTGAGTCTGCTTCTTCTAAATAACGACTTAATACAGATTTATTAATTGTAGTATTAATTACTTAGCACCTTTTAATTAGTTTAAAGGTGCTAATCTCATCCTCTAATAACACCTTCTACACCTTTGAAATATTAAGTTACTTAAAACTAATAAACCCCCTTCTCAGCATTTACCTAATGGTGCTACCATACAGAGCTATAAGCATTCAAAATAAAGTACTATGGCTATTAATGTTTTATTGGTTGAAGACGATGAACTACTCGTTAAACGCATCCAAAATCACTTTGCAGATACCGAATTTACAATAGAGGTAGACCCAACTGGCGCTGATGCACTTAGCATTGTAAGGCAGCGGGTAAACCTGCGCGGTGCTATATCATTAGCCATAATTGACATTGTTTTGCCAAAGCGCGATGGGCTTCAACTCGCAAAAGAATTAAACACACTTACCGATATTGGCGTTATTGTATTATCGAGTCGTGACTCCCAAGCCGATCGTATTGCAGGCCTTGCACAAGGTGCTGATGACTATATTTGTAAGCCCGTCGATTTACTTGAGTTAGAACTTCGCATGCGCGCGCTCTATAAGCGTGTTGCCGTTAACCTAGAAGACGACGAAAGCGAAGAGTTTATAGAATATGCTGACTTTAAGCTTCACCCCGATAACCGCACATTAATTACTGCTGCAGGCGTTGAATCACGCTTAACTGAAGCCGAACATAAAGTGCTTATTTGCTTAATTAGTAATGCAGGTAAAGCCACATCCCGTGAAAAAATATCAGAAGAAATAGGCCAGCCCGATTGGAGCCCAAACGACCGTACTGTTGATGTGCTTATTGGTCGTTTACGTAAAAAATTAAATGACGAAAAAGATCAAAAACGTATTGTTACCGTTCGCGGTAAAGGCTATATGCTCTCTATTTAATATTTAGTTAATTGCGCAATAAGGCGCTCAAATGCACGGTAATTAAGTGCTTCCTTAAGCTCATTTAAACTAATATTTTCAGCCCCGTTTAAATCACTAATAGTCCGCGCCACTTTAATCACTCTATGGTAAGAGCGTGGCGATAAAGACAACTTTTCGCTTGCTCTGGCTAAAAACTGCAACTCTGCTGGCGCCAGTACACAGTGCACACTCATTTCTTTATTATTAAGCCTCGCATTAACCTTACCTTGGCGTTTTAACTGTAGGTAATAAGCAGCCTCAACTCTTGCTCTAACCTCAGCACTGGTTTCCTCTGGTTTGGTACTTTGTAGCTCAACACTCGTTAAACGAGGTAGTTCTATTTGCAAATCAATACGGTCAATAAAAGGCCCCGACACGCGTGATAAATAACGCATAACTTGATCGGGAGTTGCCCGCTTATCAGTATGGCTCCCCGTTGGGCTTGGGTTTAATGCTGTAATAAGCTGAAACTGCGCTGGGAACTCCATTTGCCTAGCTGCACGTGAAATAGTTACTGTGCCGGTCTCCATTGGTTCACGCAGTGAATCAAGCACCTTACGCTCAAACTCTGGCAACTCATCTAAGAAGAGCACACCGTTGTGTGCCAGCGAAATTTCACCAGGCTTGGGATTTGAAGAGCCCCCCACCAAAGCAACAGCTGAGCACGTATGATGCGGATTACGAAATGGCCGCTGTCGCCAATTAGTTAAATCTATGGATTGTCCAATAATAGAGTAAAGCGCAGCTGTTGAAATAGCTTCATCGTCCGACATAGTAGGCATAATTGTAGCCATTCGCTGGGCCAGCATTGATTTACCAGTACCTGGAGGGCCTAAAAATAGTAAATTATGTCCGCCAGCTGCGGCTATTTCTAATACTCGCTTGGCGCCAGGCTGACCTTTCACATCGCTTAAATCGAGCAAAAAGTCAGGGGCTTGTGTGCAGTCGGGATACTCTATATTTAATGGCAAGGGTTGTTGATTAAGTAGGTCGCCCCACACTTCTTGAATAGAGCTTACGGCTTTGCGTTTAACGCCATTAACTAAGCTTGCTAGGCTGTCGTTTGCAAGAGGTAAAAAGCAGCAGCGATCTTCTTCTTTAGCAGCAAGTACCGAAGGTAAAATAGCGTTTACACCACGCACCTCACCATTAAGAGCAAGCTCACCATAAAACTCGTACTTGTGAATATCAGGACACACTATTTGCCCAGAGGCGACTAAAATACCCACCGCAATAGCAAGATCAAACCGTCCGCCATCTTTTGGCAAATCGGCAGGGGCTAAATTTACAGTTATTCGTTGATCGGGAAAACCAAATTGTGAGTTTTCGAGTGCGCTACGTACTCTATCTTTTGATTCTTTAACGGACGCTTCGGGCAGGCCTACAATATGAAAAGCGGGTAACCCATTTCCTAGGTGAACTTCTACAATAACTTCAGGGGCATTTATACCCACTTGAGCACGAGAAAATATACGAGCTAACGACATTCCTTATCCTAGTAAATGGTGTGATTACACCAGTTTAGTCAGGATATTTAAAAACGTGTAATGTGATTTGCCATTTTATAGCAGCCAAACGAAGCAATAAGGTCACTAACATGCCTAATACCATCGCCATTTCGGTTGCTAACGAAAAACTAATGCCAAGCGTATAAACAGTACCACCCGCTATACAGGTAATAGCGTAAAGCTCACCCTTTAATAGCATAGGGATCTCGCGTGCAAGCACATCTCGAATTAATCCACCAAAGCAGCCTGTAATTACAGCCATAATTACCGCAGTCATATCGGGCATACCAACAAGCTGTGCTTTTTGCGCCCCCATTACTGCAAAAAAAGCTAACCCGAACGCATCCGCTGTTTGTAAAATATAATGAGGTATCGGCTTTTGTTTATTTATAAGGCGTGTTGTAACAAATACTGAAGCGAGTATAGCAAAAAAGTAACTTTGATCGTGTAACCAAAACACTGGAACATCTAAAATTAGATCTCGCACTGTACCACCACCAATAGCAGTTACTGTCGCTAAAACTACGACCCCAAAGCCATCCATTTTTTTTTCGTACGCTAGTAAAGTGCCCGATACAGCAAACACCGCAATACCTATTAAATCAAACCAGTGGTAAAGTTCAGTCATATTTGTAACAACCCAAAAATATTTGTGCCGTTTTAACACAAACTAAACAAAGTTTTAAGTAATAACGATTTATTTTAAGTCGTTTATAACTTTTGTTAAGTGTATCTCAGGGAAGCGGGAGCTTGTGCTTATGAGTAGTGAATGCCTCATGCTGTGAAGACGATCTTTAACCTATAAGCTAAATCACCACACTCATCAAATTTCAGGCATAAAAAAACACGCTTTAAGTGTGTCGTTTCATTCTTATTTATTTCAATGGTTGCGGGAGCCTGAACTTATAAAAGGTGAACCGGCGACCTTCGGGTTATGAGCCACAATATACACACCAAATTTTAGACATAAAAAAACACGCTTTAAGCGTGTCGTTTCATTCTTATTTATTTCAGTGGTTGTGGGAGCCTGAGTTTGTAAAAAGCGAACCGACGACCTTCGGGTTATGAGCCACAATATACACACCAAATTTTAGACAT
>NZ_JBBMQZ010000015.1:0-130228 GCF_038900275.1 Pseudoalteromonas sp. AS71 | reverse complement strand
GCCGGCAATGAAGCAACAGCCACAGGCACTGGTGAAATAGATACCATCGCACCGACACTTGTACTTACCAGCCCAGGCTCAAGTAACGACATCACCCCGACACTCAGTGGCACAAGCGATGCGGTTGAAGGCACGGTTATTAACTTTACCGTAGTGGATGATTTAGGTAGCTCACAAACGTTCACCACCACTGTGGATGCTGATGGCAACTTCTCAATCGAAGTACCGACTGCACTGGCTGAAGGGCCGTACACGATCACCGCCAACATCAGCGATGTGGCAGGTAACAGCACCGATATTACAGGCAATGGCACCATTGATACCACTGCACCAAGTGTGAGTGTGGATGCGCCGTTACTAACCAACGACACCACACCAACCGTTACTGGCACCAGTGACGCACCTAACAGCACCATTACGGTTACATTTACAGACGCAGCAAATGCCACCCAAAGCATTGATGTACAAACCGATGCAAATGGTAACTGGAGTGCGACACCAACAAGTACATTAGCTGAAGGTAATTACAGCGTCAGCGCCAGCATCACTGATGCCGCAGGCAACACAGGTACTGGCACGGACAGTGGTGAACTAGATGTAACCGCTCCGGAGCTTGAAATTATTCCATCGTTTTTATTAGGAAATTTGGTTTCTCTTTCGGGGGATTCTGATTTACCAGGAGGCTCTGTGATCACTATTACAGAGTACCTAGTTGGTGGGTTAGTTGGTGCAACTTATACAGCAACGACAAATCCTGATGGCACGTGGGGGCTTGCAAACATAACAGTACCTTTACTAAGTCTTGCTTATGTAACAGCCAGTGCTAGTGATGCCGCTGGTAATGTTAGAACAATCAATACACTTGATTTTGATAACGTAGCGCCAGAACTAACCGTTAGTGTTGATGCACTTTCAAACGATAGTACCCCAGTAATTAGCGGCACCACCGATATGGGGCAAGGCACTGTAATTAATATAACCGTGACGGATAGTGCAGGGCAAAGCCAAGAGTTTACGGCGATTGTTCAAGCCGGTGGTGGCTGGTCTGTTGCTGTACCAGCAGAGCTAGCGCAAGGTCAGTATACTGTTGTTGCAGAGGTTAGAGATGGTGTTGGTAACTTAACATCAAAGCAAGTGCAAGGAGAAATAGACAGCGCTGCTCCTTCATTAAGTGTGAACGAAGTTAATTCAACAATTAACACAACTCCTACAATTTCGGGTACGAGTGACGAAATTGGTGCTGATGTAACCATTCTTATAGGCGGTCAAACACTAACAGCAACAGTGGGTACTGATGGCAATTGGCAAGTAGATGTCCCCGTAGCACTTGTTGATGGTGATTATACGGCTCAAGTAAATGTTACCGATGACGCTAATAATACCAGCAGCACGACTATTGATTTAACAATTGATACCCAAGTACCTGTTATTTTACTTAATGACATAACTGTATTTAACACTGAGACACCAGTTATAAATGGTACTTCAACTGAACCACAGGATACGGTGGTCGATATTGTTATTACAGATAGCAACGGTGATATACATACTTTAACTGCAATAGTTGATGCTAACGGCGATTGGCAAGTTACAGCGCCAAGTTTGCCTGATGGTAATTATGATGTAGAGGTAAGTATTACCGATGATGCTGGCAATCAAGGAGTGGATACAGGCTCGAGCTTTATTGATACTCAAGCACCAAGTATTACTATAAACGCATTAGGTACAATTAATGACAGCACGCCAACTATTTCAGGCACATCCAATGAACCTGAAAACACTAGTATTACAGTAACTGTGACCGATGGAGATAGTACCGAGACTTACACAACTGTTGTTGGTGCAGGTGGTGCTTGGACTGTAGATATTACAGATGCACTGACTGATGGTGAAGTCGCAGTTTCTGCAAGTGTTACTGATGCCGCAGGGAATGAATCAGTTGCAAATAGTACCGCAATGTTAAATACCAATGCGCCTACAATTAATATTAATACAATTATTGATACAAACGATCAAACACCAGCAATATCAGGCACAAGTAGTGCGGCAGATAATACAGAAATCACGGTTGTCATAACTGACGTTAATAACGTTTCACATACTGTAACTACTTCGGTAGTAGGCGGTATTTGGGGTGTTGATGCGACAAGTATTCTTCCTGAAGGTGAGTTTACTGTTTCGGCAAGTGTGACTGAAGGAGGCTTAACGAGTAATGCAACGGGCAGTGGTGTTATAGATTTAACAGCACCTGCACTTAGTATTACACCGCTTGTAACTTTAAATGATACAACGCCAACTATTTCAGGTACAACCACCGCACCACAGGGCGCATTAGTTATTATTTTAATTACGGATAGCTTAGGTGCAGAGCAAACGGTTAATGCTACTGTTGGTGCAAATGGCACATGGTCAGTCGCTGCAAGTACAGAGTTGAGTGAGGGCGCTTACACGGTTTCAGCTTCAACCACAGATACTGCCGGTAACCCTGTAAACACAAGTACTACAGGGGGAGTTGATATAACTGCGCCAGTTGTAACTATTAATAATATTGTTGGAAGTACAGACCTAACCCCGGGTATTTCAGGAAGCGTGACAGGTGCCATGGTAGGTGATGCAGTTGCTGTGGTATTTACCGATGCACTAGGGAATAAGCATACTGTAAATACAACAGTTCAAACTGGTGGTGTATGGTCTGTAGAGGCAAGTAGTTCTCTTTCACAAGGAGATTATTCAGTTGAAGCATCTGTTACTGACAGCGCTGGTAATACCGGGGATGCAACAAATACAGCAACTATAGATACCATTGCACCAGAGATTAGTATTAATCAAAGCTCACTAGTACTTACACAAGACAATACGCCTCTGATCTCGGGTACATCTAATGAGGCGAATACAAACGTTGTAGTTACCTTTACTGATTCTGCTGGAGTTTCCCATCAAATAACAGTTCAAACAGATGTGAATGGAGACTGGCAAGTTGCTGCCGATAATATTTTAGCTGACGGTGTTTACAGTGTTAGTGCAACTATTAGCGATGCTGCGGGCAATACTTCGGTCGACAATAAAACCGGTGGTGAGGTTGATACTGTGGGACCAGAGCTAACAATTGTGCCTTCCTTCCTATTAGGTCAGTTGGTTTCTTTATCTGGTACATCTGATTTGGGCGAAGGTAAAACCGTTACGGTTACTCTAGAGCTTGCAGGTGATTTACTCGATTTAACATACGATGTAACCACAGATGCAAATGGTGATTGGGAGCTATTAGGCCTAGCAGTTAATGTTATTGGCTTATCGGTTGTTGAAGCTTCTGCAACTGATGATGCTGGTAATACAACCACTATAACTACGGCTGATGTAGACGCTTCAACCCCAGTACTTAATGCGGTGGTTGACTTTGTAACTGGAGAGGACGATTTACCAATAATTAGTGGTACGACCGACCAAGCACCAGGCACTGAAGTACTAGTTAGAGTGTTAGATAGCGAAAATGTAGTACAAGAGCTTACTGCAATAGTGCAAGCCGATAATACGTGGGCTGTGCAGGTCCCTCAATCATTAGCTGAGGGGGCATTTAGCATAACAGTTGACGTATTAAGTGAGGTCGGCATTACTACCACGCAACTACTTGACGGAGTTGTAGATACAATATCGCCAACACTTGGCTTACAGGTTATTGGTACAACATCGGATTCAACGCCAATTATCCAAGGTACCAGTGATTTAATTAATGGTGTTGTTGAAATACAACTTGATGGTGGGTCAGTTTTAACCACTACGGTTAATGCAGCTGGATTATTTTCACTCGAGGTAGATGCACTAACTGAAGGGCAACATGTTGCTAATGTAAGCATTACAGATGAAGCAGGAAACGTAGTTACTGATACGCTTGAATTCGTCGTTGATACGCTAGTGCCAGTGGTTGGAATTTTACCACTGAGCATTAGCAACACTGATATATTAACAATTTCAGGTACATCGGAAGAAACACCCGGTACAGACATTGACGTAACAGTTATTGGTAGCAATGGTGATGAAACAGTATTTGATGCTGTAGTTGGGAGTGATGGCACTTGGTCTTTAGTAACGACTAGCTTATCAGATGGTATATACACTGTTTTTGCAAGTATAACTGACGCCGCAGGTAATGTTGGGCAGTCAGCCATTGAACAAGTAACTATAGACACCATTCCACCAGCGTTAGAGATAGATGCGTTCGGAGTACTTAATACTCTAACACCAACAATTACAGGCTCCAGCGATGAGGAAGTAGGAAGTTCAATTACAGTAAATATCACTGACTCAACAGCCGCAGTACAAACAGTTACTACTACTGTTTTAGGAGATGGTACTTGGTCTATCATTGCTCCTTTATTACCAGAAGGAGAAATTACAGTTGAGGCCATAAGTACCGATAGCGCTGGTAATACAACCACTGTAAATCAAATAGGTACTGTCAGTACAACCCTGCCAAGTTTGTTGATAAACCCAATAATTGATACAAGCGATACAACACCTACCATTAGCGGCACAACAGATGTATTAAATGGCAATGTAGAAGTCGTTATTACTGATAGTAGCGGTACAGCAACGACATATAACACCCAAGCTATTGCAGGTATATGGAGTTTAATACCTATAGTACCGTTAGCAGAGGGTGCTTTTACAGTCGATGCCACTGTTGAAAACTTGTCACTTACGAGTAGTACAAGTCTTGATGGCATTGTTGATTTAACACCACCAACAGTTGAAGTTGATCAATTACCTGTAACCAATAACCCGCTACCGACGATAACAGGCATAAGTGATGCACCAGCAGGTACCAATGTGAGTGTTGTTATTACTGATGCTAATAACGATTCACAAACTATTACCGCTCAAGTTGCAGGCAATGGCACATGGTCAGTAACAGCTACTACCGCACTGAGTGAAGGTAGTTTTAGTGCTACTGCGACAGTGAGTGATGCTGCAAGTAACTCATCAAGCGATACTATGGTTTCAAGCACCGATTATACTGCACCAACTGTAGTGATAGACCCAATTACAGTAGGGCAAGATACAACGCCTACCATTACGGGTTCTGTAACTGGAAGCTTTGCAGGTGCGGCTGTAATAGTTATGTTTACTGATTCAGCTGGTGCCACTCACAATGTTGACACAACCGTTGGCACTGATGGAACTTGGAGCGTGATATCGGCAGAAGTACTTAGTGAAGGTAACTACACTGTAGATGTTGGCATTGCTGATGGTGCAGGTAATACTGGTACGCAATCATCAAGTAGCGCAATTGACTCAGGTATTACAATTGACTCGGGACTAGAACTAACAGCAGAACAAAGCCCAGTTATAACAGGTACAGCTGCTCCAGGTGAGTCTGTAACTGTTACCTTTAGTGGTCCAACTGAAAGTATTGTATTAATAGAAACTGTTAATGCATCGGGTGTATGGAGTGCTACAGCTAATACTGCCCTAGCTGATGGGGAGTACACAGTAACAGCCGTAGCAACTGATACATCAGGCAATACAACTTCAAGCGGTAGTTTATCTGGATTGGTTATTGATACTACACCAATAAGTTTTGAAATCACTGATTTTGACTCTGGGATATTAGGTGTTTTATTACCGTCAGTTGAAGGAACAACAGAACCAGATACTGAAGTGTATATTATTGGCTCTTCATTATTGGGTGTTAACTTACTCGGTCTAGATTTAGATGTACTAGATAATGCAGGAAGTTTTACTTCCGATAGCAATGGAGATTGGGGAGGCTTTCTAAATTTACTCAATCTAAACATAGGTGGAGGAGAGCAATTCTACTTTGTAACTGTTGATGAAGCAGGAAACTACTTAATCAAAAATACTGGAAACACAATAGAGGATACGGGAAATATTTACGATAATGGAGCAAGCGCTGCTTCTGGCGATACAATCCCTGCATCATTTAGCGAAGAGTCGGCTCTAGGCGATACAATTCCTAATGAAGTTTCAAGCAGCAACGTATTAAGCACTGAAACGATTGATTTAGGTAACTTGAGTGGTCTATCAACACCTGAGCAAACGGTGCAAATGAGTTCGGCAGAACCGCTTAATATTAATGACGTAATCATTAGCGAAGATGCAGAGCAGCTTATAGCGCTAAATACGCTGGTTGAGGATGAAGGCTCTGCAATTGCTTATACTCCAGCCCAAAGCGGGGGAAGCATTGATACAGCAGCACCTGCGGTTGATGTACAAAATCAATCGGAGGAAATGATTAAACACTTAATTGAAAGTAGTAATAATCAAACGGATATTTAATATTAATAGAGCCCTCTTAATTATTTATTAAGGGGGCTTACATTATTAAGAAAATTGATATTATTTATAACGAAATTTAAGAATAAAGGACATTAAAAAAGCCTTATTGATAAATCAATAAGGCTTTTTTAATGTAAAATCTTGGGCTTAAGCTTTTAAATTACGAACCAGTTTACTCTCGGTATTTACAGACTTACCGGCTTGGTCGTAGGTCATTGACGTTGGTGCGCCAATTAATATCTCTTTTAATTGTTTAACACTTAGTTGTGCTTGGCGGGCAGCATGAGCATTAACATTATTTTGTTTTTGGCATTGCGCAAGTTGAGTTTTAACTTGGCTTATTAGCTCAGATATTTCAGGATTTTGTGAGTCGTTACTAGCAATTAGCTTACCTAGCTCTTTATCAAGAGTGCTTAACTTAGTTAAAAAAGACATTTTTTGTTGGGCAATTTCTTTTAAACCAGCACCACGTCGTGAGGCAATAGCAGTAAGCTCGTCGTTTAATAGCGTATGCAAAGAATCTAAACAACTTACTTGTTGGTTTAGTTTTACGCTAATTAAACTATTATGATCAGCCATATACGTTAAACTCAAAATCAGCTAAGTTTTTAGCAAGCTTTTCACTGTCCACTTGGTATTTACCTTCAGTTATTGCTTTTTTTAGCTCAGCAACTTTATCGCTGTCAAAGCCCGGCGATTGCTGCGCTTTATCTTGAAGCGTTTTTAATTGCTGTGCCTGCGGCGTTAAACTTACAGAATCACTAGCAGCTTTAGGCGAAGGAGCCTGAGCAGCTTGTGTATTAGCATTATCTTTTTTTAAATCAACTTGTTGCTGCTTTGCATTTGTAAGCGCATTAGCTTGTTGATTACTGCCATTAACTTGATTAACCATAATAATAAACCCGTATATTACCCAACTTATGCCATGTTATCGGCATATACGTGGGATACTTTAGTATAAATCTAAATTAAATATTCACTTGAACAGACTCTACACCATCTACTCGCGCATTTAAAACTTTACCTGATTTTTTGTTTTTTATTTGTATCTGTTCGCCCAAAGTACCGTCTTCTAAAGCAATACCTGTGGTTTTAATTCTAAGGCCTCTGAGATTAGCGTAAATATTAACAGAGTCACCTTTGCACACCATACAAATTTGGTTTAGTAATACTGGCATACCACTTCTAATATTTCGTTTACTTCTGCTGCCTATTAGCATTGTAGGGTCATCTAAGTACTGAATTCGTACAAAGTGAGTTGGTTTCATTTCAATACTTAAATGCGATTTAGTTATTACTTCACCACGAGTTAAATTAGCAGTGGCAACAACAACTGGAGCCATTTCAACAACTCTTACATGAACGTATTGAGTCCACGTTTGCGCATCATTGCACTTGGCTTGTAAGGTTACTTGGCGGTTAAATGGTGGCTCATCGGATGTTGATAATTCAAGCTCAGTATTACAGACACGATCAGGGATGCGACTATCTAAAGGCAGTGCACTTAATTGAATATTAGTGTTTTGTAATGTACCAATCTGCTTACCTATGTAAGTGACGGCCATGTCTTGTAATAAGTCTTTACTAAACACTTTAGCGTGCAAAGGGAATGCAAAGCACAAGCTAGTAACAAAATAAAAAACACTGTATCTTCTGATTTTTTTTAACAAACTCATAATGTTTCGACTATGCTTATGGTTTCAAACAGGGTATAAATATTTTGCGTCAAAAAGTAGACGCACCCGCGATGTTATGTAGCTTTATAAATAGAAAGCAATTATCGTTCCGTATTATTTGTTTTCTTTAGGAGATTTGAATGGCAGGCATTTTAGACTCAGTAAACCAACGCACACAGTTGGTTGGGCAGAACCGCCTAGAATTACTTTTATTTAAGCTCAGAGGGCGTCAGCGTTTTGGTATTAATGTATTTAAAGTGAGAGAAGTGCTGCAATGCCCTCCACTAACAAGCATGCCAAAATCTAATCCGTATATTCGTGGTGTTGCACATATTCGTGGTCAAACTATTTCAGTAATCGACTTATCGATGGCTGTAGGTGGGCGCCCAATCGACAACATTAAAGACAGCTTCATAATCATTGCTGAATACAATCGCTCTGTACAAGGGTTTTTAGTGGGCGGAGTTGAACGTATTGTAAATATGAATTGGGAAAAAATAATGCCACCGCCATCAGGCGCCGGACGTTATTCATATTTAACGGCAGTGACCGAAATCGAAAATGAATTAGTGGAAATTCTCGATGTAGAAAAAATTCTCAACGAAATTTGCCCAGTAAACACAGAAGTAAGTGCTGAAGTTGCACAAAGTGGCGATATTCAAAAAGATTTAGGCGAACGTATCGTATTTATTGCAGACGACTCTGCTGTTGCGCGTAATCAAGTTAAACGTGCCCTAGAGCCGTTAGGCGTGCAAACAGAGCTTGCCAAAAATGGTAAAGAAGCACTTATAAGATTAAAAGAAATAGCAGAGCTTGATTGTAAAAACGATATTACTGAGCGGGTAGCATTACTCATCTCAGACGTTGAAATGCCAGAAATGGACGGCTATACCTTAACAGCTGAAATAAAAGCAGATCCCAAACTTGCACCTTTGCATGTTATTTTGCATACCTCTCTGAGTGGTGTTTTTAACCAAGCGATGATTGAAAAAGTAGGGGCTGATGACTTTATTGCTAAATTTAACCCAGACGAATTAGCAACAGCGGTTAAAAAGTGGGTTCATTGTGATTAACAAAAATAGGTGCTACTAACTTGAATAATAAAGATTTGCAGCAAAGTGAATACGACCAGTTTCGTTCGTTTTTAGAGCAGCAATGCGGCATTGTTTTAGGTGAAAATAAACAGTATTTAGTTAAAAGCCGACTTGCTCCGTTAATGACTCGATTTAATGTGGGATCTTTATCGGAGTTGGTTAGTAAAACACTTGGGCCTCACGAGCGGCAATTAAGAGCCGCTGTAGTTGATGCAATGACCACAAACGAAACTTTGTGGTTTAGAGATCAATACCCATTTGAGTTGCTCCAAAATAAGCTTTTTCCTGAGTTTAAAGACTTAAGGAGGCCTTTAAAAATTTGGTCTGCTGCCAGCTCGTCAGGACAAGAACCCTATTCAATAGCTATGTCAGTAGCTGAATTTAACGCCAAGCAACCAGGTGTGCTTCGTATGGGGGCACAAATTATTGGTACCGATATATCTAATACCATGCTTGATATGTGTAAAAATGCAGAATATGACGCGCTTGCACTTGCCAGAGGGTTATCTGCAGAGCGTCGTAAAAAGTTTTTTAAAGACAGCGGCAATGGTATGGCACAAGTAAACGATACAATAAAAAAACAAGTTAGTTTTAGGCACCTAAACCTGCTTGATTCTTACGCGTTAATGGGCAAGTTTGATATTATTTTTTGCCGTAATGTACTTATTTACTTTGCGCCTGAAATAAAAGCTAAAATTATTAATCAGTTTGCACAAGCATTAAACCCAAAAGGGTATTTGTTTTTAGGCGCGTCAGAGTCCCTAACAGGTCTAAGTACTGAATATGATATGGTTAGATGCAACCCCGGTATCATTTACCAAAAGAAATAACTAAGTTAATCCATTTCCCTAAAACGACGCCCTCAGCGTCGTTTTTCTATTTAGATACATAACCTTATAAAAATATAACACTTCCTAATATTAATGGCTTATTTTTTGCTTTATTCATGGGTAAGTCAATTTTTTGGAGAAGGTTATGGCTATCAGTTTTGATAAAGCATTAGGTGTGCATCCGCAAGCCATGTTGATACGTTCACAGCGAGCAGAATTAATTGCAACTAATATAGCTAACGCTGATACGCCTGGCTATAAAGCAAAAGATATAGACTTTGCCTCAGCTTTAAAAGCGGCAAGGTCAACCCAGCAAAGCGGCAATACTATGGTAAGAACTAATGATAAACACATTGGTGGAGGTACTCATAGTATGGGCAGCTCTGAATCATTTCGTTTGCCAAATCAATCAGATACAGGCGATGGTAACTCGGTTGATATACAAGTGGAACGAAACTTGTATACACAGAATGCTATGGAGTATCAGGCCAGCTTGCAATTTTTAAGCGGCAGATTCAAAGGTCTGAATAAAGCTCTCGGTGGTCAAGGATAAAAATTATGAGTTTATATAATGTTTTCGATATTGCAGGTTCGGGTATGAGCGCACAAAATGTTCGCTTAAATACCACAGCTAGTAATATTTCTAATGCTAATACCATTAGTTCATCTCAAGACAAAACGTACCGAGCGCGCCAACCTGTATTTGCGGCTGAGCTAACAAAAGCTTCAGCATCAGCAAGTAACCAGCAGGGCTCCGCAGTTGGTGTTAAAGTTTTGGGCATTGTTGAAAGCGATGCTCCATTACAAATTGAATATAACCCAAATCATCCAAGTGCGGATGAAAATGGCTATATCTATAAACCCAACGTTAATGTTGTAGAGGAGATGGCAAATATGATTTCTGCCTCTCGTTCTTACCAAACAAACGTGCAAGTTGCTGATGCAGCAAAGCAAATGCTAAGTAAAACACTGTTGCTAGGGCAGCGGTAACCGAGGGTAGGTTATGAGTAACGATATTAGTACATCTTCATCCTATTTAGACTCTATACGCTGGCAAGAGCAACAAGTTGCTACCAGTGATACTGAGAGTGATGCGTTAACACAAGAAGATTTTTTCTCTTTGTTAACTCAGCAATTATCGTTTCAAGATCCCAGTAACCCTGCGGATAACGATCAAATGATTGCTCAAATGACGAGCTTTACAATGGCGCAAGGGATCAGCGATTTAAATTCAAATTTTGATAGCTTAGCGTCATCTATGACATCAAATTCAGCTTTGCAAGCATCAACACTTGTTGGCAAGCAAGCTTTACTTGAGTCAAACACCTTAGATTTAAATGAAACGGGTGATGCCAGAGGCTCGGCAGTGGCAGAAGAAGCCGTTGATAACTTAAAAATCAAAGTGACAGATGCATCGGGTCAGCTAGTGAGAACTATTGATATGGGTTCTCAATCAGCAGGTGCAGTTCGCTTTGCGTGGGATGGCAAAAATGAAGCCGGTGAGCGTTTACCTGAAGGTGAATATTCAGTAACCGCTGAAGGAAGCACTGACGGCGAATTTTCAAGCTTGCCCATTGCTACATTTAAAAACATTGAAAGCGTTAATATTAATGGCTCAAGTGGCATTATTATTAACACTAAAGAAGGTGCGGTTAGGCTGACAGATGTAGCAGAAATCGCGTAATAAATTTTAGTATTTTCGCCTGCTAGCAGGCCACAGACTAACAGGTTAGAGGTGAATTATGAGCTTCAATATTGCATTAACCGGCCTTGCTGCCGCGCAAAAAGATTTAGACGTAACGGCAAATAATATTGCAAACGTTAATACCACAGGTTTTAAAGAGTCACGCGCTGAGTTTGCCGATGTTTACGCTTCATCAGTATTTAGCTCTGGTAAGACTAAAAATGGTGACGGTGTGCAAACAACCATGGTTGCGCAGCAGTTTCACCAAGGCTCACTGCAATTTACAAATAACTCACTTGATTTAGCAATCACTGGTGAAGGTTATTTTGCGATGACCGACGATTTATCTTCGCAAGATTTAACATATACACGTGCAGGTGCATTTAAGCTTAACCAAGATAACTTTATGGTTGACGCAAAAGGTAACTTTTTACAAGCATTCCCTGTTGACTCATCTACAGGTGATACAACGTCGGTAAGTTTGAGCACAACTGATCCAATTCAAATCCCTGACTCGTCTGGTTCTCCTCGCGCAACAGAAAACGTATTTTTGTCGTTTAATTTAGATGCAACGGCGGATCCATCAGGTCTAGATTTTGACCCTACGTCTAGTGGTACTTATAACTCATCTACGTCAACAACAGTATATGATTCACTAGGTGAACCTCATATTTTACAATACTTTTTTGCTAAAGAAGATGATGCCGCAGCAGGTGGTACAGATAACAGTTGGGAAGTATACGCAACACTCGATGGCAAAGTAGTTGATGGCACAACTGGTGGAGAACAAACAACGACACCTTATACACCACTGACTACCCTAGGTTTTAACTCAAGTGGTTTGCCATCAACAACAGGTGGTGTGGCAAATACAAATACAACTACTTTTGATGAAATACTACTGCCAGCGGGTTCTGGTGCTGGTTTATCAACATTACTAGACAATGGTGCAACTTTCCCAGGTACTGGTATTGAGCTTAACTGGCGCGATGAAAATAACACGGCTGGACGTATCCCAACTCAGTATTCAAGTGGTTTTGAAGTAAAAGCACTCGATCAAGATGGCTCAACAGTAGGTCGTTTAGCCGGAATTGATATAGGAACAGACGGTAAAATTGTCGCTTCTTACAGTAACGGTGACTCAACATTCCTAGGGCAAGTGGCTATGGTGCGTTTTCCGAACTCACAAGGGTTATCACAAGTGGGTGATACAAGCTGGAAGCAAAGTATTGATTCAGGTGAACCTGTAGCGGGTGAAGCCGGTTCGGGTACGTTTGGTGGAATTAACTCATCAGCGCTTGAGCAATCAAATACTAATCTTACAAACGAGCTTGTAGACTTAATTACTGCACAGCGTAATTACCAAGCAAACTCACGTGCGCTTGAAGTTAACTCAACTATTCAGCAAAGTATTTTGCAGATTCGATAAGCTAAACCCCATTAAATATATTAGGCTGCATTTTTGCAGCCTTTTTTATAAGTCCTCTTTGTAAGCCCTTCTAAATACCTCTCAATGTTGCGTCAAATTTAATCTGGCACCTATTTTGCATTTGTAAGTTCAGAGATTTTTTATGTGAGTCGATACTATGGACAAAATGGTCTACATTGCGGCCTCTGGCGCTAAGCAAAGCCTACAAGGGCTTGCTTTAAAAGCCAATAATTTGGCGAATGCAAATACAACAGGATTTAAAGCTGACTTTGCCCAGGCGCGTTCTATGCAAGCGTTTGGCGAAGGTTTGCCTACACGTGTATTTTCAATGCAAGAGCGTCCGGGTTCAAACATGGTATCGGGTGGCATTGTTCAAACCGGGCGAGACTTAGATATCGCGATGAGCGATAACGCATGGCTTGCTGTGCAAGATGCCTCCGGTAATGAAGCTTACACAAAAGTGGGTACGTTAAACATTACTGCTCAAGGCATGCTCGTAACCAGCCACGGTCGTCAAGTTATTGGCGAAGGGGGACCTGTTATTTTACCCGTCCCAGTCGAAAAAATAGGGTTTAGCCAAGATGGCGCTATTCAAGTTCGACCGCAAGGCGCTCCCGCTAACTTTTTAGAAGAAATAGACACGCTTAGAGTGGTAGAAGCAAATAGCTCCCAGCTCGAAAAAGGTAACGATGGTTTATTTAGACCAAAAGCAAATGTAACAGTAGATACCTCTGCCAATGTAAAAGTTTTAAGTGGTTCGCTTGAAATGTCAAATGTGAACCCTGTTCACGAAATGGTCGACATGATAAGCCACCAGCGCCAATTTGAATTACAAGTGAAATTAATGAAAACAGCTGAAGAAATTGACGAGCGTCAAGATCAGTTATTACGCATAGTTTAACTTTAAAATGAGGACACGATTATGAATCCAGCATTGTGGATCAGTAAAACTGGGCTAGACGCTCAACAAACCGATATATCGGTTATCTCAAATAATTTAGCGAATGCGAGTACCGTAGGTTACAAAAAAAGCCGCGCTATATTTGAAGATTTACTTTATCAAAATATTAATCAACCAGGTGGTCGTTCATCGCAAGATACCGAAATGCCGTCGGGCTTAATGTTAGGTGCGGGTGCTAAAGTTGTAGCTAACCAAAAAGAGTTTACGCAAGGCAACATGTTGACCACCGAAAACTCACTAGATTGGATGATTTCTGGCGAAGGTTTTTTTGAAGTACTGCAACCTGATGGCAATATTGCTTACTCGCGCAATGGTCAGTTTACTACTGATGGCGATGGACGAATTGTAACATCGGGCGCAGGTTACGTTATTCAGCCAGAAATGAATGTACCAGATGACGCGCAATCAATTACGGTTTCCCAAGACGGCGAAGTATCTGTACGTGTTGCAGGCCAAGCCGATAACGTTGTAATTGGTCAGCTGACTATTAGTGACTTTATTAATCCATCGGGTCTTGAGCCAATTGGTCAAAACCTTTATACCGAAACGGCTGTAAGTGGTGCGCCTGTACAAGGTAATCCTGGTGTTGAAGGGTTAGGTAGTATTATTCAAGGCTCACTCGAAACATCTAACGTAAATGTGACTGAAGAGCTGGTAAACCTAATCGAAACTCAGCGTATTTACGAAATGAACTCAAAAGTAATTTCGGCCGTTGACGAAATGATGAGTTATATCAATCAACAGCTTTAATAGAATAGGGGGAATTATGCGTAATATTATTTTATTTGCAGCGGGCACATTATTTTTAAGTGGCTGTATGTCTACGCAAAATAGTGAGGTAGTGCAGGACGACCCTTACTACGCACCTATGTACCCCGAGCCTATTTTAGAGCCGCTGGTAGCCACAGGTTCACTGTTTAATACTCATACATCAAACGACTTATATTCTGATAAAAAAGCGCTACGTACTGGCGATATAATTACGGTTAAATTGCAAGAGTCTACTCAAGCAACAAAAGCCGCTAAAACAGAAACAGACAAAGAAACTGACGCAAGCTTAGACCCAGTGATTGGCTTAGGTGGTCTACCTGTAAATATAGGTGGCGATAGTATCCAGTTTGGTATTGGTAGTGATTCGTCGTTTACGGGTGATTCAAAATCAAACCAGTCAAACAGCTTAGTGGGCGATATTTCGGTTAATGTAATGCGCGTTTTACCTAACGGTAATTTAGTTATACGCGGCGAAAAATGGCTAACGCTTAATACCGGCGAAGAGTTTATTCGTCTAGAAGGGCTAGTACGCCCTCAAGACGTAAGCGCCGATAATACGGTTGAATCAAACCGTATTGCTAATGCACGTATTCAATACTCAGGTAAAGGGCAAACGCAAGAAGCGCAAAGTCCTGGTTGGCTTACACGTTTCTTTAGCAGTTCGCTGTTTCCATTTTAGAGGGTAACAACATGAATAGCCTTAAAGCTTTATGTTTAGTTGTGTTATTAGGTTGGCAGTTTACTGCCAGTGCTGAGCGCATAAAAGATGTGTCTATGGTTGAAGGCGTACGCTCTAACCAATTAGTCGGTTATGGCTTAGTAGTTGGTTTGCCAGGCACTGGCGAGCAAAACTCATATACACAACAAAGTTTTAGAGGCATGTTGAACAGCTTTGGTATTACGCTACCTTCAACTCAAAGTCCTAAAATTAAAAATGTTGCCGCTGTGGCGGTGCATGCAGAATTACCCGCATTTAGAAAACCCGGACAAACAATAGATATTACGGTTTCTTCTATTGGTAGTGCAGGCAGCTTACGTGGCGGTACTTTACTACAAACTTTTTTAAAAGGTGTAGACGGTAACGTGTACGCAATTGCACAAGGTAGTTTAATTGTCGGTGGCTTAGGCGCACAAGGTCTTGATGGCAGTAAGGTTGTAATTAACACGCCTACAGTTGGTCGTATACCAAATGGCGCAACAGTGGAGCGCACCGTAGAAAGCCCATTTATGCAAGGCGATTACATTACCTTCAACCTAAACCGCCCAGACTTTACGACGGCAAAACGCCTAGAAAAAACAATTAATGACTTAGTTGGCCCAAATAGCGCACAAGCAATAGATTCTGTTTCTATTCGTGTTATAGCACCACGCGATGCATCCCAGCGTGTATCGTATTTATCAACACTCGAAAACTTAGAATTTAAACCAGCTGACATGGCCGCTAAAATTATAGTTAACTCGCGCACCGGTACAATTGTCATTGGCAAAAACGTTAAGCTTCAGCCTGCGGCTATAACTCATGGTGGCTTAACAGTAACAATTGCAGAACAACAAAACGTGTCACAACCAAATCCGCTAGCAAACGGTGATACAGTTGTCACGCAGCAGAGCATTATTGATGTAAACCAAGACGACTCGCGCGCCTTTGTATTTAATCCAGGTGTAAGCCTTGACGATTTAGTTCGCGCAATTAACGAAGTAGGCGCAGCGCCTGGTGACTTAATGGCTATTTTAGAAGCACTAAAAGAAGCCGGCGCAATTAACGGACAGTTAGTTGTTATATAAATAATCCAAGCCAATAAATAACGTATTACTTAAGCCCTATATTTTTGAAATTAGGGCTTTTTATTTACAGCAACTTAAGTTTATTATTTTTATCTTCCTTGTTTTATCTGTAGTGGCTCAATTTTTGCATTTTTAACTGTATTATTCATTTTGTGTCAAAAAGCCGATGGAAACTAATCACCTCGATAAACAAAACTTTTTTGATTTAGGCAACTTAGATTCACTTCGTAAAGAAGCCTTAACGAGTGGCGATGCATCAACTGATGCCTCTAAAGCTGCGCTCAAAAAAGCGGCCGCACAATTTGAAGCTATTTTTACGCAAATGTTGCTCAAAGGAATGCGTAAAGCTAACGAAGCATTTGAAGACAAAGACAGCCCATTTAATTCAAGTGGCGTAAAGTTTTTTGAAGAAATGCACGATCAGCAACTTTCAACAGAGCTTTCATCAAATGGCTCGTTAGGCCTTGCCGATCTAATAGTTCAGCAGTTATCGCCTGAGTCTAAAAACTTTATGCCAGGCTCGGTGCTTAGAACAACCAACGATATTTTTAGCGATACGCAAGTCGGTTCCGCTCTTCCTCATGAGCAAAAAAATAAGCAACCCGATCTTATCGTTAAGAGTACTAAAGCCGATATTGCTGAGCCTAAAGTCGATACTGCAGAGTCTAAAACCGATAGCCCAACATTTAAAAATGCAGAAGAGTTTGTAAGTTCAGTGTGGGAACACGCTAAAACGGCAGCGCAAAAAATTGGTTTAAATCCTGCGGTAATGGTTGCACAAGCGGCACTTGAAACCGGTTGGGGTAAACACATTATTAATAAAAGTGACGGTGGCAGCTCAAATAACTTGTTTAATATTAAGTCGGATAAAAGCTGGGAAGGTGATAAAGCAAGCAAAATAACGCTTGAGTTTGAGCAAGGTACACCCGTTAAAAAACAAGCCAGCTTTAGAGCCTACGATTCAATTAAAGACAGCGTGAACGACTTCGTTGATTTTTTAACGCAAAACCCACGCTACAAAGAAGCATTACAAAATACAGCTAAACCAAACGACTTTTTAGATTCATTACAAAAAGCAGGTTATGCAACCGATCCAAATTATGCCAACAAAATAAAACAAGTGCTCAATAGCAGTCAGCTAAAAGACATTGCGGCAAACGTGATCCGCCAAGGAGTAGAGTAACATGTCGTTTAATTTATTAAACATTGCCAGTTCTGGGGTTAGAGCAAGCTCGGAGCTACTGCAAACGACAAGTAAAAATATCGCCAATGTTAATACAGAAGGCTATGTGCGTGAGCGTACAGAGTTTACTACTATGGTTGACAACCAAGTAGGGCGAGGCGAAACATACCGATTACTAAATGAGTTTGCTCAGTCACAGCTAAATCGTGACACCTCTAATAAATCGTTTTTCGATCAGTTTATTACTGAGGCTAATCGAGTTGATACTATTTTTTCTGAAGAGTCGAATAATCTTTCGACTGGTATTAACTCTTTATTTAATAACGTGCAAGAAGCGCTAAATCAGCCCTCGTCTACTGTTGCTCGCTCATTAGTAATGACAGATGCGCAAAGCTTAATTGATCAGATGGATAGGCTTTCGGGCATCGTGCTTGATCAAAAAAGTATAGTAAACGAGCAGCTCGAAATATTTTCAGATGAAGCAAACTCACTCATTCAAAGTATTAGCACGCTAAATCAAAATATTGCAGCAGTTAATGGCACTAATAACGCCGCAGATGCCAGCTCTACCTATAACGAACGCGATAAAGCAATACGCGACTTATCAGAGCTAATAGACATAGAAACGCTTGATGGTCCAAATGGCGAAAAACTCGTTTTTATGGGCACAGGCGAAGCGGTTGTCATGCAAAATGGCGCATTTAACTTATTTTCGATGACGGGCGATCCTGATCCTAATTTTAAAGAATTCACGCTTGACGTTAATGGTGGCAAAGCTGTGCCGCTTGAAGTTGATGTAAGCAAGCTTAAAGGCAAAATTGGCGGTTTACTTGCTTTTAGAGATGACATATTAGTCCCTGCGCAAAACCAAATTGGTCAAATGGGCTTAGCTATTGCTGATGCATTTAACGAACAAAACAAATTGGGTATGGATGCAACAGGTCAGCTAGGGGGTAATATTTTTAATATACCTACCGTTGGCGCATATGCGTATCAAGCTAACACGGGCACTGCTGGTATGACTGCAACGGTAGAGCCAGGTAAGGGCAGTGAACTTCCTGCCAGTGACTTTATTATTACCTATACAGGCAATGCCAACGAAGTAAGTATTCAGCCTATAGATAACAAAGGCGATCCGTTAGGGCAGCCTTCACTTGCTGATATATCGACAGGTGTTATTGATTCATCGACTATTACCTCAGGCGAATCATTTGGTCTTCAAGTAAATGTATCTGGGGCAGGTGTTGAGGGGGATCAATTTCAAATAAAGCTTAATTCAGATGCCGCTTCAAGTATTACACTTGCAACAGGGCGCGCAGAAGATTTAGCACTAGCATCGCCAATCCGTACTGCTAACGATTTAAATAATATAGGTACCGCTACTATTTCAGCGGGAGAAGTAACAAGTGTTACCTCCGGTGGATTTACTTCAACACCAAGCTTAACAAACGGTGAAATAACGCTTGTTAAAACAGGTAATGCTAACGAATATCAAATTACTGATAATAGCGGAACGAGTACTTTTACTATTACGCCTCCTGCAAAAGGAATGTTATCGCAAGCGGGTGCTCCATTTGATACCTACGGATTCGATTTTGATATAGAAGGTACACCAGCAACAGGCGACACCTTTACACTTGAGTTTAATGAAGGCGGCTTTGACGATAACCGTAATGGTTTAAAATTAGCTGATTTACAAAATGGCGAGTTAGTACGCTTAAACGTAGAAACAACAGCAACGGCCGATAACCATAAAACGTTCAACCAAGCTTATTCAGGATTAGTGAGTGATATAGGTGTTATAACTGGCCAAGCAATCACAAGTGGGGCTGCATTTGACGCACTAGCACAGCAATCTGAGGCATGGTATGAATCACTATCGGGTGTAAACCTTGATGAAGAGGCCGCGAATTTACTGCGTTTTCAACAATCATATTCAGCATCAGCACAAGTTTTAGCAGCAGCTCAAGAAATTTTTGACACCTTATTAAATGCGGCGAGGTAATTATGCGTTTATCAAATAATTTAATGTACCAAAACAACATAAATAAAATACTCGACAACCAACAAGGTGTTGCAAATGCTCAAGAGCGAGTAACAACAGGTGAAAAGTATTTAACCACCTCAGAAGCGCCAGCTGCTATTTCGCAAGCTATGCTGTATTCAAATAAAATACAAACTAATGAGCAATACACTAAAAATATCGATCAGCTTAGTAATAGATTAAATAGTGAAGAAACTATATTAGAAAGTATTAACTATGCTATACAAAAAGCACAAACATTAACAATTCAAGCAGGTAACGGAGCATTAAGTAAGTCTGATTTAAGTTCTATAGCTTCAGAATTAGAAGGGATACAAAGTAGTATACTTGACCTAATGAATACCCGTTTAGAAGATGGGAAATTTATATTTTCGGGTTACCAAGACAATACGCAACCATATCAGTTTGACTCAGTTGCAGAAGAATACACTTATAATGGCGACCAAGGTCAGCACCAAATAACTATAGCTGAAGGTGTATCAATTAAATCAAGCGATAACGGCTTTGATACGTTTGAAAAGATTGATGCGCGATTAAATGTAGAATCTAGCACGGCAAGTGTTTCAGGCTCTATTACAGCGGCAAGTGTATATGTTGACGGCCAAGCTGAGTTTGATAAGTTTCATCAAGCAAATTACAACGCAGACCCAGCAGCTTCGGCAACAGCAAATACATATAGTGTATTAGTAAGCCCAGGTGCTACAGCAACAGATCCACAAACTTACGAAATATACCGAGGCGGCGCAGCATTAACCCCCGCTGTAACTGGTGAAGTTAACGATGATACAATTGAATACGCAGGTATGACGATTGAATTAGAAGGGAGTGCGCCTGGTCAACTAGATTTTAACCTTGAAAAACCAGGCAAAGAAAACGTACTTAATACATTACAAGCACTTATTACCGGCCTTAACGATGGCACACTTGAAGGTGATGACTTTCAACAAGTACTTGCTGATGGAGTTGTACAACTGCAGAATGCAGGTGAACAAGTTGTATTTACCCAAGCAAATTTAGGCGGGCGGCTAAATGTAGTCGATAGAATTACAGCTTCAAACTTGTCGATTGACATACAAAATAAAAGTAATCGCTCTAACTTAGTAGAAGTTGATATGGTTGAAGCAATTAGCGAATTGACCAAGCAAGAAACTGCATTACAAGCATCGCAGGCAACTTTTGGGCGTTTATCCAACCTTTCATTATTTGATTATTTGTAAATTCTGTTATTAAAGTTATTAGCTTACTAAAAGGTAATAACTTGCCTCCTCGCATATAAAAACAAGTGACAGTGAGCGGCAAAAATATGTCATTTACTAATAACTCTCTTATAAAAATATATCATTTCAAGTGCATTCTACTAATTACCTAAATAAATACAAAAAAAAACAATCAGATAAGGAGTTTTCATTAGTTGGCATGACTCATGCATTTAAATTAACGAAGATAAACTACAAATAGTGGTTCCTGCTTAAAGCATATAGAACCGCACCTTAACACTAGGAGATGGTAAAATGGCCTTAACAGTAAACTCAAATATTGCTTCGATAAACTCTCAAAGAAATCTAGCAAACTCAACAAATGACCTTAGCACTTCGTTTGAAAGATTATCATCAGGTTTGCGTGTAAACAGCGCAAAAGATGATGCCGCTGGTTTGCAAATTGGTTCTCGTTTAACTACTCAGGTAAATGGTTTAAACCAGGCTGCTAGAAATGCAAACGATGGTATATCAATATCACAGACCGCTGAAGGAGCCCTTGATGAAACAACAAGTATGTTGCAACGTATGCGTGTTTTATCAATTCAATCAGCTAACGGTTCTAATAGCGATGATGATAGAGCTGCGCTGCAAAAAGAGTTCGTCCAATTACAAGAAGAAATAGACAGAATAGCGGTAACAACGACATTTGGTGGAGTAAACGTTCTAAATGGTACTTACTCCGCTGAGTTTCAGGTTGGTGCAGATGCAAATCAAACTATTTCAGTTTCAATTGCTACAAGTATGGGGGCTACAGGGCTGGGAGTTATAACAGATACTATTTCGACAGCAGCCGGAGCGCAAACAGCGATTGATAGTATTGATGACGCATTAAAAATCGTTAATGATGTTAGGGCTGATTTAGGTGCCAAACAAAATAGATTTAGTTCTACAATTCGAAATTTAAGTAATGTTGCAGAGAACGTATCGGCTTCTAGATCGCGTATTATGGATGCCGATTTTGCTGCGGAAAGTGCTAGTTTGGCTCGAAATCAAGTATTGCAACAAGCATCAAGTACTATACTTGCTCAGGCAAATCAACAGCCTCAGATTGCATTATCGTTATTACAGTAACCATTACCTTCTAATTAAAGCTAGGTTTTACCTAGCTTTAAGGCTTTAGAAGATAAAAATAAAAAATAAAGCTAAAAAACATTAAAGTAAATAAATTTAGCGCCGATAACTTAATTGAATCAGGAATCACAGAGCAAAATACGTTTAACGTTAAGCTTGATTCCCATCTAGTTAAATTATTAGGAGGCTATCATGGCTTTAAGCGTAAATACAAATGTAATGTCATTAAACTCACAACGTAACTTATCAAACTCTACAAACGATTTGTCTACGTCATTCCAACGTCTATCTTCTGGTTTACGTGTAAACAGCTCTGCTGACGATGCAGCTGGTTTACAAATAGGTTCTCGCTTAGAGTCTCAAATGAAAGGGTTAGACCAAGCTGGGCGTAATGCAAATGATGGTATTTCAATAGCTCAAACTGCTGAGGGAGCATTGGAAGAAACAACAAATATGTTACAACGTATGCGTGTTTTATCAATTCAATCAGCTAACGGCTCTAATAGCGTTGATGATAGAGCAGCTCTTCAAAAAGAGTTTACTCAATTAAATGAAGAGATTACCCGAGTCGCAGATACTACGACGTTTGGTGGTGTAAATGTATTAAACGGTACGTTCACTGCTGATTTCCAAGTTGGAGCTGATGCTAATCAAGTAATTGAAATAAAAATTAGTACTGATATGGATGCTGCGGGTTTAGAAACTACCTCACTTGTAATTAGTACGGCTTCGCAAGCTCAGGAAGCAATCACTGCTTTAGATGCATCTTTGAAAACAGTAAACGATATACGTGCAGACTTGGGTGCGAAACAGAATCGTTTCAGTTCTACAATTCGTAATTTGTCTAATGTATCTGAAAATGTGTCTGCGTCTCGCTCTCGTATTATGGATGCTGACTTTGCAGCGGAAAGTGCCAGTCTTGCTCGAAATCAAGTATTACAGCAGGCATCAAGCTCTATGTTAGCGCAAGCTAACCAACAGCCACAGATTGCTTTGTCTCTTTTATAAAAAAGCTTATTTAAGAAAAGCTTTGTATACTGGAGACATCTGGTAGGCAAAGCTTTTTTTTTGGGAGAAATAAAATGGAGTCAAATAGCGCTGATTTAAACAAACAGAACTTAAATATCAATTTAACTTCTGTTTTAAGTGAAGGGCGGCAACTCACTTTAAATGCCAGTGATGAAAAATTAGAACAAGAGGTTCAAGTTAGTCCTAGTGAACTTGTTTCGGTACAAAATTTGCAGGAGTCAGTTTTAAAAATTGAATCACTCTCTCAACTGCAAACGAAACAGTTTGAGTTTAACATTCATGAAGAATCTAAAAAATCATTTGTTGTAGTGACCGATTCTGAAACAAATGAAATTATACGTCAAATACCAAGTGAAGAAGTGCTGGAGCTAGCAAGTAAAATTGATAAATTACAGGAAGAAATTTTTGGAACTTCGCTAGGTTTACTTTTTGACCAAAAAATTTAGGGGCTAAATTATGGCTAGTATCACATCTGCAGGGGTAGGTTCAGGTTTAGATCTTGAGTCTATAATTGAAGTAACTATTCAAGCTGAAAGTGCAGTTAAGACAAATCAGCTCAACGCCCGTGAGATAAATTACACAACCGAGCTGTCAGGTGTTGGAACTTTTAAAGCTGCCCTCGATACATTTAATGATGCACTTGCTAAACTTGGTGATGATGAAACGTACAATTCTAGGCTTGTATCATTTGGTAACGGTGTAGAAGAGTCTGAGCAAGCATTTGAAGTAGAAGTAGGAAGCTCTATGCAATCTGGAGACTTTTCTGTCGAAGTGCTGCAATTAGCAAAGGGCTCTAAATTACAATCTGCAGCATTAGGAACTTCCAATAGCACTATTGGCACTGGCAATTTAACGTTTAATGCAGGTGGTTCTGAATTTACAGTAAATATAGAAAGCGCAGATACCCTCGAAGATATAAGAAATAAAATAAATAAAGAGAGTGAAAACTTTGGTGTTAGTGCGAATATAGTAAATAGTGACTCCGGCGCAGTTTTAACATTTAGCTCTTCCATCTCTGGTGACGGTAATACACTTACAGTTACATCAGATGATGATTCACTTGCTGCCATAGCAACGAGTTCTCCTAATGGCAGTTCAGGCATGGTTATTCAACAACAATCACAGGACGCAAAGGCATTAATTAACGACCAGGCTGTAAGTAGCTCCACTAATGAATTAAGTGATAAAATACAAGGTACTACAATAACTCTTAAATCAGTAACTACTCAACCCCAAGAGTTTAGTGTTTCTGTAGATGAAGGAGTTGTAAAAGAGGGTTTGCAAGAGTTTGTTGATGCTTATAATGTTCTTAAAGGGCAGTTAGATACAGTGTCAAATGCTTCATCTGGGTCTTTAGCATCAGACAGTACCGTTAGAACTGTGGAACAACAATTGCAAAGAATGTTTACTAATGATCTAGGTGGTACTACAGAGATACAGTCATTATTAGAAATAGGTATTAACTTTAACCGTGAAGGTGAGATGGAAATATCAACATTAGGTATTGGCACATTACAAAGTGGTGAAGAGTTACTAAATAGTACGATCTCTGATAGGTATAGCTCATTACAAAGCTTTTTTAGCAGTGACGATGGTCTAGTAAATAAGGTCGATAGCTTAATTGAACTTTACACCGGTAGTGGTGGATCTTTATTAAAAAGAGAAGAGAGTCTTAATGTGTCTTTAGAAAAAGTTGAAACAGACAGAGACACTTTGAGTGAAAGGCTTATAAACCTTGAAGCATCACTACGAAGCCAGTATGCGTCTTTAGATAGCATAATTGCACAATACCAAACTTCTAGCTCTTATATATCAAGTATATTAACAAGTGTATCAAGTGATAATTAATAGGAATAATATGAACTTACGTGTAAACACCTACAAAAAAGCTCAAAAAGAACTTTCTCTTTCAGAAGCCAATCCTCATCAAGTTATTCAAATTTTGATGAGAGAATTTTTAACTCAAGTATATCAGGCTAAAGTTTTTATTCAGCGTTCAGATATTGAGTCTAGAAATAATAGTATTAAAAAAGCAATTGGTATTATAGGTGGATTAAAAGGAGGATTAAATTTAAAGCAAGGTGGTGATATAGCTGATAATTTAAATGCTCTTTATGATTATTTAGTTATTAGATTATCAGAAGCGAATACACAAAATTCGATATATATTTTAGATGAAATAAAGGAGCTGTTTTCGCCTATAAAAGAAGCTTGGGATGGTATTACAGAGGAAGACAAACAAAAAGGTTTTGCACTTTTAGAGCAAAGTGGTTTGTAAGTGGATAAGTCTCTCAATTATAAGGCGATGCAGCTTAGTGAGTGCCTAAAAAACTTACTTAAAGATGAGCGCTCTATGACAAAGGCTGAAGACTATAGCGGTTTAGCAGAGGTTATAGAAAAGAAAAACAACTTGTTAGCCGAATTACTTGAGCTATCCAGTAGCCTCGAACCAGAAAGTAAGGCGTTTGTCAGTAAGTTTATGGTGCAGTTCCAAGCAGAAACTCAAAAGCATTATGACTTGTTAGGTGATGAAAAAGTAAGGCTGCATATGTTACTTATCTCAATGCAAAAAAAGAAAAAACAGCTAAAAGCTTACTCAATAGTTAAGGAAGCGAGTAATTATGAATGACCTAACATCGGCTATAAATGAAAAGTTAGATGAACTTGAGCGCTATCAATCATTTTTACAGACACAGATTGAAAATAGAAAAAAATACGAGGCTAAATTAAAAGATTTTATAAGGCCTGATTTTGATTTAGAAAAAATGTTTCAATCTAATATGTTAGCTTTTGAGGCTATTTATCCTGATATTTACAATACTTTTTTAAATTATCAGCTCTCCCGCTTTGAGTTGCATATGGAAGACGGAAAAGTTAATGTTTATGACACTAAAGAAAAAATAAACCTATATAAACATGATATTTATCAAGATTCATATGTACAGTATTTAAGCTTTCAAGATAACCCAGTTGTGCTAACTAACAAGTTTTCTGTCCGAGAAAAAATCAATGATGGATTTATTCATAGTCATTTTTTAAATGAGCTTGCTGTTAATTTACAACAGCAGAACGAGCAAAAGAAAAGTAATCGACTACCTAAGGTTTTGCCAACTTTAATGCTAATGGGAATAGGTTGCGGTTATCATATTCACTCTATCTTAAGTGACCATATAGTGAAAAAGCTCTATATTTATGAGCCTCATATTGATCTTCTTTATTTAAGCTTATTTTTAACTGATTGGTCGCACATTTTTGAGCAGCTTAATGTAAATAATACTGAATTGCATTTTAGCGTTGGTGAGTTTGATACTGAACTGGGTATTACAAAAGAGGTAGAGTCCGTATTTCAAAGGTTTGGCCGCTTTTTTTCAGGATACAGTTTTTTATATAAACACTACCATGACGATTACCTAGATCGTGTTGCAAAACAGCTATCGCAACAATTTGTTGGTAATATATTAGGGTTCGGGTTCTACGATGACTCAATACTAAGTATAGATAATTTTTCTAGAAATTTTAATGTGCCTTTTCTTAAAGCTGACGGTTTAGATGAGTTAAAGAATATTCCTGTATATCTAATTGCAAATGGGCCATCGCTAGATGCAGATATAAAATGGCTTATAGAGCATCAAGATAACGCAATTATTATAAGCTGTGGCACGGCTCTCAGTGCTTTGCATCAATATGGATTAAAGCCAGACTTCCATTGTGAGATGGAACGTTGCCAGGTAACACATGATGTATTGACTTCTTTTTACGATAAAGAGTTTTTTAGTGGTATTACCCTTTTAGCTTTAAATACTGTTTTACCTTCTGTGTTTGCTATGTTTGAAGATAAAGTACAAGGTGTGAAGTGGGGGGAAGCGAGTAGTAAAATTTTTGTACAAGGCCTAGGGTCTCAAGAAAAACCGGCTTTACTAGTAAATTGTAATCCAACAGTAAGTAATTGTGCGTTGGCTTTTTGTGAAAAAATAGGTTTTACCGATATTACTCTATTTGGTGTTGATATGGGTTATAAATCCGAACAGCATCATTCTAAAAATAGTGTTTATTATGATGGTGAACGAGATTCAGGTTTGTATACACATAAAGCAAAGCACAAATTAAAAAGCAATTTTGAATCAGGTATTTTCGTTGAAACAGATGAAATTTTTAAGTATTCTCACTCAGTACTTGAAAGAACCTTAGCGCAAAATAAACATCTACAGGTGAGAAACTGCAGTGATGGTGCATACATTGAAGGTACTGTGCCTACACGGACAAGCTCTTTGATTAGTAGTCCAATTGAAAATAAAAGCACACTTGTTGCGCATATTGTTCAAAATATCAAGAGTTCAGAAAATTACACTGATGATGCCTTTGTTGCACTTCAAAACGATGTAACTTTGTTTATAGATCTATGTGATTTATACATTGAGCAACTGTCTAGTCGACCGACCTCTATTAAAGCGGTATTAGATACACTTGATGAGCAGCTTCATAGGCTTACAAGCTTTCATAATACCACTATCAGTTACTTTGATGAGTTGTTACGCGGCACACTTTTACACACTCACTCAATGTTAATAAATTCTTTGTATAGCGACCAGGATGAACAGTTAGCAATAAATAACTATTACACTAGTGCGCAAATAGTTTGCAACTACCTTGAAGCTATAAAAGAAAATTATACTGCTAAGTTTAGTTAGCGCCACTTTAAGAGTTTAGTTTTGTAAAGTTGGTTACAGTTTTTGGGGCTTGCACCCAAAGTGCGACTCTTAGTTAGTGGTTTAAATAAAAAATTTAAACTCAGGTTATGCAAATTTTGAACTCTGTATTTAATTAAAAAACTAAAGTGCATTTAACCTAGTGTCTACCATTTGTAATTCACTTTGGTAGGCGAAGTAATCTTTACCTACAGATAATTAATATATTAATCGAAAAGTGTCTGTTTTTTGGCGTTTATGTCAAAAAACTGCCGCTATCACTTGCATCCATGCTGAACTGGCTTACAATTTAACTAATTATACAAATTAGTGAAAGTACGGCTCGCTAAATATGATCTTGATTTTAGATAATAATAACAACCGCGCAATAGGATTAAATGCTTCACTTGGCTTTATTGGTGAAGCTGCTCAACTATTAAGCGAAGACTGCTTTGAACAAGAATGCAAAAAATATCAGCAGCAAGAATGCATGATTATTTTAGGAGCGTTGCAATCGCTTGACCACGAAAGCTTAATTAAACGCTATCCAACATTGCCGTTTTTATTAATTGGCGAAACGCTAAAACCACTATTAAGTATAGCTAATGTGGTGGGGCTTATTTGCGAGCCATTTAATCACGAAGTGACAACTCAGTTACTTCACGATTGCCAGCAGTATCAGCGAATGTTGCCTAATGAGCATAAGCATACTAAACCGCATAAAATTTTTGATGGGCTAGTTGGTGAAACAGAGGCCGTAAAAGATGTTCGCTTTTTAATTGAACAAGTGGCAAAAACCGACGCTAATGTTTTAATTTTAGGCGAATCAGGCACTGGTAAAGAAGTGGTTGCCCGTAATGTACACCTGCTTTCAAAGCGTATTAATGGCCCTTTTGTACCTGTTAACTGTGGTGCTATTCCGGCGGAGCTGCTCGAAAGTGAACTATTTGGCCACGAAAAAGGCGCGTTTACAGGTGCTATATCGGCTCGAAAAGGGCGGTTTGAACTCGCGCAAGGTGGGACGCTATTTTTAGATGAAATAGGCGATATGCCACTGCAAATGCAAGTTAAATTGCTGCGAGTATTGCAAGAACGCAGCTACGAGCGTGTTGGTGGTACAAAGGCTATTCAGGCTGATGTACGCGTTATTGCGGCCACGCATCGTAACCTAGAAACAATGATTGAAGAGGGCAGTTTTAGGGAAGATTTATATTACCGCTTAAATGTATTTCCTATCGAAAACCCATCGCTAAGTGAGCGAGCTGATGATATTCCGCTGCTTTTAAAAGAGCTAATGCGCCGTGTTAACGAGCAAACAGGTTCTACTGCTAAGTTTACAGAACGCGCAGTTGAGAGTTTAAAAGAACATGCTTGGCCTGGTAATATTCGTGAGCTTGCTAACTTAGTGGAGCGTATGGTTATTATGTTTCCTGAAAAAGTGGTCGATATTCCCGATTTACCTAATAAATATCGTTACATTGAAGTTGAAGCCTACGAGCCAGAATACCCCGAAGAGTTAATGGAAAAAGACGCCTTTAACGATATATTTAGCACCGGTTTCAGTGATGACGAAAGTGAGCCAGACGCTGAGTTTAGCCAAGCGGGTAGTGGGCTATTGCCTGATGATGGTATTGAACTTAAAGATTATTTAGCAGAGCTTGAAATTAGCTTAATAACCCAAGCTCTAGAGCGCTATGATTACGTTGTAGCTCGCGCTGCAGAAATATTAGGTGTACGCAGAACCACACTCGTTGAGAAAATGAAAAAGTATAATCTATCACGGGATTAAGGTTTAAAAGCAGCTGTCAGTGTTTAGTTATAAATTGGCCAAACACAGTAGATAAATAACCCCTCGTTTTGTAGGTGCGGTTTTATACCGCACTTTACTTAAAAATATTAGCAAGAGCGCGAAGTAAATTCGCACCTACACGGTTTTTACTTTTGTTGTAGACACTAGACTTGCATGCGTGAAAAACGAGACTTTTAATCACTTAAATAAAACGCCATCTCACAAAGAGAAAAACGAGGGTAAATGAGAAACCATAGTCAACCTACGCGTTACTTCTCTAAAGCGCAGCGTCTCTTAACCTCTTCGTGAACAAATCACTTTTATAGCTATAAATCACTCACCCACTAAAAGCCTTAATAATTTCTTCTTTTCTAAAACAATCATTACTGTGATCGTTAACCATACCGCAGGCCTGCATATGAGCGTAAACCGTTGTAGGGCCTAAAAACTTAAAACCCCGTTTTTTTAAATCTTTCGCAAATGCGGTTGATGCCTCTGTAATTGCAGGGTAGTCCTCAACGTTATTTAAATTACTTATAATCGGCTTATTACCCACAAACTGCCATTGGTAGTTACTAAAACTTCCAAATTCTTTTTGTATTTCTATAAAGCGCTTTGCGTTGTTAACAGTTGCCGAAATTTTTAAGCGATTGCGCACAATACCCTCATCAAGCATTAGTCTCTCAACGTCATCTTGTGTGAATTGTGATACTTTTTTTACATCAAAATTAGCAAATGCTTTTTTATAACCGCTGCGCTTTTTTAAAATTGTGTACCAGCTTAAGCCGGCTTGCGCGGATTCAAGCGTGATAAATTCAAACAGCTTTGTATCATCATAAAGGGGGACGCCCCATTCTTCATCATGGTAAATAACGTAGTCGGGTTTAGCGGTGTCGAGCCACGGGCAACGGCACTTTATTTGCTCACTCATTATTATTCCTTTTTGCGTGCGTCATTTTTATGTCGCTCAAATTGTTGATGTAACTTAATGATAAGTATGCAAATAAATTTTGGTATAAATCGTGCATTTAGACATATATCTACATCAATTCGAGATTTGATTATGGCCCTTGCTAGCGTGCTAAAACCACAGTTTTTTTCTGCAAATCAGTATAACCCATGTTTACTTCAAGAGGAGTACATTGGTGAATTAAGCGATCTGCGCAAGCAAGCAAGTTGGCTTTCGCATTTGGTTGATACAATGCCAGCAGGCGTGGTTGTACTTGATGGCAAAGGGTTGATTGCAAAAGCGAATCAAATAGCGATTGATATGCTTGGCGAGCCACTTGAAGGCGAACGCTGGTTTAATGTTATTCAGCGCTCTTTTAGGCCGCATCAAGATGATGGTCACGAAGTGTCTTTAAAAGACGGGCGCCTAATAAAACTTGATATTACCGCTTTAGCACCAGAGCCTGGGCAACTTATTTTAATGACGGATTTAACCGAAACCCGCCGCTTACAAAAACGTGTTGCACATATGCAGCGCTTAAGTGCGCTGGGTAAAATGGTTGCGTCATTAGCCCATCAAGTACGTACGCCGCTCTCAGCCGCTATGCTTTACGCTGCTAATTTAGGGTCAAAGCGCTTACCCGAAGCATCTCGCGATAACTTTCAAACAAAGTTAATGTCGCGTTTAAAAGATTTAGAAACTCAAGTAAACGACATGCTTTTATTTGCTAAAAGTGGCGATCAGCAAGTGGTTGAGCAAGTTTCAATGCAGCAGCTTTTAACAGAAGTTAAAGCGGGCGCTGATGCGATGGTCGCACTTAATGAAAGTGAACTGGATGTAAGCTTACCAGAGCCAGATATACAAATAGTCGGTAATAAAACGGCATTGGCCAGTGCTATTCAAAATCTTGTGCACAATAGTATTCAAGTTATTGGTGGCGGTGCAAAAGTAAAAATTAGCGCACAAAGAGATTTAAAAGATTTAGATATGGTTCGTATTAGTGTGAGCGACAATGGCCCAGGTGTTGATTTAAGCCAAAGCGATAAAATTTTTGAACCATTTTTTACTACTAAAAGTCAGGGCACAGGCTTAGGGCTTGCTGTAGTGAGTTCGGTTGCTAATGCACACCAAGGCCGTGTTGATGTGACTAATAATACGCATGGTGGTGCCTGCTTTAGCTTGTTACTGCCTATTAAGGCAGCATCTAAATTAAAGGGTTCATTATGAGTAACACTATTTTAGTTGTCGAAGATGACGCTGGGCTTCGTGAAGCCTTAATAGATACCCTTGAAATGTCGGGTATTGAATGTATTGCAGCGAGCAGTGCTGAGCAAGCAATGTTACTGCTTAAAAAAGATCAATTTTCGCTTGTTGTAAGCGACGTGCAAATGGGCGCAATGAGTGGACTTGATTTACTACGCAGTATTAAATTAAACCACCCTGATTTACCTGTATTGATGATGACGGCGTACGCCACAATTGACGATGCTGTAGAGGCCATGCGCCTAGGTGCAATTGACTACATGGCTAAACCATTTGCACCTGAAGTGCTGTTAAATATGGTGAGCCGTTATTTGCCTGAAAAAGCAAAAGAAACCGACGGACCTATTGTTGCCGACCCAACTAGTATTCAATTATTGGAGCTTGCGAGTAAAGTAGCACGCTCTGATGCAAGTGTAATGGTACTTGGCCCAAGTGGTTCAGGTAAGGAAGTACTCGCTCGTTATATTCATGATAAGTCGAGTCGTTGTAATGAGCCATTTGTGGCGATTAACTGCGCGGCTATTCCTGAAAATATGCTCGAAGCCACTTTATTTGGTTACGAAAAAGGGGCTTTTACAGGCGCGATTCAAGCATGTCCGGGTAAGTTTGAGCAAGCACAAGGCGGCACTATTTTACTTGATGAAATTACAGAGATGGACTTAGGGCTACAAGCAAAGCTGTTACGCGTACTGCAAGAGCGTGAAGTAGAGCGCTTAGGGGGTCGTAAAACAATTCAGCTTGATGTACGTATTTTGGCAACCAGTAATCGTGATTTAAAAGAAGCCGTGTCTGAAAACCAATTTAGAGAAGATTTATATTACAGGCTTAATGTTTTTCCACTTATGTGGCGACCATTGTGCCAACGCCCTGGCGATATTATTGTATTGGCTAAGCATTTAATTGAGCGCCATATCAGTAAAAGTAAAGAGCCCATGGCGTATTTAGATAAAGCTGCCGAGCAAAAGTTACTGGCCCACGCGTGGCCTGGAAATGTGCGCGAGCTTGATAACGTTATACAGCGTGCGCTTATACTGCGAAGTGGCGATACAATAAACGAGCATGCTATTTTTATTGAAAACTTAGTAGCTAATAACTTTGTTATGGAGCCTTCATTGGCACCGGCGCCAACAGAAGTGGCTCACGTAAATAAAGGCGTTGATAAAAGCACGCTAAGCTCGGCATACTACGATGAAAAATTGCATGCCGAGGATGAGCCTAAACAAGGTTTACTAGCAGCAGATACCGGTAGCTATAAAGATGAGCTTAAAGATAAAGAGCATCGCATTATTTTAGAAACCCTTGCACGTTGCCAAGGTAAGCGTAAAGACGTTGCCGAAACGTTGGGCATAAGCCCACGAACTTTACGTTATAAACTAGCGCAAATGCGCGATTTAGGTATTTCACTTCCTGCATAACCTCCTATAAACCCTAAGTTTGCGCTGCGAACTTAGGGTTGTCAAAACTCTGACTCACATAATTTAAAGCTAACTGCATGTATTTTAACAATTAATTATTTGGCATGTTTTGTGCTTTATTACTTGTAAGAGTTCACTGCGTGTCAGAGATAAATTATGAAAATTCAAAACAGTGCTGTATTTCAAGAAATGCAATCAATGGCTTTAGAAGCCGGCCGTAATAATCAAATAAATAAATTGCCGACTCAAGTTCAGCCTACTTCTACTTCCCAGTTTGGCGACATGCTAAGTGATGCACTAAATACAGTGCACGGTCTACAGCAAGATGCAGGTCAAAAAGTAAAAGCGGTTGAAATGGGTGATCGAAGTGTATCGCTTGCTGAGGCGATGATTGCTTCTCAAAAATCGTCAGTTGCTTTTGAGGCTACAGTACAGGTTCGTAATAAACTTGTTGAAGCTTATAAAGAAATCATGAACATGCCTGTTTAATTAGGTAGTGGAGAATTATTGTGGCGCAATCTAACCAATCTACAGACCTAGCACTTGCTGGCGGCGGTATCGACCAAAGTGGTGGTGATGATCAACAAGAACAAAAGTCAGGCTACTTAAGTGCTTTAAGTGGTGTTGATGTATTGCGCCAAGTAACACTGGTAATAGCATTAGCGATTTGTTTAGCTATCGCGATTTTCATTATTATTTGGGCTCGTCAGCCAGATATGCGCCCGTTAGGCAAAATGCAAACAGAAGAGCTTATTCAAACATTAGACTTTTTAGATGCGCAAAAAATTGAATATCAACTTGATGGCAATGTTGTCTCGGTTGATGAAAGCGAATACCAAAACATTAAATTGCTAATGACCCGCGAAGGGTTAGAGCAAGGCCCTGCATCTGGCTCCGACATAATTATGCAAGATATGGGCTTTGGTGTAAGCCAACGCTTAGAGCGCGAACGCCTTAAACATGGCCGCGAGCAACAACTTGCCCGCACTATTGAAGAGCTAAATAACATTACTCGCGCCAAAGTATTGTTAGCCATCCCTAAAGAAAACGTATTTGCCCGCAGAGAGAAAAAACCATCCGCTACTGTTGTATTAACACTTAAGCGTGGCCGCTCACTTGACCGTGAAGAGGTAGACTCTGTTGTTGATATGATTGCTTCAGCAGTACAAGGCTTAGAGCCTGCACGTGTTACGGTTACTGACCAAAATGGTCGATTATTAAATTCAGGTTCGCAAAGCTCATTAGCAGCACGCTCTCGTAAAGAATACGATTTAGAACGTAAGCGCGAACAAGAGTATCTTGAAAAAATAGACAGTATTTTAATACCGGTTGTTGGGCTTGCAAACTATACAGCTCAAGTTGATTTGAGTATGGATTTTAGCTCGATTGAGGAAACTCAAAAGCGTTATAACCCAGACTTACCAGCGGTTAGAAGCGAAACCACATTTGAAGAAAATAACATTGGCGGCCTAGCTGTTGGTATTCCAGGTGCGCTTACAAATCAGCCACCGCTAAATTCAAATATTCCTGAGGTTGCGGGGCAAGGTGGTGCAGGCACAGCTACTTCTCCAACACGTAGCCATAAAGAAGCTACACGTAATTATGAACTCGATACTACCATTTCGCACAAGCGCCAACAAAGTGGTGTTATACGCAGAATAAGCGTATCGGTTGCTGTTGACTATATTCCTAAAGTGGGAGAAAACGGCGAAACAACCATGGCTCCACGCTCGGTTGAAGCATTGTCAAATATTCGTCGCTTACTACAAGGCGGTGTGGGCTTTGATATGCAACGTGGTGATGCACTTGAAGTAGTAACAGTGCCGTTTGTACGTGAAGCAACAGATTTAGCTATAGAAGTGCCACTGTGGGAACAAGACTGGTTTATGAAAATAGCCCGCCTTGTATTGGGCGCCTTAGTTATCATTGTATTAATAATGGCAGTGGTAAAACCAATGCTTAAACGCTTGATTTACCCAGACGATACACTAGAAGAATACGACGAAGATGCACTAAGCTCAGGCGTAGATATTGGCGACAACACGCTTGATATGCTAAATAAAGACTTTGATTCTGCTTCGGTTGGTTTCTCAAGTGATGGTACACTGCAGTTACCGGATTTACATGGCGACGAAGATCTACTTAAAGCAATTCGTGCCCTTGTAGCTAACGAACCAGAACTATCATCACAAGTAGTGAAAGCGTGGTTAACAGAAGATGACTGATCAAGAACAAAAACAACTCCCGCCAGCCTTTGATGTTGATAAGCTAGATGGGGTAGATAAAGCCGCTATATTACTTTTGAGTTTATCAGAAGAAGATGCCGCGCAAATCCTTAAACACTTAGAACCTAAACAGGTGCAAAAAGTGGGTATGGCGATGGCTGGGCTACAGGATTTATCACAAGCTAAAATAAGCGCTGTACACAACTTGTTTATAGAGCAAATTCAAAGCTTTAGTACCATTGGTTTTCAGTCAGAAGATTTTATTAAAAAAGCGCTTACAGCCGCTCTTGGTGAAGACAAAGCTGCTAGCCTTATTGACCAAATTGTTATGGGCTCAGGCGCTAAAGGCCTGGATTCATTAAAATGGATGGACTCTAAGCAGGTAGCAAACATTATTCGTAATGAGCATCCACAAATTCAAACCATTGTATTATCGTATTTAGAGCCAGAACAGTCAGCTGAGATTATTGCTCAGTTCCCTGAAAAAGTACGCTTAGATTTAACTATGCGTATTGCAAACCTTGAAGAAGTTCAGCCAGCAGCACTGCAAGAGCTAAACGAAATCATGGAAAAACAATTTGCCGGCCAAGCAGGTGCGCAAGCTGCTAAAATGGGCGGCTTAAAAGCTGCTGCAGATATTATGAACTACCTAGATACCAACGTAGAAGGGCAGTTAATGGATTCTATTCGTGAACATGACGAAGAGATGTCGCAGCAAATTCAAGACTTAATGTTTGTGTTTGAAAACTTAATGGATGTTGAAGACCGTGGTATTCAAGCAATCCTACGAGAAGTACAACAAGACGTATTAATGAAAGCAATTAAGGGCACCGACGATGCCCTTAAAGATAAAATACTGGGCAATATGTCTAAGCGTGCAGCCGAAATGCTTGCTGATGATTTAGAAGCTATGGCACCTGTTCGTATAAGTGAAGTAGAAGCGGCGCAAAAAGAGATTTTATCAACAGCGCGTCGTTTATCTGACTCAGGTGAAATTCAGCTGGGCGGCGGCGGTGGCGAGGAGTTCCTGTAAACCATGAGCAAACTCAAAGGGCGCACTCTTCACGCTGATGAAGCAGATGAACTATTAAAAAACTGGGCTATACCGGATGTAGCACCAGATGAGAGCAGCTTTGGCAATCGCTCTACAGCTTACGGCACACCGCTTAGTGAGCTGTACAAAAAAGAATTAGCTGAAGAAATGCCAATTGATGAGCCACAAGAGCCAGAACTCCCTGCGCTTACCATGGTTGAGCTTGAACGCATTAGACAAGACGCGTACGAAGAAGGCCTCAAACAAGGTCATGAGCAAGGCTACATAGACGGCTTTGAAAAAGGCGTTGGCGAAGGTAAAGAAGCAGGTTACAAAGAAGGGTTAGAGCAAGGTAAAACACAAGGCCTTGAAGATGTAAAACCATTAATTGAAGAGCAGTTAACAAGTTTAAAAGCCATTTTAGAGGGGCTAACTGCACCGCTAGATAAAGTGGACGAACAAGCTGAGAAGCAATTAGTACAACTTGCTAGCATGTTGGCGGAAGCTGTTATTTATCAAGAAGTAAAAACATCGCCAGATGTGATTTTACACACGTTAAAGCAAAGTATTAATTCACTTAATGCGGAGCAAGAAAAAGTACGAATCCATTTAAACCCCGAAGACTTAGAACTCATAAAAGAGAGCTACGGCGAACAAACCATTATTGACAATAACTGGCAACTAATGGCAGAACCCACTCTTGAACGCGGTGGCTGTGAAGTTAAAACAGCGCAATCGTCACTCGATATGACTCTAAAAACACGTGTCAAAGAAACGTTGGATAGTTTTTTGCATAATAGTGGTATCTAACTATTTTATTGGCGTGTTATGTCAACTCAACGTGCACCTTTAAGCGAACGCTTATCTCAATATCAACAACATATTAAAACCCCAGCGCCTGCTGTAGCAGGTATTTTAACGCGTGTTGTTGGCCTTACCCTTGAGGCTAGAGGTTTACGTGCACCCGTTGGTAGCCAATGTAAAATAGAAACCATGAACGGCTTTGTAGACGCCGAAATAGTCGGTTTTAACGACCAAACTTTGTACTTAATGCCTAACGACCATATTTCTGGTGTACTACCTGGTGCGCGTGTTATTCCTCAAGTTAATAACTTAGGTTTGCCTGTAGGGATGAGCTTATTAGGCCGCGTGGTGGATGGTTTAGGGCGACCGCTAGATGGCCTTGGTAAAATTAATGCTGAGCATCATTTAAAGTTTGCGCAAAATACTATAAACCCGCTTTCTAGAAGACCAATCACTAAGCCTATGGATGTAGGCGTGCGTGCCATAAACTCGGTAATTACAGTAGGGCAAGGCCAGCGTATGGGCTTGTTTGCAGGCTCTGGTGTGGGTAAATCTGTACTACTGGGTATGATGACCCGAGGTAGTGAAGCCGATGTTATTGTTGTTGGCTTGGTGGGGGAGCGTGGCCGCGAAGTAAAAGAATTTATTGAAGAAATACTCGGTGTAGAAGGACGCAAACGCTCAGTTGTTGTCGCAGCACCCGCTGATTCATCACCACTTATGCGTTTAAAAGGCTGCGAGAGCGCCGTAACTATTGCAGAGTATTTTAGAGATCAGGGTTTAAACGTATTATTGTTACTCGATTCGGTAACGCGTTACGCAATGGCGCAACGTGAAATTGCGCTTGCTGTAGGCGAACCGCCGGCAACCAAAGGTTATCCGCCTTCGGTGTTTGCTAAATTACCTGCACTAGTAGAACGCGCCGGTAATGGCGGAGAAGGGCAAGGTTCAATTACTGCCTTTTTTACAGTGCTTAGTGAAGGCGATGATATGCAAGACCCTATTGCTGATGCAGCGCGAGCTATATTAGATGGCCACATTGTATTATCGCGTGATTTAGCCGACAGCGGGCACTATCCCGCTATAGATATAGAAAAGTCGATTTCGCGTGTTATGCCTCAAGTTGTTTCTGAGCCACATATGCAACAAGCCCGAGTGCTTAAGCAAGTATATTCAATGTATCAACAAAACAAAGACATGATTACTTTAGGTGCCTATCAAAAAGGGACCGATCAAATGCTCGACCAAGCCATAAATATGATGCCAAGAGTAAATGCATTTTTACAACAAGGTATGCGAGATGTCATTAGCTACGATGATGGTCTGCAAGGTCTTGCTCAGTTACTAGGACAAGCATAATGGCTAAAAATAAACTCGATTTATTGCTCAAAATTGAAAATGACAAAGAAGAAAGTTTGCGCATGAGTTACTTACAAGCTAATCAAAACTTGCAATCGAATCAACAAAAGCTACAAGGTTTAAATAATTTTAGACTTGAGTACTCTCAGCAGTTGCACCTAAAAGGTAAGTCGGGTTTATCTAGTGCCGGATTTGGGCAGTATCATGCCTTTATAGCTAAAATTGAAGAAGCAATTCGCCAACAAGCAAGTACGGTAAATACCGCTAAGCAAGTTGTTACTCAACGTAAAACGCTATGGCTTAAGCAGCAAATTAAAGCTAAAGCAGTCGCCAAATTAATCGAAAATCAAAAACTTAAAGCAAATGCGTTAATGGCTAAAAATGAGCAAAAAATGTTAGATGAATTTTCAGCTAATCAGTTTTTTCAACGTCGTAAAGCTTTGTAATTCAGGCACGCTAATTGCTTTATTACTTAGTGGGATTCAACTTTTGGCGGTATGCGGTGGCATATTGCCGTAATGGTATTAGGTGATTTATGGCGATGAATAACATTTCGTTTTTAGTTTCTTCTGAAAAAGACTCTTTGTTAGCCTTTAAAGACAATAGCTTAGCTAATAGTGAAGGCGATTTAGGCGCGGAGTTTTTAAGCCAGCTAAACGAAGCGCATAACTCTATGGAGTCTTTGCTTAAAGGCAATAAAAATCCCGATGCCGAAAACTCGATTGCTATTCCTAAGCATAAACAGCCAGAAAAAAATGAAAACCTGAGCGTAAAGCTAGATGAAGAAACAACGGACGAAGTTACTTTTGTGTCTGTTGAGATGCTTGATCAAATTAATTCAGCACAAGCAATGAGCACTTCGGTCAATAAGCCGTTCGATGCAACTAACAGTTTAGAATCAGACAATGCAGAGCTAGAAGCTACACAGGTAGAGAATACCGAAATAGAAAACACAGAATTAAAAAGCACATCAGGAATTGCATCAGCTAATGCAAGTGGCGAAGAAGCGAATGCAGCGAGTGTAGTGCAAAACCCGATTGCCACTAGTGTAGACTCTAAAGCGGCTAAATTAACTGATTCAAAAAGCGATAACTTAAGCTCACCATCTTTAAATTCATTACCATTAAATGAAGGAAAGCATCGTAAAAGTGCTGTTGCTGAGGCAATTGAAGGGCCATTAAACCCTATAAGTAAAAAACCCGATGACAGTTTTGGCTCTATAGTTGATGACACTGAATTAGTTTCAATGGATATTAAGGGACAATTAGCTCAAGATAAATCCGTTGATAAAAGTGCAAAAAATATAGTGTTGCCAACACCAGTGCCTACGCCAGTGGTTCCATCTGTAGCGACACCTTCTTTAACTGAATCAGAAACAATGCAAACAAGTTCACAGACATCTGAGAGCGAAAAAGGCGCAGCAATTGACGCCTTAATAGCTAAAGATGCGAGCTTAATTAAAGCTAATAATGTTATTGCTAGTTTAACGCCAGAGCAGCGCTCACAACTTAATATGCAAGTTAAGGTGTTAGAAAATACTGATTCAATGAACGGCGCGACTAGCAGTACTGCTGATCTCAAGCAAATGCTTGCGCAATTTATTACTGATAACGAAAAAGCACAGAGCAAAGTAACTAAACACTCTTTTAGCACAGAAATAAATTCACTTAATACAGCTGAAAAACAAAGCTTATTAACGCAATTAAACGCTTATATTAAAACAGAGCAGCCTAAAGGCGAACAGTTGTCAGCGCTTAAGCAAGCAGTTAATGAGTTAAAAGCTTCAATTGAAATAGGACTTGCCGACACAGCTAAATCAGACTCAAAAACGTTTGTAGCGTCAGAGACTCCTAATACAGTATATAATCCACAAAAGTTAAGCTTAAAGACATCGACAAACGAAGGGGCTGATTTAAATAAAGCCGTAACAACCTCAGCTGAGGGTGATGATTTATTAAAATCACTTGAAGAATTACAAAAAGATGGCCTTAAAAAAATAACTGCAGAACAAACACCTGCACGCGTAGCACAAGTATTTACGCAAATTACAGCTGCTTTAAATACTCAGCAAACGAGCACATTAAGCCAATACGACTCATTAAGTTACGAGCAGAGCTTACTTGATACCCAAATAATACAAACTCAACAATTACAAAGTACATCGCAAGTTAAGCAAGTAAGTATTGATCCTGGCGTAATGCAGGCAATTAATATTGTTAAAAGTGATGCAGCTAAATTATTGCAAGAGCGCGTCAGCTCAATGCTGAGCATTAATAACAAAGAAGCAGAAATTCGTTTAGATCCTCCCGAAATGGGCAGTATGCAAATACGTATTCGTAGCGATGCAGAACAAGCACATATAAACTTTGTAGTACAAAACCAGCAAGCCAAAGAAGCACTTGAACAATCAATGCCGCGCTTACGTGAAATGTTAGCGCAACAGGGATTAGAGCTTGGTGAAAGCACTATTTCTTATGGACAATCAGGTGGTGAAACTGCTGAGCACAGTGAAGGTGGAACTCAAGGTAATTTGGCTAATAATAAGTCAGTTAATGATGAAAACGACGAGCAAGCAAATAACACTGCACAAAGTTCTCGACAACAAACTTCATCATCAATAGATTACTATGCCTAAGTACTGCTATTATAATAGTTAAAACAAGCAAGTACCTTTGCGATTAAAGGAATCATGATGGCTGAAGAAGCAAGTTTAGAAATTGAAGAAACCGGTAAAAGCAAAAAGAAACTCATAATAATTATAGTGGCTGTACTACTTATAATAGGTGGTGCTGCGGGTTACTTTTTTATGTCAGGTTCGGATGCGTCAGTTGAAACCTTGGATGAAGAAACTGCAATATCAGCAGATACCCCCTCAGCTGAGCCTAGTGATTCAGCTGAAATAGGCAGTGCTTTATATGTTGCGATGCCACGCCCATTTGTATTTAATGTGCCTGGCTCAAGTCGCGACAGAATTGTGCAAATTAAAGTACAGTTATTAGTACGTGGTGAAGTAAACGAAGAAACCGCTAAAAAACATATTCCGCTAATAGAAGGGACGCTACTAAGTGTGTTTTCTACTACAACAGCCGATGAGTTAAGTACGAGTTCTGGTAAAGAAACACTTCGTTTTTCTGCACTTGAAAAGGTACAAAAAGCCTTGATGGATGTTGAAGGCAGCAAAGTAATTGAGCGGGTATTGTTTACCGGCTTTGTGATGCAATAAGGGGTTAGCGTGAGCGATTTATTATCCCAAGACGAAATTGATGCGCTATTACACGGCGTTGATGACGTTGAAGAGGAAGATATACACGAAGGTGAAGACGGCGGGGGAAGTACGCTTCAGTACGATTTTTCTTCGCAAGATCGGATCGTGCGTGGTCGTATGCCGACACTGGAAATTGTTAATGAACGCTTTGCTCGTCATATGCGAATTAGCCTATTTAACATGATGCGCCGCACCGCAGAGGTGTCTATTAACGGCGTGCAAATGATTAAATTTGGTGAGTATATCCATACTCTGTTTGTTCCAACCAGCTTAAATATGGTGCGTTTTAGACCGCTGAAAGGTACCGGCCTTATTACCATGGAAGCACGACTTGTGTTTATTTTGGTAGATAACTTTTTTGGTGGTGACGGGCGTTATCATGCAAAAATTGAAGGCCGAGAATTTACGCCTACAGAACGTCGTATTGTGCAAATGCTCCTTAAGATCATTTTTGAAGATTATAAAGAAGCATGGGCACCGGTTATGGATGTATCGTTTGAATATCTCGATTCTGAAGTAAACCCAGCTATGGCTAATATTGTAAGCCCAACCGAGGTTGTGGTTATTAGTTCTTTTCATATTGAACTCGATGGTGGCGGTGGCGATTTTCATATTGCACTTCCATATTCAATGCTTGAGCCAATTCGAGAGCTGTTAGACGCGGGTGTTCAATCTGATACTGAAGATACTGATTTACGTTGGAGCAAAGCACTTCGCGACGAAATAATGGATGTAGAGGTTGATATGTCGACTCAGTTACTTGAAGTCGATTTAACCTTAAGGCAGATTATGGAACTCAAAACTGGCGATATTATTCCGGTTGAAATGCCTGAGCATATAACCGTATTTGTTGAGGAATTACCTACATTTAGAGCCAAGATGGGCCGCTCTCGCGATAATGTTGCGCTTCAAATTAGTGAAAAAATTAAACGACCTGATTCAGTTAAATCTGAGCTGCATGTATTTACCAAAGGCGGCAAGAAAATTGACTCAGATGCAGAATTAGCAGAACTAGAAGATGATTTACACCTCTCTGACGGTGTAGACTTAGACTGGTAATTGATTAAAAGGTTAAAAGTATGAGCGATGATCAAGATACAATGGACGAATGGGCAGCAGCATTAGCAGAAGCCGAAGGTCCAGATGATAGTAGCGAAGCACATGTTGCAGAGCTTGATGAGTTAAGTGATTCAAAACACGAAATGAGTGGCGATGAAAAACGAAAACTCGACACTATTTTAGATATCCCCGTTACTATTTCAATGGAAGTAGGGCGCTCTAAAATTAATATTCGTAACTTACTGCAACTCAACCAAGGCTCTGTTGTTGAGCTTGACCGTGTTGCGGGCGAGCCGCTAGACGTACTAGTTAACGGTACTTTGATAGCTCATGGCGAAGTAGTTGTAGTAAACGACAAGTTTGGTATTCGCTTAACTGACGTGATAAGCCAAGTAGAGCGGATCAAAAAACTACGATGAGCTTATTAGTTGCTTTAACTAGTTCCGTTTTTTCAAAAGCAGATGTGGCAACACCAACTGGAGATATACTCTCTATGGTGCTGTCGCTTGTAATGGTGCTGGTACTGATTATTGTGCTGGCATTTTTTGTTAAAAAGCTTAATCCAAATTTAGCTAACAGCGATGAATTTAAAGTAGTCAGAAGCCTGCCTTTGGGTTCTCGTGAGCGTTTAATGGTTGTTGAGATAGATAATGCTCAGCACTTACTTGGTGTAACTCCCCACAGTATTAATTACTTACACAAGTTAGAAACCCCATTAAGTGAAAAAGAACTGCCTGAACTCGCTAAACGATTTGGTAAACTTTTAAACCCGCAATCAAACCAAAATAAAAAGAATTAAACCTATGACAAAGTGGCTGCTTATTATTTTTGCCATGGTGTTTGTACCGAGTGTAAGTGCAGAGGGAATTGATGCGCTTACTATTACAACAAACGCTGATGGCACACAAGATTACTCAGTAACGTTACAAGTTTTAGCCATTATGACGGCGCTGAGTTTTATACCGGCTGCCATAATTATGATGACCTCATTTACACGGATTATTGTTGTACTCGCTATTTTGCGCCAAGCAATTGGTTTACAGCAAACACCGTCAAACCAAGTGTTATTAGGCATGTCGCTTTTTTTAAGTATTTTTATAATGTCGCCTATTTATCAGCAGGTAAACGAGCGAGCGATAGAACCTTACTTAAATGAGCAGGTTACATCAGTAGAGGCATTAGAGCTTGCTAAAGAGCCAATGAAAGCCTTTATGCTTTCTCAAGTGCGTTTAAAAGATTTAGAAACATTTGCTAAAATTGCCGGTTACGATCAGCTAGATTCACCAAAAGACACGCCACTAATAGTCTTGATTCCGGCATTTGTAACCAGTGAACTGCAAACCGCATTTATAATCGGTTTTATGTTTTTTATCCCATTTTTAATTGTTGATTTAGTGGTCGCCTCGGTATTAATGGCGATGGGTATGATGATGCTTTCACCCATGATTGTGTCCTTGCCGTTTAAAATTATGTTATTTGTACTTGTAGACGGCTGGAGCTTAGTGATGGGGACTCTAGCCAAAAGCTTTGGTTTAGGGACTTAGTATGCAAAGCATTAACATGACTCAACAATAGGAGTACAACATGGAACCGGAAATTTTTGTTGATATTCTAAGTGACGCGCTGTTTTTAGTTATTAAATTGGTGTCTGCAATTGTAGTCCCAGGCTTAATTATTGGTTTAGTTGTGGCTGTGTTTCAGGCCGCAACGTCAATCAATGAACAAACACTGAGCTTTTTACCTCGTTTATTAATTACTATTAGTGCGCTAATTGTTGGTGGGCACTGGCTTACTCAAGAACTAATGGACTTTTTTACTCGCCTAGTATTACTTATTCCTGAAATTGCAGGTTAAATGTGGAATATCCATTTGCTGTCGTTATTCAATGGTTGAGCGATTTTTTGCTGCCGCTGGTACGCATTAGCTCAATGATTATGATTATGGCGGGCTTAGGGGCTAAAAATGTTCCTACGCGTATAAAAATGGGTTTATCAGTTGTTGTAACTTTTGTTGTTGTTCCCGTCTTACCGCCAGCTACATTCACTAATTTATTTTCGTTTGAGATGATTTTAGTGGTTATTCAACAAATGTTGATTGGTGTTGCTATTGGTTTTGCATCTATACTTTTACTAAATACTTTTGTGTTAGCAGGGCAAATACTTGCGATGCAAACCGGTTTAGGTTTTGCTTCGGTTATTGACCCTTCTAATGGTGCGAGTGTGCCTGCTGTAGGTCAGTTTTTCCTTATTTTGGCCACCCTGTTATTTTTTGCTTTTAACGGTCATTTAATGATGATTCAAATGGTAGTGCATAGTTTTCAAGTGCTACCCATTGATGGCACATGGTGGTCTGTAGATCATTACTGGGACATAGTGACCTGGGGCGGCTGGATGTTTACTACAGCACTAGTACTCTCACTTGCACCGCTTACGGCTATGCTCGTTATTAATATGTCGTTTGGTATTATGACGCGCGCAGCACCGCAATTAAATATTTTCTCTATTGGTTTTCCGTTTACCTTGGTAGCGGGACTCATTATTATTTGGGCGACACTAGGTAACTTTGTTACTCAGTTTGAGTTTCAATGGTTAAAAATGGTTGAGCTAATGTGCACTTTAGTCGGTTGCTCACCTTAGGAGAAAGTCATGTCTGAAGACTCAGGGCAAGAAAAAACAGAAGAACCCACATCCAAAAAGCTTGAAGAATCTAAAAAGAAAGGTCAAATAGCACGCTCAAAAGAGCTAGGTACCATGTTTGTACTTATCTTTTCGGCTATATCGCTTTTGATGTATGGTCCTGAAATTGGCAAAGGTTTATACAATGTAATGGGCCGAACCCTTAGCTTAAACCGTAACGAAGCCTTTGATACCACTAAAATGTTTGCTGTATGGGGAGAGGTTGCAGATGCTTTAATGTTTCCTATGGCTATGTTTGTATTAATTATAGTTTTGGCTGCATTTATTGGGAATACGTTACTAGGTGGTTTTAATTTTAGCTGGGAAGCCGCTGCACCTAAAGCAAGTAAAATGTCGCCAATGAAAGGCTTTAAACGTATGTTTGGCCCGCAAGCGGCTATTGAGCTTGTAAAGTCACTTTTAAAATTTGGTTTGGTTGCAAGTTTTGCTGTGTTTTTAATTAATACTTATTTTGATGAAATACTGCATTTAAGTTTAGAAAGTGCACCAGGTAATATTATTCATGCCTTAGAGATTTTAGGCTGGATGTTTTTAGGCCTTTCATGCACTTTAATTATTATTGCCGCCATCGATGCGCCATTTCAAAGTTATAACCATAACAAACAACTTAAAATGACCATGCAAGAAATTAAAGATGAGTATAAAAACTCTGAAGGTGACCCACAAATAAAAGCGCGTATTAGGCAAACACAAAGGCAAATGTCGCAAAACCGCATGATGCAAGATGTCCCTGACGCTGACGTTATTGTTACCAACCCAACTCACTACTCAGTAGCATTAAAATACGATACAGAGCGTGCAGGAGCGCCTATTGTGCTTGCTAAAGGTATTGATGAAATGGCGATGCAAATTCGAAAAGTAGCAATAGGGAATGAAGTACCAATTTTAGAATCCCCTATGTTGACCCGAGCGCTTTACCATACGGCTGAAGTAGGAGAGCAAATACCCGATCAGCTATTTACTGCTGTTGCGCAAGTTTTAGCGTATGTATTTCAGCTTAAGCGCTTTAATAAAGGGCGCGGTAAACGCCCAACTAAGCTTAATAATAAGCTCCCAATCCCCGATGCCTATAAGTATTAAATCGCTAACTTAATAACTTGGAATAGTTATTGCAAATTCTATGTAGTGTCAATTTTTTGAAATTGTAGAATTATGAGTTTTAAAGCGGTATTACAACAACTTAACAGAGACAAAAAAGACTATGCCAAAGGGGTAGGTACTCCTTTGCTTGTGCTTGCTGCCTTGGGAATGGTGATTCTACCGTTACCGCCATTTTTACTCGATATCCTTTTCTCGTTTAATATTGCTCTCGCATTAGTGGTTTTACTCGTGACCGTTTACACGATGAAGCCGGTTGAGTTTGGTATATTCCCCTCTGTATTATTAATCGCTACGATTATGCGCTTAGCGCTTAACGTTGCCAGTACTCGAGTTGTACTACTTGAAGGTCATAACGGAGGAGATTCTGCAGGTAAGGTGATTGAGGCGTTTGGCTCAGTTGTTATTGGTGGTAACTACGCTGTTGGTTTGGTCGTGTTTTTAATCCTGATCATTATTAACTTTGTGGTAATTACTAAAGGTGCAGGGCGTATATCTGAGGTATCTGCACGTTTTACCCTTGATGCAATGCCGGGTAAACAAATGGCAATTGACGCTGATTTAAACGCTGGTTTTATCAGTGCTGAACAAGCGCGTGACCGCCGAGAGGAAGTAACCCGAGAAGCCGATTTTTACGGTTCAATGGATGGTGCGAGTAAATTTGTAAAAGGCGATGCTATTGCAGGTATTGTTATATTAATCATCAACATTGTTGGTGGTTTATTTGTCGGTATGATTCAGCACAATTTGAGTTTTGGCGACGCAATGGAAGTATATACATTACTTACCATTGGTGATGGCTTAGTTGCTCAGCTCCCTTCTTTACTACTTTCAATTGGTACTGCGATTGTTGTAACACGCCAAAATGAGTCGCTCAATATGGGGGACCAATTTAAGAAGCAACTTGGTAACGAAAAATCTCTCTTCATTGCTTCAGGTATTTTGATCATCATGGGCTTAGTGCCTGGTATGCCACATTTTGCTTTTTTAAGTTTAGGTGCGTTACTTGGTTATTTAGCTTACTACACGCAGCAAAGTAAACTAAAAGCCGCTGCAGCAGAAGCTGAAGAAGCCGCCAGTGGTGGAAGCGCTGCAACGGGTATTGCTAATAAACAAGAGCAAAAAGAACTTGGCTGGGATGACGTTCAACAAGTTGATGTAATTGGCCTAGAAGTAGGTTACAGATTAATTCCGTTGGTAGATCAATCTCAAGGTGGTGAGCTACTTAATCGTATTAAAGGTGTACGTAAAAAGCTTTCTCAAGAGCTTGGCTTTTTAGTACCACCTGTGCACATTCGCGACAATTTAGAGCTTGACCCTAATGCTTACAGAATAACGCTAATGGGTGTTTCAACAGGTGAAAGCGAACTTAAACATGGCGACGAGCTGGCGATTAATCCAGGGCAAGTATTTGGCCCAATTAAAGGCGTTGAAACTAAAGACCCTGCATTTGGTCTTGATGCAGTATGGATAAAACCAGATCAAAAAGATGAAGCTCAATCACTAGGTTACACCGTTGTAGATTCAGCCACGGTAGTTGCCACTCATATCAGCCAGTTATTAACTAACAGTGCGGCGTTACTACTAGGGCACGAAGAAGTTCAGAACCTGCTTGATATGCTTGCTAAAAGCCACCCTCGCTTAGTTGAAGGACTAGTACCAGATGTGTTGCCATTAACTGCAATTGTAAAAGTACTGCAAAATTTATTGAATGAAGGCGTTGCTATTCGCGATATGCGCTCAATTGTTCAAACCCTAGTTGAGTATGGCCCGCGTAGCCAAGACCCTGATGTATTAACGGCTGCAGTGCGTATTTCTCTGCGTAGATTAATTGTTCAAGATGCGGTTGGTATGTCATCAGAAATCCCTGTCATAACCTTGGCACCTGAGTTGGAACAGATGTTGCATCAGTCATTACAAAATGCAGGCGATGAAGGTGCCGGTATTGAGCCAGGACTTGCAGAGCGACTTCAAGTGTCATTGACACAAGCTCATCAAAATCAAGAAATGGCCGGTGAACCTTCTATATTGCTAACGTCAGGAATGTTACGCACTGTGTTATCTCGTTTTGTTAAGTACACCATTCCAGGATTAAGAGTGATGTCTTATCAAGAGGTACCAGACGAAAGACAGATCAAGATCGTTAGCTCAGTAGGCCAACAATAAGATTTTAAAAGGGGTTGAATCATGAAAATTAAACGTTTTTTTGCTAAAGATATGCGCACAGCACTTAAAGAAGTTAAAGATGAGTTAGGTGTTGATGCGGTTATTATGTCAAATAAAAAGCTGGCTAACGGTGTAGAAATTGTAGCGGCAGTTGATTATGACAAAGCAGCCCCTAAAGCAACAGCGCAACCACAAGGCAATGCAGAGTCGCGTGCTCAAGCGCCGCAGCAAAGTATGCACAACTTTGTAAAATCAGAACCTCAGCGTGCCAAACCTGAACCTCAAGCAAAAGTAGCAGATAGCTTACAAGCCTTATTAGAGCGTCAATCACCGCGTCCTCGCTCCCCAGAGCTTGCGTCAATGTTTTCTCAATCAGGTATTGATACTACAGATAACTACCAGGAACCTGCAGCTAAAGCGCGTCCTACTAATAATATGTTTGCACGTGATGATGTAGCCCCTGCACGTCCTCATACGCAAGCCGATAGCTTAGGTTTTGACGATTTAGACAGCGACTTTGATGATTTAGACAGCCCAGTAACTGCTCGCCAGCAAAAACCTAATAATGAAAGCGAAGAAATGACAACAATGCGTGAAGAAATGAACGCAATTCGTCAGTTATTAGAGCATCAAGTATCGGGTTTAATGCAGCAAGATATGGCGCGTCGCGATCCAACACGTGCTTGCATGGTTGATCGTTTAGTCGGTATGGGCATTGATAAAGAAGTAGCACAACAAATGGCATGTTTTGTACCTGATGATGTGTCTCGTCAACAAGGCTGGAAAGCATTGTTAACGATGGTCGAAGATCAAATGCAAACAACCAATAATGAAATACTTCGCCAAGGTGGTGTATATGCATTAGTAGGTCCAACCGGTGTAGGTAAAACAACAACTGTGGCTAAGCTTGCAGCGTTAGGCGCACAAAAATATGGCGCTGATAAAGTGGCGTTAATAACCACTGATACGTACAGAATTGGAGCCTATGAGCAACTTGCAACATATGGCCGTATTATTGGTTGTGGTGTAAAACAAGTTAAAGATGCTAATGAATTAGCTGAAGTTTTATATCATTTACGAAATAAACGTCTAGTATTAATTGATACAGCAGGTATGAGCCAACGAGATTTACGTTTAACTGAGCAGTTAAACACGTTAATGCGCAACCAACGTGTGGATATTCGCAGCTACCTAGTACTAAGCGCGACAGCACAAATTAATGTATTACAAGAAACAGTACGTCACTTTAAAAAAGTACAGTTAAGTGGTTGTATTTTCACTAAGTTAGATGAATCATTGAGTTTGGGTGAGATTATTAGTATTGCGATTCAAAATCGTCTTCCAATAGGGTATCTTACTAACGGTCAACGAGTACCAGAAGATATTCGTGTTGCAAATGCTGAAAAACTAGTGAAAAAGGCTGAGCAATTATATCTAAAAAGAATAAAAGCACAACATTCAAGGCACCAAGCAGTGGCGCCAAGTACAGTAGGGATGTATGATTAACACAGTATTAGATCAAGCAAGCGGCCTGCGCAAGATGAGTCAAAACAATAACAACGGCGTAAAAGTTATCGCTGTAACCGGTGGTAAGGGTGGAGTAGGGAAAACAAATGTTTCTCTAAATACAGCTATTGCACTAGGGCAACAAGGTAACAGAGTATTAGTGCTGGATGCTGACTTAGGTTTAGCAAACTGTGATGTAATGCTTGGTTTACGTGTAGAGCGTAATTTATCACACGTTTTGTCTGGTGAATGTGAGCTTGACGAAATTTTAGTTGAAGGCCCAGCAGGTATTAAAATTGTACCCGCTACGTCTGGTTCGCAAAGTATGGTGGAGCTATCGCCATCTGAGCATGCTGGACTAATTCGTGCGTTTAGCGAATTAAATACCGAATTTGATATTTTAATTGTAGATACCGCCGCTGGTATTTCAGACATGGTACTGAGCTTTTCTCGCGCGGCACAAGATGTAATGGTTGTCGTGTGCGATGAACCAACATCAATAACGGATGCTTACGCACTTATTAAAGTATTAAGCCGTGAGCACGGTGTTTATAAGTTTAAAATTGTCGCCAATATGGTCCGCAGTATGCGTGAAGGCACCGAATTATTTGCAAAGCTTTCTAAAGTAACAGATCGCTTTTTAGATGTATCAATGGAGCTAGTCGCAACGGTTCCTTATGACGAAAATATGCGCAAAGCAACACGTCGTCAAAAAGTAATCGTAGAACTCTTTCCAAATTCGCCAGCCGCTCTTGCGTTTAAAACACTGGCAACAAAAGCAGTTAAATGGCCAATACCAAATCAACCATCTGGGCATTTAGAGTTTTTCATTGAGAAACTAGTAAACGGCTAATTATGACAACACTGGTGAATAGAGCTATGGGATATCAATCAACACAAAACTTAAATGTGATTGTTGAGAAACATGCATCACTTGTAAAAAAAGTGGCATGTCATCTAATTGCTCGATTACCACCTAGCGTTCAGCTTGATGATTTAATTCAATCAGGAATGATAGGTTTAATAGAAGCTTCAAAAAACTTTGATGCAACAAAAGGTGCAAGCTTTGAGACCTTTGCTGGTATTCGTATTCGCGGTGCTATGCTTGATGAAATGCGCCGTGGTGATTGGGCTCCTCGTTCAGTACACCGTAAAAGCCGACAAGTTGCAGAAGCAATTACTGGGCTCGAAAGTAGTCTGAACCGCGAACCAACAGATACAGAAGTTGCTGAAAAACTTGAAATTTCGCTCAATGAGTACCATCATATTTTAAATGATGTTAATACCAGTAAAGTATTAGGCATAGAAGACCTTGGTGTCGATGAGGATGTTATTACTCCCGTAGGCCAAGATTTAGCGCTAGACAAACCTTTTAATAATGTTAAAAATGACCGGTTTAATGAGTCTCTGCTAAGCGCAATAAAGTCATTACCAGAGCGTGATGCAATGGTACTTTCTTTGTACTATAACGATGAAATGAATTTAAAAGAAATAGGACATATACTCGATGTAAGCGAATCGCGTGTAAGTCAGATACATGGTCAGGCGATGATTAAGCTTAAAGCTAAAATCAATGACTGGATAAACTAGTAGTAAGTAAACTAAGGTTAATACCTCACTGGGGGATGTTTTGGATAAAAACATGAAAATTCTTGTAGTTGATGATTTTTCAACGATGAGACGAATTATAAAAAACCTATTACGTGACTTAGGTTTCACTAACGTTCAAGAAGCTGATGACGGGTCTACAGCTTTGCCTATGTTACAAAATCAAGTATTTGATTTTGTGGTTACAGATTGGAATATGCCTGGAATGCAAGGCATTGACCTTTTAAGAGCAATTCGTGCAGATGATAAGTTAAAACATATTCCTGTATTGATGGTAACGGCAGAAGCTAAAAAAGAACAAATAATAGCTGCAGCGCAAGCTGGCGTTAATGGTTATATTGTTAAGCCGTTTACGGCTGGAACATTAAAAACTAAATTAGAAAAAGTATTTGAACGCTTAGGCTAATGATGGGGGAGAGGCTTATGTCAGCACCAGCTGCGCCTCAAATAACGTTAGAACAAGCTCGTCAACTCGTCATTTTTTTAGAAAACGATGAGCAAGATAAAGCAAATGAGTTGATTTTAGAGACCGCTTCACAAGAGCAGTCTAAATTATTTGCTGAAGTTGGGAAGTTGACTCGTCAACTGCACGAAGCACTTAAAAACTTTGAGCTTGATACTCGCTTAACTAATATAACGACTGATGCTATTCCAGATGCTAAAAAGCGGCTTAATTATGTCATAGAAATGACAGAGAATGCGGCTAATAAAACAATGGATGCTGTTGAGGCTAGTTTACCTATAGCTCAACAACTGGCAGATGAAATATCTCATATCAAACCGACATGGGATCGTTTAATGAGTCGCGAGATTGAGCTTGGTGAGTTTAAACAACTTTGCCATAGTATCGATAAGTTTATGAATAACTCTCATCACAAAACTGATGAGCTTCAAAGCTTAATGACAAATGTACTAATGGCTCAAGATTATCAAGACTTAACGGGTCAAGTTATTCGTCGTGTTATAGAACTTGTTAGAGAAGTAGAAGAAAGCTTACTTCATCTTTTAACAGCTTTTGCTGAACAAGATGATAGTGACAACACAGCGAATAAAGTAGAACAACAAAAAATAAAAGAACCAGTTGCCACACAAACTTTAGCAGGTCCTGAAGGCCCTATTATTGATAAAGAATCGCGTAATGATGTTGTATCTGATCAAGATGAAGTCGATGATCTTTTATCAAGTTTGGGCTTCTAAGAGGAGAGTAACTGCATGTTTGAAGTCGATGAAGATATTTTACAAGACTTTCTTGTAGAGGCAGGAGAAATCCTAGAGCTTTTATCTGAACAGTTAGTTGAACTGGAAAATAATCCAGAAGATACCGAGTTACTAAACGCTATATTTAGAGGCTTTCACACTGTAAAAGGTGGAGCAGGCTTTTTAGCGATGACAGAACTTGTTGATGCTTGCCATGGCGCTGAAAACGTATTTGATTTATTACGTCAAGGCGTGCGAACTGTCAATTCAGAGTTAATGGATGTTATTTTACAAGCGCTCGACACCATTAATGAAATGTTCGCGACTATTCAAAATAGGGATAAGCCAGAACCTGCAGATCCTGAATTACTTCACACCCTCCATATCTTGGGCTTACCTCCAACAGAAGATGAGCTTAATGGAGTCTCTTCACAAACTGAAGTTGAACAGCCTCATAATGAAGTAACTGATACGCCAATAGCTGATGATGAAGATCCGTTTGCATTTGATGAACTATTTAGTGGAACTCCTTCGGTTAGTGACGCTGAGATAGATGAAATCACTGAGGACGAATTTGAAAACTTGCTTGATGAACTACATGGTAAAGGTCAAAGTCCTGTAGTTGAAAAGCCAGCAGTAAGTAGTAGTGATTTTAATGGTGATATTACTGATGATGAATTTGACAGCTTATTAGACGAGTTACACGGTGTTGGCAGTTTTGGTGAGGTTGCGAGTGAAGCACCTGAACAAGATAACGCAGTTAAAGCGCCTGTAGATGCAGCTAAACCAGCCTCAAATACTTCTAATTCATCAGGTGATGAAATTAGTGATGATGAGTTTGAAGCACTCCTTGATGAACTTCATGGCAAAGGTACTGCACCTAAATCAACAGAAAGCGTTCCTGCGGTGAAACAGCCAAATATTCCTGCTAAACCAGCTGAAAAAGCGAGTGTGCCTGCAAGCAAACCTGAACCTGCAAAAGTACCCGTTTCTAAACCGGCAGAAAAACCGGTAGCTAAAGCAGCGCCAGTAACGCCTAAAAAATCAGCACCGCCAGCAGCAGAGACGACAGTTCGCGTAGACACAAAACGACTTGACCAAATTATGAATATGGTTGGTGAGTTAGTACTGGTACGAAACCGTTTGGTTAGTTTAGCTACTAACTCAGACAGTGAAGCCATGGGTAAAGCAATCTCTAACTTAGATGTGGTGACTGCTGATATTCAAGGTGCGGTTATGCAAACGCGAATGCAACCAATTAAAAAGGTATTTGGTCGTTTCCCTCGCGTGGTTCGCGATTTAGCACGCAGCTTAAACAAAGATATTGACCTAAAACTTGTAGGTGAAGAAACTGATTTAGATAAAAACTTGGTTGAAGCCCTTGCTGATCCTCTTGTGCATTTAGTTCGAAACTCAGTTGACCATGGCATCGAAATGCCAGCTGTTCGTGAGGCTGCAGGAAAGCCGAGAACAGGTAATGTTACTTTATCAGCGTCTCAAGAAGGTGACCATATCTTGCTTACCATTAAAGATGATGGCGCAGGTATGGATGCTGAAAAACTGAAAAAAATAGCAATTAGTAAAGGTGTGCTTGATCACGACCAAGCAAGTCGACTTTCTGACACTGAAGCATATAACTTGATTTTTGCACCCGGCTTTTCTACAAAAGAAGAAATATCTGATATTTCAGGCCGTGGTGTTGGAATGGATGTGGTGAAAACTAAAATCACCCAATTAAACGGTTCTGTAAGTATTCAATCTGAGTTAGGCGTCGGTACTATTTTAGAGATTAAAGTACCACTTACCTTAGCTATATTACCAACCTTAATGGTCATTGTTGGCGCACAAACATTTGCGTTACCACTTGCTGGTGTTAGTGAGATATTCAACTTAGATTTAACGAAAACAAATGTGGTAGATGGGCAATTAACAATTATTGTGCGTAAAAAGGCAATACCGTTATTTTACCTCGAGCATTGGTTAGTTAAAGGGTCAGATCGTTCGAAGCGAAAATCACAAGGTCACGTCGTTATCGTGCAAATTGGTACTCAGCAAATTGGTTTTGTTGTTGACTCATTAATAGGTCAAGAAGAAGTTGTCATTAAACCACTTGATGCGTTACTACAAGGTACCCCAGGCATGGCAGGTGCTACAATTACTTCAGATGGTGGCATTGCACTAATTTTAGACGTTCCAAACATGTTAAAACATTACGCAGGCTAATAATAAAGTAGGTATATATTTAATATATACCTACGCATAAATTTAATAAGAGAGCTAAATGGCCGTTAAAGTTTTAGTTGTTGATGATTCAAGCTTTTTTCGCCGTAGAGTAAGCGAAATTCTTGAGCAAGACAGCGACATACAAGTTATAGGCTTTGCTGTTAATGGCAGAGAGGCTGTTGAAAAGGCAGCTCAGCTACGTCCAGATATGATCACTATGGATGTAGAAATGCCTGTGCTTGATGGTATTAGCGCAGTTAAAGAGATAATGGCGAGTAATCCAACGCCGATCTTAATGTTTTCATCTTTAACACGTGATGGCGCGACAGCAACGTTTGATGCGCTAGATGCGGGAGCAATGGATTTCTTACCGAAAAAATTTGAAGACATCGCTCGCAATAATGAAGACGCTATAAAGCTTTTGCAAAATAAAGTGAAAGATATAGGGCGAAGACGCTTACCGCGAACGTTTAAAGCTGCAACGCCACCTAAGTCAGTAATTCCAGCCAAACCAACAACAAGTACACTTTCTCAAAGAACAAGCACACTAACGCCTTCGATAAAACAACCCGATAGAAGCTTTCAAAGAGCAGCACCTAAAGCACCGTCAGGTACAAGTATTGCCTCAATGCGAGCAAGTGGAAAGCAATACCAGCTTGTGGCTATAGGTACTTCTACAGGTGGTCCTGTTGCACTACAAACTATATTAACTCAATTACCAGCTAATTTTCCTCATCCTATTTTGCTTATTCAGCATATGCCTGCGGCTTTTACACCCGCATTTGCGGCACGCTTAAATGGCCTGTGCCAAATAAAAGTGAAAGAAGCGCAACAAGGTGACCGTTTACAGCCTGGGACAGCTTATTTAGCACCCGGCGGACAGCAGATGATGGTAGAAGGGCGTGGCGCAAATAGAACACTGCGGGTATTTGAAGATCATAGTGAGAGAATAAGCTATAAACCGAGTGTGGATGTAACTTTTGCCAGTGCAGCAAAAACGTATCAAGGCGATGTGCTTGCTATTGTTTTAACAGGTATGGGCGCTGATGGACGTGACGGTGCAAGAATGTTAAAACAAACAGGTGCAACTATTTGGGCGCAAGATGAGAAAAGCTGTGTTGTTTATGGAATGCCTCAAGCTATCGCTAATGCGGGACTTTCGAGTGAAAGCTTAGCACTGAATGATGTTGCAGCGCGTATAAAGAGAGAGGTGGGTTGTGGATAAGCTCTCAATATTTGGACTATTTGTAGCACTAGGTGCAATAGGACTAGGTTACTCTTTAGAAGGCGGCGTTGTTTCTGCACTATTTAATGGCCCTGCGCTTATTATTGTATTAGGCGGCACGCTTGGCGCTGTTATGTTACAAACATCGGCCAGTACATTCAAGAAAATGCTAAATATGAGCTCTTGGGTTTTTGTTGCGCCACAATACGATATTGAAGACGCAATAGAGCAAGTTAAACGATGGTCTTATAAGGCGCGTCAAGAAGGTTACTTAGCGCTTGAAAATGAGGCGCTAGCTCATCCAGATGCGTATGCTGCAAAAGGTTTAAGTCTACTTGTAGATGGTTGCTCAGAGCAAAAGCTACGTGACACTCTTGAAATTGACTTACTGTTAGAGCGTGATCGTTTACTTGAAGCCGCACGTGTTTATGAAGCAATGGGAGGCTACAGCCCTACCATTGGTATTTTAGGTGCGGTACTTGGTTTAATACAGGCTATGTCGTTTATTACCGACCCGCAAATGCTTGGTGCGGGTGTTGCTACTGCATTTATTGCGACAATTTATGGTGTTGGTTTAGCTAATTTATTGTTTTTACCTATGGCAAATAAGTTAAAACAGCGTGTAGAGCAAAAAATGCTCTATCATGAAATGCTTGCCGAAGGCGTGATTGCAATAAGTGTTGGCGAAAGCCCAGTAAATATTGAATTAAAGCTTGAAGCCTACCGTGTAGAGCGTCCTAATTTAGTGGACGAATAACATGTTACGCCGACGACTTCGTCACTCTGATACTAAAAGTCAGCATACAGAACGTTGGCTTGTATCGTATGCCGACTACATGACGATTATGTTTGCTTTTTTCGTGGTGCTGTATGCAATAGCGATTAACAAAGAAGAACAATTTCAAATATTGTCAGACTCCCTTGAACACGTTTTTGATAAATCTGCCCGCCAGCACTCCCAGCAAGGTGAGGGCGTCAATGGTAATGGAATATTGACAGATAGAGTTAGCCCAGAACAAGAAGTTCTTTATGGTGAAAGTATTTTAAAAGAAGAACAAGGTCCAGAGTTACTCGACGGTCAAAGTGATACAAGTAACATACAACAGAAATATTTAGGAAAACCACTCGATAGCTTACTTGCTAAGCTGCAGTCAGCGCTTATTGATGAAATTCGTGACGGAGAAGCCAGCTTAGAGCTGAATCAAGATTGGCTGATTATAGAGCTCAGCTCTGGTATGTTATTTTCAAGTGGTAGCTCAGTTGCACACTCGAGAGCAAAGCAAGTCGTCAAAATTGTTAAAGATATTATTGCTCCAGTAGATAACTATATTAGGGTGCGTGGCTATACTGATGATGAAAGTATTCGCAACGAGATATTTCGCTCAAATTGGGAACTCTCGGTTGCTAGAGCAACGTCTATCCTAGTAGAACTAGAAGCATTAGGTATCAATTCTGCCAGAATGGCGATAGAAGGTTATGGTCAATATTCACCTTTTGTAAGTAACGATACAGAACAAGGGCGAGCAGAAAATCGTAAAGTTGTTATTGCACTTTCTAAGTATGGTTTACCACCAATACAAGACATTAAAGGTGATGAACAAGTTAATAAACCAGTAGTGGCAAAGCCTGAAATTGAGCTCCCTTCAGATGACGATACAATAAAAATAATTCGTTTGCCTCATGGTGGTATTCGCATAACAACGCGCAATGAACAGTAATTAGGATGTAATGTGAAGATTTGGACTGTCGCAAATCAAAAAGGTGGTGTTGGGAAAACAACAACTGCAGTGAGCCTTGCCGGTATTTTAGCTTTGCAGGGTAAGCGTGTGTTGCTTATAGATACAGACCCTCATGCATCACTCACTTATTACTTTGGCATTGACTCAGAAGATTTAGAAGTGAGTGTGTACGATATTTTTGCTCGTGGCACAAGCATGCAAAGTGAAGAGATACTTCAAGCTCTATGTCCATCAACGCTTGAAAACCTGGATATTTTACCCGCAACAATGGCAATAGCCACGCTTGATAGAAGTATGGGTAATAAAACAGGAATGGGATTAATACTAAAAAAAGCACTTGCAAAAATCAGTGAACATTACGATTATGCAATTTTAGATTGCCCTCCCGTTTTAGGGGTGTTAATGGTTAATGCGCTTGCAGCAAGTGAGCGAATTTTAGTGCCAGTGCAAACGGAGTTTTTAGCACTTAAAGGGCTTGATAGAATGATGCGCACTATGGAATTAATGCAAACCTCTCAAGCGAAAGATTATCAATATACTATAATCCCTACTATGTATGATAAACGTACTAAAGCATCGTTAGAAGCATATAAAACACTGCAAAGTACGTATGGTGATAAAGTCTGGCCAGGTGTAATACCGGTGGATACTAAATTTAGAGATGCAAGCTTTGCGCAAAAAGTGCCTGTAGAGTATTGCCCTCGTTCGCGTGGTGTATACGCATATAAAGCACTGCTAGAATATTTAATTGAACAAGGTTAATGAATGAGTAAGCAATTATTTGCTAATGAAAAAGTAATGAAACAATACCTAGGGGCTTTGTTATGTGAAGACGAGCCTGTAGATAGCCTTGAGCCAGTTGCAAAATTACTCGAGCAAATGCCGCACGACTCGCAGCAAGAACATATTCATTTAAAACCTAAAGAACAGATAAAAGCGGCAGAAAAAATATTTGATCAAGATTTACTTAATGCCGAAATTAAGCCAATAGTTGAACCGATTATTGAAGCCGGAAAAGTTAATAAAGCCATTGATGATGAAGTAATAGAGCCAATAAGTACGACTATTGAAGAACCAGAGCCACAGATTGTAACCACTAGCCAATCTGACTATTTTGATGGTGAATTTCAGGCATTATTTTTTGAAGTTGCTGGTTTAACATTGGCTGTACCCTTAAAAGCATTAGGCGGTATACATCAATTAGGTGAAGTTAATCATTTGTTTGGTAAGCCAAAGTGGTTTAAAGGCGTTATGCTCAATAGAGAAGAAAAGCTTAATGTTGTTGATACTGCTCGGTGGGTAATGCCAGAAAAGTATGATGATAAATTAGAAGCGTCTTTAGATTATCAGTATTTAATTACCTTAGGTGATAGCCAGTGGGGCTTATTAGCTGAAAAGTTGATAAATAACATTACATTGAGTAAAGAAGATGTAAAATGGCGTACAAATAAAAGTAAGCGCCCATGGCTTGCTGGTGTTATAAAAGAAAAAATGTGTGCTTTAATAGACGTAGATAATTTAAATATATTATTAGAGAAAGGCTTAGATAGCCGTCAGTAGTAATGACCATTACGGGGTAATAGCATGAATCAAGATAAATTACTGTCAGCAAATAAAAACGCAGATAATAATGATGAAATTTTACAGTGGGTTACGTTTAAGCTAGAAGAAGAAACCTACGGCGTAAATGTAATGCAAGTACAAGAAATACTTCGTTACACTGAGATAGCCCCTGTACCAGGTGCTCCTTCTTACGTTATTGGTATTATTAACTTACGCGGTAACGTTGTAACGGTTATAGATACTCGTGCACGTTTTGGTTTGTTAGCTGCTGATGCAACCGATAATTCTCGTATCTTAATTATTGAAGCTGAAGAGCAAGTTATCGGCATCTTAGCTGACAGCGTATCTGAAGTGGTTTATTTACGCAGCTCTGAAATCGATAGTGCACCAAATGTTGGTACTGAAGAAAGTGCTAAGTTTATTCAAGGCGTTTGTAATCGTGATAATGAATTACTGATTTTGGTTGATTTAAATAAGTTACTCAGTGATGACGAATGGGATGAGTTAAGCGATATATAAGCTTTACCAAATAAATTATGCTGTTACTTAGTATAGCTATATCAGCGTTAGCGATAGGACTCATATCGCTGGCGTTAATTATTGCATTAAAAAATAAACAAGCGAATGAAGTTAATGCAGTGTCGCAACAGCTCAAAGATAGCTCAGAGCAAACTCATATTTTGCGAAGTGAGATTTCAGAGCTTAGAACAGGGCTCTTAAGTATTGGTAAGCGAGTGCTTGAGGTTGAACAACAAAATCAAGATTTGGTTCAACAACAAGCTGCGCAAAAATACGATGACCCTGATGCTAAAATTTACTCTCGTGCAGTAAAAATGGTTGAATTAGGTGCCGATCTTGATGAGGTGATACGCGAATGCGAATTACCGCGAGCAGAAGCAGAATTACTATTTTCATTACATAAGCAAAAAGGCGCTTAGCGCCTTTGTGTTTACAAGTGCATAAATAAGCTCATGCTTTAATATTTAACTTACCTTGAAAGTCTTGCCAGCCTGGCGGAAACTGACCTCTTAATACATATGAAAATGCAATGAGTTCTGCAATTACATAATAAAGTTCTTTAGGAATTTCCTCCCCTAAGCTCAAATGAGACAACGTTTTAGCAAGTTCAGCATCTTCGTGAATCATAATTCCTTTGAGTTTTGCCGCCGCAATTATTTCGTCAGCTAATTCGCCAAACCCTTTTACACTTACAGTGGGTGTATTGCCAGCTTCATATAAAAGCCCAATGGCTGACTTATTAATAGGTGTATCACTCATAGCTAAACCTTAATATTAATAATTGCATGAGATTTATAAAATGCCTGATTATTTGCATCGCCTCGCTTTAAGTTGAGCTCTCCAACTTGTAAACCATGTTTAGCTAGTTTGGATCTTAAATTATCTAAGTGAGGGTGAGCAATTGCGCTTATTTCTTGGCTCGAGGCTAATAGCTGGCAATCAAGCGCTTTATCCATTAACTCAGCGGTAATTTGTAACTGCCCAATCTGTGCATAATCAAAGTTTAACCTGACAAACCATACATTTTTATCTTCTAATTTATCTGCGCTTTGCTTTTTATATTGCCCCAGTGTTATTTCTGTTTGGGCGGTCTCCGGCGGCAATTTCATTGGTAATAAAAACTGTGCAAGCGGGTTTGTGTCAGGTTGCTGATTTGGTGTTGAAACACTTACTTGGGTAAGTGTGTTTTTAACTTGTACGATTTCGCTAGCTAATGCTTGAACTTGAGCTTGCTGCAGTTGCTCAAGTATTTTTGCTCCCGCGTTACCGGTCTTAAAAGTAGGTATGAGAACTTGTAAAAGTGCATCTAAGCCAGTTTGGTTATTAAAGCTTATTGGTGTTACTGATTGGCTAATTATAGGGGCTGCTAAAATACTCACTGCAACTTGTTCAAGTCCTTTAGTGAAGCTACTTTGTAGTATATCACCTGTTAATTGGGATGGTTGTAAGGTGGCTAACACTTCACGCTGTATGGTCGCAGGGTTAATATTATTACTTGAGACCATGCGATTAAATGCTTGGTTAACTAAGCGAGTTAAATCGGGCGTATCTTTTGTTGCTCTATTTGTAATGTCAGTAATTTGACTACTTAAAAGCTGTTTGTTACCAGCCACTCTATCCGTAGGGATTGTGGTATCAGGAAGCTTTAATAATGTGCTTAATAGCTTTGCTTCTATTGGTTGTAGCATTTGACTACGAGAGGCAATATTAGATAACGGCTCTGCTAATGGGATCGTGTTTTTAATACCGGCAGAGTTTACACTGTTTTGATTGTTGCCGTTTATTACTTGTTGCACTGAAGAAGTTGTTTGCCCTTTAGTAACAATTTCACTTGTAGGCTTAATTAACGTATCAACTTTACTGTTGGTACTAATACTCAGAGCACTCAATTGACTCGCGTTTGGGTTACTTGGCTTAGCGCTCGCCACTTCACTTTGCGTAATATTATTTGTTATTGGCGTGTTGGTTGTTGCTGTGTTTGAAGGTGATTGCCAAACACTAACACTTCCTTTTATTTGCTGAGTTAATTGTACAAGTGGTGGGAGTCTTGAAAAGTGCTCTGGTAAAATATTACTCGTATTGCTATTCAACGCAGTACTTACATGTTGGGTAATGTTAACTCTAGTTAGCGGTGATTCTGTTACTTGTACAATTAAGCCTGGCCTTTGTATTGCAGACAATACAGATGGTGGTGTTAGCTCAGGTTTATTTGCTGCTGCAAAGGGCTTATTTTCAAAGTATTTAACCGCATCATTAATTCGCGTTTTTAAATCACTAAAGCTATTTTGTAGCCACGATTTTATTGGACTATCTGGGGTCAATAATGGGTTTACTTTTACATTAGAAACAGACGATGGCACTGCCGGTGCATTGCTTTTTTGCGCTATAAGTAACTCGTTAAATGGTTTAGAAAATGAGTTATTAAGCGTCACTTTTATATTGTTAGCATCGGTTTGAATAAGTAATTTATCTGCCTGATTTATTAAATTTACTTTAATAGGCGTGTTGGGTAGTTCACTAACTTGTTGATTAGTAATAGGCGTTGTAAACGAACCTGGCTTTTGAGGATGAGTTAAAATAGCGAGCTTAGGCGTTGCTTTCAGTTGCGCACTAGGTAATAAAGCCACGAGTAATTTAGTAAGTTTAGTTTGGCTAAGTGGTTGCGTATGAACTGTATCTGCAAAGCGACTAATAACATTAAGCTGTGTGCCTTTATTAGTGGTGCTAACAACTACTTTTAAAGGCTGCTCGGTTAAAAGTAACTGCGCTACGTCTTTATTTATGGCAATACTGGCGTTGAGCTTATCAATTACTAATTTGGGAGTTGGGGATACAACGACTTGTACATCCAGTGGTTTGCTTTGTACCTCAGTGCCCGTGCTTACATAATTTAATAAACGCTGTAATTGTACTGGTTGATTTAAAGTCAGGGTAGTAGTGTTTGGCGTGATGTTGAGCTGTTTGCCATCGGGGTTGAGCTGTATGTTAGCACTGGCTATTTTTTGTAAATTTTGAGGTGTGCTTGCAGTGCCAAGCCTTAATGTTTGCCAATGCTTATCAATCAATACATCAAGCGTAATCGAGTCTTTCGAAAATTGAATGTTTTTAGCCGCAAGTACCTCATTAGGTAATTGTGATAACTCATTGGGTTGGGGAGTCGTTGACTGATTGATAACCAATGAATTAGATAATGTTATTTGCGTTGGCGTATTCATTATTTTAAATCAAGTTTTCTCTATTTTAAGTGAGTCGATTTTAAAGCAATATTCGTATTACCCTATCATTATGGTAGACTAACGCCTAATTTTTGGCAGAGAGAATCGTCATCTTGTTACACATTAAGTCCGTCACCTGCATCAAGCAAGATCGTTGTTTGTTTGCGGATCTTAATTTTAGCCTTAATAGCGGTCAAATCATGCAATTAGCGGGTCCTAATGGGGCTGGTAAAACATCGCTATTGCGTATTATCGCAGGCTTCTCTGTGCCTGATGAAGGTGCTGTTTTATTTCAAGAACAGCCCATATCTAAGTACTACGAAGAGTATGCCAGAGAACTACTCTTTATAGGCCATAAAACAGGTGTAAATACTCAGCTTAGTGCAGTTGAAAATGTTCGCCATTGGTTACAAATTAATGGCTACATAAACGAGCCTGACTTATATGCCATTCTAGCGCAACTTGGCCTTGTTGGGCTTGAAGATGTACCGGTTAGGATGCTATCTGCTGGGCAACAACGACGTGTAGCTTTGGTAAGGCTTTGGTTAAGTGATGCTAAGTTATGGGTACTTGATGAGCCATTTACCGCGCTTGATAAAAGCGGCGTTGCTTTTTTACAGCAGCGATTTACTGAACACTTACAAAGCGGTGGTGCTATTTTATTAACGACCCACCAAGATTTAACGACCCATTTTAGTAACTTGCAAACGGTTACATTGGAGTATCGCCACTAATGACTCGTCAACATTCTTATTGGTTGCTATTTAGTGCGGTATTTACCAAAGATGTAAAACTTGCGTTTCGCCAGCGCGCCGAAATAGTAAATCCTATTTTGTTTTTCTTAATTGTAATTTCATTATTCCCGTTAGCAATAGGGCCTGAGCCCGGTCTATTGGCAAGAATGGCGCCAGGTATTATTTGGGTCGCCGCATTGCTTTCTACCATGTTGGGATTGGATAAGCTGTTTAGAGATGATTTTAATGATGGCTCATTGGAGCAGTTAATTGCATCGTCTTATCCGTTATCGTTAACCGTACTCGCAAAGGTTACTGCACATTGGGTAGTAACAGGCCTTCCGCTTGTATTAATGACGCCGCTGTTTGCATTGCTATTAAACCTAGAAAGTACGGCGCTAACTGCGACCGTTTTAACATTATTATTAGGCACACCACTATTGAGCTTTATTGGCGCAATTGGCGCTGGGCTTACTGTGGGGCTACAAAAAGGGGGTATTTTGATGAGTTTACTCGTACTGCCTTTGTATATTCCTGTTTTGATTTTTGCAACGTCAGCTATCGATACCAGCACAATGTCGCTGGATTATAGTGGGCAGCTTGCCATCCTTGGTGCAATGTTGCTTATTGCTATTATTAGTGCACCAATTGCCATATCGTCAGCTTTAAAAGTGAGTGTAAGTTAATGTGGAAGTGGTTACATCCCTATGCTAAAGCAGAGCGTGCATATCAGTTATGCAATACGTTACTGCCTTATTTTGCCGTAGTTACCGTGGTTAGTATGATTGTTGGATGGGTATGGGGGCTTGGTTTTGCACCTGCCGATTACCAACAAAAAGACAGCTACCGTATCATTTTTATTCATGTTCCTTCTGCCATTTTATCTATGGGCGCTTACTCCTCAATGGCAATTGCCGCCATTGTTGCACTTGTATGGCAACTACGAAATGCTGAACTTGCTGTTATTGCTATAGCCCCTGTTGGTGCATGCATTACTGCTATTGCGCTTATTACTGGCGCTGCATGGGGTAAACCTATGTGGGGTGCTTGGTGGGTGTGGGATGCACGTTTAACGTCTGAACTTATTTTATTATTTTTATATCTTGGGGTGCTTTCGCTTTACCATGCGTTTGAAGATAAAAAGTCAGCAGGGCGTGCGGCTTCTATTTTGGCGATTGTTGGCGTAATTAATTTACCTATTATTCATTACTCTGTTGAGTGGTGGAATACGTTACACCAAGGTGCAAGCATTACAAAACTAGACACCAAAGCAATAGACCCAAGTATGTTTTGGCCTCTTATGGTTAATATTTTAGCCTTTGCTGCTTTTGTAGGCACAGTGACTTTGATTCGTCTTAAAAATGAAATTTTGCAACGCGAAAAGCACCGACCGTGGGTGCGTACGTTGTTAAATAAGAGGTAATTATGCAGTTTGACTCTTTTTCTGATTTTATTGCAATGGGAGGCTATGGGTTTTATGTATGGCTTTCTTTTGGTACATGCGCACTTATTTTACTCGGTATTTTAGTGAACTCTTTAAGAGATACTAAACGTATTATGGCTTCAGTAGAGCAACAAATAATACGTGAAGCGCGAATTAAAAAAGCTAAACAGGAACAAGTATCATGAATCCAAGACGTAAAAAGCGCCTATTGGTAATTATTGCCGTACTGTTTGGTATTGGTGGATCGATTGGTTTAGTGCTTTATGCACTTCAAGAAAATATAAACTTATTTTATACGCCAAGCGAGCTTATTGATGGTAAAGGTCCTAACAAAGAAAAACCACACATAGGCCAAAAGTTACGTATTGGCGGTATGGTTGTACCTGGTACAGTTGAGCGAAATGAACAAAGCTTGCAAGTAAGCTTTAAGTTAATTGATACAGGTCCATTAGTTACCGTGCGTTATCAAGGCATATTGCCAGACTTGTTTCGTGAGGGGCAAGGCATTGTAGCGCAAGGTGTATTAATAGAACCTAATGTTATTGAAGCATTTGAAGTACTTGCAAAGCATGACGAAGAATACATGCCAGCAGAAGTTGCAGAGGCAGTTAAAGGTATTAAACACGAAAAACCAAAATACAACTTAGATAGTGGTAATTAGCTATGATCCCAGAAATTGGTTATTTTTCTTTAACGCTTGCCATGGTGCTAAGCGTTTTACTGTGTATTTTTCCTCTTTGGGGCGCGCATACCGGTAATCTTCGATTAATGCGTGCGGCTCCATCTTTAGCAATAGGACAGTTTGCCTTTGTACTAATCTCTTTTGCTGCCCTTATTTATGCGAGTTTAACTGACGACTTTACCGTATCTTACGTAGCGTATCATTCAAGTAGTACGCTGCCTTGGTACTATAAAATCACCTCTACGTGGGGCGGTCATGAAGGTGCTATTTTATTGTGGCTAGTTATGCAGGCGGGTTGGACTGCTGCTGTTGCAGCGCGTTCTAAATCATTACCTTGGGTACTACGTGCTCGCGTATTGGGTGTGCTTGGCTTTTTAGGTGTAGGTTTTATGATGTACACCTTGCTGCTTTCAAGCCCATTTGAGCGTCTACTTCCTTATTTTCCAGTAGAAGGGCGAGATTTGAATCCGCTGCTTCAAGATCCTGGAATGATTATTCATCCACCATTATTGTACATGGGTTATGTAGGGCTTTCGGTTGCTTTCTCTTTTGCTATAGCTGCATTATTAACCGGTAAACTTGATAATACATGGGCTAAATGGTCACGCCCGTGGACGATGACAGCATGGGGATTCTTAGGTTTAGGTCTTACTATTGGTAGCTGGTGGGCGTATTCAGAACTAGGCTGGGGCGGCTGGTGGTTTTGGGATCCTGTAGAGAATGCAGCGCTTATGCCTTGGCTTGTTGCAACTGCATTACTGCATTCATTAAGTGTGACAGAAAAGCGCGGTATATTTAAATCATGGACAGTGTTACTCGCGATTGCAGCATTCTCTTTAAGCTTGCTGGGTACGTTTATTGTACGTTCGGGTATTATTGTATCGGTACATGCTTTTGCGACTGACCCTGATAGAGGCTTATTTATACTCGCCTTTTTAGGCGTAGTTGTAGGTGGTGGCTTGGCATTATATGCAATGCGTGTGTCGCAAGTTCACAGTGAAGGTCGATATAAGCTCGTATCACGCGAAGTTGCGTTATGGCTCAATAATATATTTTTAGTCGTTGCTACATTAATTGTTATGTTAGGCACTTTATTGCCAATGGTTCATAAAGAAATGGGGCTGGGTAGTATTTCTATTGGTGAACCGTTTTTTAATAAGATGTTTGCAATAATTTTGGTTCCTTTTGCTATTTTGATGGGAATAGGACCACTTTTACGTTGGAAGCAAAATAAATGGGCTTTCTTAAAAAACAAAATATTAATGGGTGTATTAGCAAGTGTCGTGATTACCTGCGCTTGGTTGTTCTCAAGTTACGATTTAGTAAAGCCTCTTACATTATTAGCGACAACGCTTGCAGTGTGGATTGCAATATCAACAGGGATTGATATTTACACCAAAGCCGCAGTGCACGGCACATTAAAAGAAGGTTTAAAACGCTTTACTGTCAGTTACTGGGCGATGGTGCTTGGGCATATTGGTATTGCATTTATTATTGCGGGCGTAACACTGACCTCTGCTTATTCAGTAGAGCGTGACGTATCAATGAAACCGGGTGAAACCGCACAGCTTAATGAGTATGAATATCGCTTTGATGGTGTTAAAACTATTCGCGGACCAAACTACAGCGGCCATGCGGGCGTTGTATCGGTGCTTAAAAACGATGAGCTGGTAACACGCTTACATGCTGAAAAACGTAAATATGATATAGGTATGCAGTTTATGACTGAGGCAGCAATAGATGCCGGTTTTAAACGTGATTTATATTTAGCGTTAGGTGAGCAGTTAAGTGGTGATGCATGGTCACTTCGCATTTATCATAAACCATTTGTACGCTGGATATGGATTGGTGGTGTGCTTATGTCATTTGCAGGTTTCATGATTTTGTTTGATAAACGCTACCGTACATCAGCTAAAACAGCCCGTAAAGATGCACCGGAGAGTGTTTTATGAACCGTAAAATTTTAGCACTCGCGCCGCTTTTAGTATTTGCATTTGTTTGTGTGTTTTTATACCAAGGACTTTTTGCTAACCCTCGTGAAATTCAAACGGGGCGGTTAGGCCAAGAAATGCCCGCATTTAATTTACCAGATTTGATGCAAGACAATAAAGAGTGGACTAACGAATCGTTAAAAGGCGAAGTTTACTTATTAAATGTGTGGGGTACTTGGTGCCCGACATGTTTAGTTGAACTTGGCTATTTAACTAAATTACGTGAGCAAGGCGTTAAAATTATTGGGCTTTATTACGTACAAGGTTACGACGCTGACTTTGATGGCCCATTTAATATGCAATCACTTCGTACAGAGGTGACTGATATGCTACAACGTGCGGGCGACCCATATCAATTTAATATTTTAGACTTACACCGTACTTTGTCGTTGGATTTAGGTGTCTCGGGTGCGCCTGAGACATTTTTAGTTGATAAAAACGGCACTATTTTACTGCACCATACAGGTGATATAAACCAGCGAGTATGGCGAGCTAAATTTGCCCCAATTATGCAGGAGCTTAAATAATGAAGTGGTTTCTACTTACACTTAGTCTTTTTGTGAGCATGGGTGCGTTTGCAGAGCAAGATCGCTATCAATTTGATAACAATAAACAAGCAATACTATTTGAAGAGCTAACTAAAGAGCTACGTTGCCCTAAATGTCAAAATCAGAATATTGCTGATTCAGACGCCGTTGTTGCTAAAGATTTACGCGATAAAGTACTCGTATTGGTGAAAGAAGGTAAGAGCAAAGACGAAGTGATTGATTACATGATAGACCGCTTTGGTTATTTTGTTCATTACGACCCACCCGTTACACCCGCTACTTTAGTACTTTGGGTATTACCTGTATTAATTGTAATAGTCGGCTTTGGTTTTATTGTTATTCGCCAGCGAAAAGCATCAGTAAAACAAACGTGGAGCAGCGACGACGAAATGCTGTTAGCTAAGCTAATTGAACAAAATAAACGTCAGGAGCAAAGTTAAATGATATTAATGTGGGCGTGTTTTGCTTTACTCACACTGGTTGCTCTTGGATTTGTGATGTTGCCTTTTTTAAAAAAAGAGCGCGTTCAAACAATTACTCATAATGCCAATGCTGAGCTAATTAGCATTTATGAGCAGCGTTTAGTTGATTTACAAACTGATTTAGATAATCAACGTATTGATGGCGTAAGTCATGCAGAATCAATTGTTGAATTAAAACGTCGCTTATTGAATGAGTTATCACCAGAAAAATCACTAAACAGCAAAGGTAATAATCGTATTTTTGCTTTAACTGGTGGTGCTTTTGTTCTTGCTCTAACAGGCGTTTTTTATGGTCTAACGGGTAGCCAGCAGCAAATTTCGGCTTGGCATGATGCAATGGATAATTTAGCTGATTATGGTGAACGGGCTGTAATGCAAAAAGGTGAGCCGCTTAGCCAAAATGAGCTGCAGGCTTTTGCTTTGGCGCTTCGTACTAAGCTTAGTCGTTCTGGCGATGATGAAGTTGCTTGGATGCTACTTGGGCGAGTTGCTATGTCGCTTAATGAATTTGACATGGCGCAGCAGTCATTTGACAAAGCACTACGTATGAATCCTGATAATATGCAGGTACTTATTAGTTATAGCCAAGTTTTATTACTAGAAGGCAGCGAAGCTAATATGACTCGTGCGGCAGGTATGCTCTCAAAAGTACTGAAAGTTGAGCCTACCAATTTAGATGCAATTTCGTTATTAGCACTTATTGCCTATGAACGTAAAGATTGGCCTCAAGCTAAAGCTGCATTTGAAGTTTTACTTGCCAGTATGGAAAAAAATGATTCTCGTTATAGCATGATTTCCGAGCGTATTAGTGATATTGAGCAGCAAATGCAAACGGAAGGCTCTGTTATGCCAGTTACTAATACAACGGGTGCTATTGCAGTTACAGTCGACATTGCAAAAGAGCTTATAGATAAACAGCCAAAAGACGGTATTTTGTTTATATTTGCAAAAGCAGCAAGTGGTTCGCCAATGCCGCTAGCTGCTGTTAAGCTCGCTAAATATTCATTTCCAATTACAGTTGAGTTGAGTGATAGTAGTGCAATGGTTGCTGGGCTAAACTTGTCTAGTGCAGAAAATATTATTATTTCAGCGCGTATCTCTATAGATGACTCTGTTATGCCAAGTTCTGGTGAGCTAGAAGGTCATTCAGAGTCGTTAAAGCGTGAAAGTGTAAGTGACTACCAACTTCAAATTGATACATTAATACCTTAAGGACGTTAGATGTTAAAACACAGTTTTACTTTTTTATGTTTATTGATACTAGCCGGGTGTGCTCAAGTACCACAAAGCAAAGTAGATGACAGAGATCCGCTGCAAAGTATTAATCGTCCGTTATACGATTTTAATATGGATGTATTGGATGCTTATTTATTGCGCCCCGTTGCTGTAGGTTATGTTGAAGTAACGCCTGTACCGGTAAGAAACGGTATTGTTAATTTTACAGGTAATATTACAGCGCCTGTCGATATGATTAATGCGGGTTTGCAAGGTAAGCCGGGTAATGCAAGTGTGAGCTTAGCGCGATTTTTAGTTAACTCTACAGTTGGTATTTTTGGTATTTTTGATGTTGCTAGCTCATTAGGCCTTGAAATTGTAGATGAAGACTTTGGACAAACGTTGGGTGTATGGGGGGTGGGTGATGGCGCTTATTTAATGCTACCAGGCATGGGTCCTACAACAGCACGTAATCTGACTGGTGATGTAGTCGACAACTTTGTATTACCTGAAGTTGCGCTAACGACTCCACAAACTATTCTAGTGTTTGTTTTAAAAGCAGTTGAGGCACGTGCATCATTAATCCCACAAGAGGGGTTATTAAATGATTCACTTGATCCGTACTTATTTGTAAAAGATATTTACTTTCAGCGTCAAATTTATGAACTGTACGACGGCAACCCGCCAATTAAAGAAGAGCCAGCTGATTTTGATGAAGACTTTTTAGAAAGTTTATAATTGAAAAGCCACTCACAAAAACGCCAGCTAAATGCTGGCGTTATTGTTTGCTGTTTAGATATTTATTTTTCGTTAACTATTAACTGCATTTGTTCATTAACCCAAGCTAGTGCTTCATGATAGGCATCGGGAACTTTTTCAACTAGGTTTAGTTCTTTCGTTAGTTCGTTTGCGGCAGACCAATTTGCTTGTTCATAATACTTAACTAAGTTTAAGTATTTTGCCAATAAGCCTTCGTCGTTTAATAGCGCTGCTTTTATATCATTAGAAAGTGGAAGTTTTTTCATGACGCTTTCCATGCTCTCATCCAAAATTGCATCCATAAGAGACATCATACCGGTTAAAAACGCCATGCCAGTGTCTTTAAATTGTCCGTGGGATATAGCCAGTAATTCAGCAAATCGAGCGCGTGTAAGCGATAGCCTAATTAGCTCTACAGGTTTATCTGCAGATACTTGTGCTGCAAACAGTAGTGACAATAGCTTTTTAATTTCATTGGCACCAAGCACTATAAGGGCTTGCTTAATTGTCCTTATTTCAGCGCGCCTAGTAAATGCTGCTGAATTTGAATACCTGAGTAACTTATAAGATAGGTTTACATCACGCTCAAACACGTCAGTGATTTTTTTAAGATCCATATCAATGTTTGATGTTTCGTAGAGTAATTCAGCTAATGCCATTTCTGAAGGCGGTAAAGCCTTACTTTGTACCATTTCAGGTTTTGAGAAGAAAAACCCTTGGAAATAATCAAACCCAAGCTCTAAAGCTTGTTGGTAAATTTCGTAGGTTTCAACTTTTTCGGCAAGTAACTTAATATGCGAGTGTGGTTTTAAATCGTTAAGAACCGTTTTTATTGTATCTATATCGCATGTTAAAAAGTCTATTTTAATGATATCAATGAACGGGTAAAAATGACGCCATACAGGTTGATGAATGTAATCATCAAGAGCAATAGTGTAACCTTTATCTTTTAAATCTTTAACAATAGCTAATAAACGCTTACCAGGCTGAATCGTTTCAAGTATTTCTACTACTATAGTATCTTTACCTAGCAGAGTAGGATAACCCTTTGACAGCGTTTCTAGGGTGAAATTTATATAGGCAGGTTTATTATCGGTTAAATCTTCTAAACCAAAATTAAACTGGCTTCCCTCAATAAGTCGTGTTGTTGCTTCGTCACCATCTATATCGGGAAATACGTTATCAACGCCATCACGAAATAAAAGCTCATATCCGATGAGCTTTTTATCTCTGTCTAAAATCGGTTGACGTGCAGCGTAAAAATACATAAACAGTTCCGTAAGAGTGATGTAATTAGGTATTGTAATAATATATGGCAAAAGATTCAAAATAGCATTACGTATATTTGCATGATTAATAAATTATCATTATAAATTAAGGGGTTTCTTGTATTTAATTTATTATATTTTACCAATTAGCTTTAAAATTATTCAACATGAGTATTTTTGTATCAGCTGGGGGCAACAAGTTGGAGATTTTATTATTAAGCATGATATAGTCAGCGAGAATGGTTTTTATCCTAATAGTGTCTTTATTATAATATTTTAAGAGTCAATATTCGGATTAAGAGCCTGTTATTAATAATTATGCGGAGGCTAATTTGGAAACAGGAATGATTATTTCACTAGCATTATATTTTGTTGTAATGTTGGGTATCGGACTATATGCATATAAGCAATCTACTGACGATGTATCTGGTTACATGTTAGGTGGACGAAATCTATCTCCAAGCGTTGCTGCACTGTCTGCGGGTGCATCGGATATGAGTGGCTGGATTTTAATGGGCCTACCTGGTGCGATGTTTGTTACTGGTTTTAGTAGTACATGGATAGCAATTGGCTTGGTGATTGGTGCTTGGTTAAATTACCTGTTAGTTGCCCCTAGATTACGTGTGTACACTGAAAAAGCAAATGACTCTATAACAATCCCAGATTACTTTTCAAATCGCTTCAATGATAAGTCAAACTTATTACGTGTTGTATCAGCTATAGTAATTATCGTCTTCTTTACCCTTTATACGTCATCAGGTGTTGTAGCCGGCGGAAAGCTGTTTGAAAGCTCATTTGGTCTAAGTTATGAAATGGGTTTATACATTACGACAGGTGTAGTTGTTTTATACACTTTGTTTGGCGGTTTTTTAGCGGTTAGCTTAACTGACTTTGTGCAAGGTTGTATTATGTTCATTGCACTTATTCTTGTGCCTACCGTTGCATACTCTTTACTAGAACAACCCCTAGAGTCAACTCTGCATAGCGTAAACCCAGATATGCTTAACTGGATTGGTGCAGGCTCTGCATTAGGTATTATTTCTGCAATGGCCTGGGGCTTAGGTTATTTTGGCCAACCACATATCATTGTTCGCTTTATGTCAGTACGTAGTGTTAAAGATATGCCTAAAGCACGCCGTATTGGTATGACATGGATGATTGTTGCTGCCATTGGTGCTGTTGGTACTGGTATATTTGGTGCTGCTTATACTTATGAGAATAATATTGTAGTTGAAGATCCTGAAACGATTTTCTTAATTCTTTCTGAGTTATTGTTTCACCCACTTATTGCTGGCTTTTTATTAGCTGCAATTTTAGCTGCCATTATGAGTACAATTTCTTCACAGTTACTTGTTAGTTCAAGCTCATTAACAGAAGATTTCTATAAAACATTCTTACGTAAAGATGCTAGCGATAAAGAACTAGTTGCTGTTGGCCGTATTAGTGTAGCCATAGTTGCTATGTTTGCTATTTACTTGGCTTACGACAGAGATAGCTCTATATTAGATTTAGTAAGTAATGCCTGGGCTGGCTTTGGAGCTGCGTTTGGACCACTTGTATTGTTTAGCCTTTATTGGAAACGTATGAATTTTGCTGGCGCCTTATCAGGTATGTTAGTAGGTGCGTTTACTGTACTAATTTGGATATATGGACCATTTACTATAAATGGTGAAGGCTTAAGCAGCTTTATGTACGAAATAGTACCAGGCTTTATTTTAGCGAGCATCGCAATTGTTGTTGTTAGCTTAGTTACAAAAGAGCCTGAGAAAAACATTACCGCTTTATTTGATGAAGTAGAAAAAGAGCTTTAAATAGTAATTACTGCCCATTTTTGAATGGGTAGTAAATTAATACCAATCCGCAATAATACTTAATCATTTTGCGGGGCTAAACGTGTCACTACCTGTGTTGAAAAATTATCATTTAGAACAACTAAATAGCGAATTTTTTGACTGGCTATCAATACGTTTTTCCACCCTCAAAATAGATCACTTAATAAAGCGAATTGGTATAATAAAAAAGGGAGCAACTTAGTTGCTCCCTTTTTTATTTAGTTTGTCCCGTCCGAGGAAAGGGCAATCTACGAGTTAACTTGCTTTTTTATCGTTGTTATCTTCAATTGATGCAACGTTATCTGACTTTTTACTTTTTGCTGGTGCTTTGGTAACAACTGGATCTTTACCGCCCTTTAGTATGGTCATAAAGTCATCTTTGCTTTTCGCTATTTCTAAAGCAAGTGATTCAATTTGTTGCTCACTAAGCGGTACGTCTACCTTTTCTAGCATTAGCTCAAGTGATTCTGCTATATCGAGCATCTTGTCATAAGCATCAGCTTCTTTTTTGGTAGTAAACGTCATACGCTCGACTCCGTTTCGTTCTACAACATATTTAACAACAACAGCCATGATTTCTCCTGCAAAATTGCTTGGCACCGTGGTTTGTAAAAACCATTAGATTACTGTTTTTATGTACAGTAATGGTTTGGGCGTAAATTTGCAAGCGCGAAGTATTAATTTTTAGGTGTCTTAAATTTGACAAAAAACGGTAACTTTACTTTAGTTAAGCAATCACTTTGTTGTACCAGCTGCATTTTCAGGATTTCGGATCATAGTGATAATGCGTTTAGGTACACTTTAAGTGATGAGCTTTACAGTTCCTTATTTTTTAGTTTTCCTGAGCAACATTCAAAATTAAGAAAAGAAGAATAAGGACAAGTTTGATGAAAACGTTAAAAAATTTATTAATTATAAGCTTATTATGCCTACTACCTGCAACTACCGTATATGCACAATTATCGGAAGTAACTAAGCAAATGCCTCATGTTGAGACAATTAGTATAAATAATGCAGATGCAGATATGCTGGCTAAGCTACCTGGCATAGGTAAGAAAAAAGCGCAGGCAATTGTGGATTACCGAGAGGAAAACGGCGAATTTAAAAGCGTCAGTGATTTATCACAAGTTAAAGGAATTGGTAAAAAACTATTAGCCAAATTAGAAGGAAAAATATCACTTTAAAGCGAGTAAGGAATAATCAGGGCGTTATACGCCCTGATTAAGTTGTTTTAGCGCATCGCTTAAGTGCTTTTTAGCAAAGTTAATTTCAATAGGTGTTGTTAGTAGCGGATAGCAAAGCCCACCAAGTATCAAAAAAGGGATTAATATCCAGCCTTCAAATACCGTAAATATTAAAAATAATGGGCTAAGTAACAATAATTTTATAATACGTAGTAAAACTTTATCTATTGGCGATAGCATACTTAACGAAAGTGCTATTACGTCCTGACGCTTGCGTACTTTTAGATGTTTAAGCTCATCTAATTGGCTTGAAAAAAATGTAAACATATCAAATCGACTTTTTAATTAATAAACGGCCAATAACTATAATAAATAGTGTTAGTGAGAAAACCCCAAATATAATTACCATCCAAGCAGGCATGCTCAAACCAACAAATTGCCAATCTATATTTCCACAATCCCCGGTCGCTTGAAAAAAGCTAGGTATCCATTCATGTAACGGCATAAATGACGGGAAGTTTGGCTCAAACTCACAGCTGAATGCAAAAGGATCTGTGGTGGTTTGCATATCAATATGTTCGCGAGCAATTAAATATCCCCAAACACTCGATACCCCCCAAATTACATACGCAAGTATACGAACTGTTTTGCTCTGTGGTTTAGTCGAACCTATAATTCCTGCACCTAATAAGCCTAGTACAGCGGTGCGTTGGTATATGCACATTATGCAAGGCGCTAACCCCATTTGGTATTGAAAGAAAAGAGCGGTCACTTCCAGTAAAAAAACGATGGCTGTAAATAAAAGCCATGGGGTACGTTGGGTGGGTAATTGCGCAAGCCAGTTCATAAAAATTCCGCGTTTTAATAAGACGTTAGATTATGACGCAGGATAAAGTATGCAGCAACAAAAAGGAAAAAAAAGCTACCGAAGTCACTTTTTTTAAGATGGAATTAGTGACTACTCGGTAATGCCCCAATAGGGGCGACATGATGATCTATTAGGCCTCATTAATACATAACAAATAACAATGTACCTACGATGAATATTACCAGTAGAACTGTGCAGTTTAGCTAAATTATAAAAATATAAATTTTATTATTTATTAATCTTTAATTTCTACTCATTTGCTTATTAATATACCTGACTTTACTTGTTAGTTATGCTTCGTCTGGTACAATCAGTCAGTTATTCGTGTAAAACGATGAGTGTTGATTAATTCGAGTGGGAACTGGATGAGAATTTTTAAAGCGAAAAGCCCAGCAGGATTTGCTGAAGAATATATAGTTGAATCTATTTGGAACGGCGATTTCCCTCCAGGTTCAATTCTACCTGCCGAGCGAGAACTTTCAGAGTTAATTGGTGTTACAAGAACGACCTTGAGAGAAGTATTACAGCGTTTAGCACGTGATGGTTGGTTAACAATTCAGCATGGTAAACCGACAAAAGTAAATAACTTTTGGGAAACGTCAGGCTTAAATATTCTTGAAACATTAGCGCGCTTAGATGAAGACAAGATGCCAGAGCTGACAGATCAGCTTTTATCTGCACGTACTAATATTAGTGCTATTTATACACGTGCTGCAATTAAGTTAAATCCTGAACGTGTAATTGAAATTTTATCACAAAGCCATGAGCTAGAAGACACTGCGCAGGCATTTGCTGACTACGATTATAAAGTTCATCACGAATTAGCCGTTGCGGGTAATAACCGTATTTATGTATTAATACTCAACGGTTTTAGAGGCTTTTATTCAAAGATTGGTTGTCATTATTTCTCTGATGCCGGAACTCGTGAACTTGCTCGTCAGTTTTATAAAGATTTAACAATTTTGGCAGAAAATAAAGAGCACGATGGTGCTATTTCGATGATGCGTAAATACGGTCATCAAACAGGTGAGATTTGGCAAAAAATCCGTGGCGATATGCCCTCAGATATAATGGATTAAATCTAAACGAGAAACCTGCATTTGCAGGTTTTTTTGTATCTGTAAAAATTAATACCACATTATATGATTTTTTAAACAATTTAACGTACTGACTCTTCTTCAGAAACGTCCAAAGCTCTATCTAATTACAACGCAGTTTACATTTCAAAATAGACATATTATTCAAGCAAATTTGTGCAAGTTGTAAGTGTTCGTTATTTTCGATTGCTCACATCGTTAAATGCGATTGTTCTTTTGTGGTGAATAACTTTAGAATGCCAATTAATTATATGTATGCGCTATTGGTTTTTAATTTTTAGCGCCCATATAAGTACCAGCATTGCGAAAGCAATTGAAAACAAACTCAAAATATTTGGAGAATAAAATGGGTGTATTAGTAGGCCGCCAGGCACCAGACTTTACCGCTGCAGCTGTTCTTGGTAACGGTGAAATTGTAGATAGCTATAATCTTCATGAAACCATTAAAGGTAAAAAAGCAGTTATCTTCTTTTACCCACTAGATTTCACGTTTGTATGTCCTTCTGAACTTATTGCATTTGATAAGCGTTTTGAAGAGTTTCAAAAGCGTGGCGTAGAAGTAATTGGTGTTTCTATCGATTCACAATTCTCACATAACGCATGGCGTAACACTGCTGTTGCAGACGGCGGTATTGGTAAAGTTCAATACGCACTAGTTGCAGACGTTAAACACGAAATTTGTAAAGCGTATGACGTTGAGCATCCAGAAGCGGGTGTTGCATTTCGTGGTTCATTCTTAATCGACGAAGAAGGCAATGTACGTCATCAAGTAGTGAACGATTTACCACTAGGTCGTAACATCGACGAAATGCTTCGCATGGTTGACGCGTTAGCGTTCCACACTGAGCACGGTGAAGTATGTCCTGCTGGTTGGACTGAAGGTAAAAAAGGTATGGACGCAAGCCCTGAAGGCGTTGCTAAGTTCTTATCTGAAAACGAAGGCGAGCTATAATCTAGCCCTTAGTTTTAAATAAAAAAACCGCCAATTGGCGGTTTTTTTGTGTCTTTTATTTAGAAAGAAAAGCTTACTTTAGTGTACAAGTAGCGGCCACGAGGGTTATGCACAGCTGATGCATAACCGTATAAATCGCCATCGCCATCACCAATTGCAAATGGTGGCTCTTCATCAAATAAGTTATTAACACCTAAAGATATTTTAGCTGACTCAGTAATACGGTACGACGTTTGTAAATCAACAAGCGTTTGCGAGTCAATCATACGTGAAGTATTGCTATCAAAGTCTAAATTGCCATCAAAGTCGATATCAGGTGTATCTTCAAATTCACCTACATAACTGATATTGACATTGGTGTTAAACTCACCAATTTCCCAGTTGGTTGAGAAAATAAAGCGATGCTCTGGGTAGCCATATTCACCCGTGTAATCACGACCATCTTTTTCAAACTTATCTTGATATGCCCACTCTAGATTAAACTTAAGTAAACCTAAGTCATCAAGAGAGTGGTTATAGTTTGCTGAAACATCAACACCAGATACTTCCTGCGATGATAAATTTTTAAATGTGCTGTGTATTTTTTGTATTGTGCCTAAGCTTGCACCGCCTGTAGGGGCTAAACGAACACATACAGTACTATTTTGGTTACCGCATTCTGCTGCATAAATAGGACCAAATTCTTCTTCATCGATTTTGTTATCTTGAGTAATACTCCATACATCAACACTTAAACCAAACTCAGCTGTAGGTGCCCAGATAACGCCCACGTTCCATGATTCTGACTCTTCTGCTTGTAAATCAGGGTTACCAGAGAACTCAATGTTGTAATCAAGTGCTTGGCAATCTAATCCCGTTTGTTCACAGCGCTGCGTATCAACAAAGAATTGGCTTTTTTGCGACGGACCTAAGCCTATTTGCGCTAGCGAAGGCGCTCTAAAGCCTTGCGCCCAAGAACCACGAACAGTTACTTCGTCAGTTGGTGCCCAGCGCAGAGCTATTTTTGGATTTGTTGTTGTACCAAAGTCGCTATAATCATCGTAACGACCTGCTAATTGTAGTTCGAGGTTTTCAGCAAGCGGGATTGAGAATTCAACATATGCAGCGTATTGTTCACGATCAGCAGAAGCTGATACTGATTCAGTACCAAATATTAAGCCACGTTGAAATTGATCATCAGGGATATCATTTACATCTTCTTCACGGTACTCAATACCGGCGGCCATCATTACAGCTTCGCCACCAAAACTAAACGCTTCACCTGTAATGTTTGCGTCAAAAGAGGTCATATGAGACTCACCGCGACGTACTAAGCTGGTTGTGATTCTGTCAATTACAGCAGGGTCGTTATATGTGCCACCGAATGGATTATAGTTACCGGCATCAATTTCTTGTTGTAAGAAATCGGTGCGTACCCAGCCTTGTGTACGATCGCCAGTTTGTAGTGATTTACTGCGACCTTTTTGTACCGCAGTCTCCCAGCTCCAATCGTTTATTTCGCCCTTCAACCCTGCAACAAAGCGTAAGGTATCTGACTCAATGTCCCATTGGCGAGCACCAGCATCTACTGTACGGTAGCGACCAATTTGAATATCTTCGCCAAATGGATTGTTTGGATGACTAGCGGGTACAGTAAGGCCTGCATCTTCATCAAGTGGTGTTGGTGCACCAGCAGCGACAGAGCTATTATGCTGAACAGCCATTTCTAAAAAGCCAGTAATGCCGTTATCAAAGCGATATTCAAATTGTGAAATAGCGCCTACACGCTCAGATGCTGGGGCAACATATCCATATGGGCCGTAATCAAATAAACAGCTACCACTTGAAGTTGCATTTTCAGCAGGACAGGCAGGGTCGATTGTTTTAACGCCATCTACGTAAAAGTAGCCCGGAAAGCCACGAGATGAACGGAAATCTTCACCACCATAAGGTGCTTGGTTTGCAGTGCCAAGGCTGCCCATTTCATCAGAAGAAAGAGATGTGTTTTTAAAGTAATCGATAATAACAGATGCACTACTTTTTTCGCTTGTAGTACCCCAAACTAGGCTTGCTGTTGTTTCTTCATAATTTGGACCATCCGTACCGCCATAGCCTAGGTTAATCTCAACACCATCAATATCTTTCTTTAAAATAACGTTAACTACACCCGCTACTGCATCTGAGCCGTAGATTGCTGATGCGCCATCTTTGAGTATATCTATGCGCTCAATAGCAGAAACAGGGATACTGTTTATATCTACAAATGAGTTGGTGATACCTTCAGCAAAGGCACTAATTGATACACGGCGGCCATTGATCAGTACGAGTGTTGCATCGGCTCCTAACCCTCGTAAGCTTACTGCAGCTGAACCGTTAGCGGTTGAATCTTGGTTGTTACCACGAGTAGAGAAAGTACCGCTACCTGCTACAGGCATTCTTTCTAGAAGCTGCTGCAAGTTATCGTAACCCATGTTTTCGATTTCAGCTCTACCGATCGATTGTACCGGAGAAGGCCCTTCAATATCCGTTCGCTTAATACGAGAACCAGTAACCTGAATTCGCTCTACTTTTTTAGCTTCTTCAGCTGCGTAAGCCGTTGTTGTAAAACCTGCTGATAATGCGAGTGTTGCGCCCACAATAATGCTTGGTGTAAATGCAGTTGATTGCTTCATCCTTAAGTCCTTGTTGATATATTATAAAATTATTTGCTTAACAAGCGCGAGTATTAATATCATGTAACTTAAGTGTTAGCAATTAGCTTAATTTGTGATTTAAGTATTAGTTTCAATGCTTTTTTGTGGGTTTTATAACCTTATTTAGACTTTTTTCTAGGTGAAACTAAGCGTGAATAGGACATAGACTTAATAATTGTTATATAGCTAGATGAAGCCATGTGTGGAGTTGCTAATGATCAAAATAATTTGTAATAATTTATTTCTATAAATTAAAAATTTTTGTTTTATCTGCTTTTAACTTGAGCGGGGAAGCTGATGCTAAAAGCGTTGAAACTTTCTGATTTACGACTGTGTAGATACAGGAGGTAGGGTAATGCAGGAGCAATTGCTGAGAATGGCTAAGTAATACCAACCTGCATAAATCTTTGATCAATTTAACGAATTAAATTGCATTATAACATCGTTAAAAATTTTTTATTTAGAACAACTAGATATAAAAATTTTTGCCTAGTTCTAGCGTAATTTCTTAACGTTAAATAGACCCCATATATAAGCAGATTGGTATAACAAGTTTTGTCTTGTTATCGATACAATTTTCTTATTTCAAAGTAGATTACTTAATTGAGCGAGCTGGTATTATTTGAGTTTTTATATAGGTGAAATTAAAAACGCCTAATAAATTAGGCGTTTTTATTTATGCTTTATGCTTCATTAAGCGTTCTTTTTCACGCGACCAGTCTTTATCTTTACCGTCTTCGCGTTTGTCGTGTAGCTTTTTACCCTTTGCTAGATGAAACTCAAGTTTTACCCAGCAGTTTTTCCAGTACATCGCTGTAGCTATTAAAGAATAGCCATCGCGCTCTGTAGCACCGAATAAACGGTCAAGTTCGCGTCTGCTTAATAGCAATTTACGATAACGTAGCGGGTCGCAAATTACATGGGTCGAGGCACTAATAAGTGGCTGAATCTGACTGCCAAGTAAAAATGCTTCGCCATTTTTAAGATGAATATAAGTTTCTGTGATATTTACTTTACCAGCTCGGATACTTTTAACTTCCCAGCCTTGTAGTTCAATACCTGCTTCAAACTTATCGTGTAAAAAATACTCATGTCGCGCTTTTTTGTTTAGCGCGATGGTATTACTTGTCGATTTTGATGAATTTTTCTTAGCCATAGTGCCCTATAATATACGTAATGTGAGATGTTTTACATCGATTTTTTTAATAATGCTTTTAAAAATTTAGCTTTAATTTAAGCTGCATGAAAATTTGGGGAAACGCGCAAAGCTTGCTAAAATTCGCCCACACAGTTGGGAGTGAGTATGCCACAAATAGAAAAAAGTGCGCTGGTTATGTACAGCACTAAAGAGATGTTTGATCTAGTTAATGATGTAGAAGCTTATTCACAGTTTTTACCAAATTGCTCAGATTCAAAAATTGTTTCACAGCACGATAATAACATGACCGCGAGTTTAGAAATATCTAAGGCGGGTATAAAAAAGTGGTTTACCACCGAAAACACCTTTGTTGATGAACAAACCGTGTTACTACGCCTTGTTGATGGTCCGTTTAAGACGTTAAAAGGGCGCTGGCATTTTCAAGAGCTTGACGCCAAAGCATGTAAGGTTCATTTGCACCTCGAGTTTGAATTTTCAAGTAAGTTAATAGAGCTTGCCTTTGGAAAGATTTTTAACGATGTAGCAAAAAATATGGTGAGTGCATTTACTCAGCGTGCAAAACAGGTTTATGGAGCGCGAGTATGATTAATGTTGAGGTAGTCTTTGCATTACCGACCACAGCCACGTGCTTATCAATTGAAGTGCCACAAGGGACTACAGTAGAGCAAGCTGTTATTCAGTCAGGTATTATAGAAAAGTGTCCGGAAATTGATGCCACATCGCTAACGTTAGGTGTGTGGAATCGAACTGTAAAAGCTAACTATGAATTAAAAGACGGTGATCGTATAGAAATATACCGGCCATTAATTGCAGACCCTAAAGATGCTCGCAGAAAACGTGCAGAAAAAGCAAAAGAAGAGGGGCGTGCAAATAAAATAACGGGCGGTCGCCCACTCGAGAAGTAATACCTATAGGCATAAACCTCGAACCGTTTAACAGATTAAATCACACGCTAACGTGGTTAAAATGGTAAAAGCTTTTTAAGTAAACCAATAAAAAAGGTGAGCCATGCTCACCTTTTTTACTACTTGAGACGTTTATTGCTCTAGCGGTGTAGTAAAGTTTTCAGGTTGATCATAATCACCTGAGATTGAAACTAACTTTTCATTTTCAAAGTTAATTACTAACTCTTTATTTTGTTCGTTTTTACGGCCTTTATTAAAGCTGTAAATATAGCGCCAAGTATTGTTATCAAAGGCGTCCTCGGCAATAGGTCTACCTAATACATAAATAACTTGCTCTCGGGTCATATTTATACGAAGTTTTTCAACATCCGACTGCTCTAAAAAGTTGCCTTGTGGGATGTTAATTCGGTATACCCAGCTAGAGCAACCAGCTGCTGAGCTAAGTGTTAAAGCAACGATAAGCCAAAGAGAAAAAGTTTTTAACGACTGCATTGTTAGTTGTGATCCTTATTTTTTATAATCTGCATGATACCGATTAGTCACTGAAGGTAAAACCCTTTTAAGCAATTGTTTTATGTTAAGGGCGTTAAGGTAATGTTTTGACCACTAATAATGAAAAAAGTTTACAACACATTGAAACGAATATTTTAAAAGCTGAGTCTACTTGGTTTTTATATATAGTTGAAACACGATTTGGTCATTGGTACACAGGGATCACGACTAATGTTGAAAAACGCTTTGCAACTCATCAAGCAGGGAAAGGGGCTAAAAACCTTAGAGGCAAAGGGCCGCTTTTACTTATTCATCAACAACAAGTGGGCAACAAAAGTGAAGCAAGTAAGCTTGAATATCAATTAAAAAAGCTCTCCAGGGCCAAAAAGGAAGCGTACGTTTTAGCATTTAATAGCGGCACTATTGAAAGCGCTTAACTTGTTCAAATTAAGCATATTCGTTGTGAGCAAAAACTACCATTGATTATAGCCTTTGCTCACGGTAAACATACAGTTTTATAGCTACTTACTACTTAGCGGTGTTTTTCAAAGGTCGCTACAAGTGCATCAAGTGTTTGTGCGCTGTTTGCTAAGTCTCTAATAGCTTGCTCTGTATTGATTTGTTCGCTCATAGCTTTATCGCTAATTTCGCTAATTTGCTCAATATTACGACTTACATCGGCAACCACGTTACTTTGCTGCTCAGTTGCAGTCGCTATGAGCGTAGCCATATCGTTAATTTGATTGGCTGTTTCGGTTATCGTATCGAGCAATTCTACTGAGTTTTGCATAGCACCAACGCTTTGCTGTGCTTTATCTTTCGATTGACCAATATCGTTAACTACATCTTCAGATATTCTTGTAAGTTCTTCAATCATAGATTGAATTTCGGTGGTTGATTGCGATGTGCGGTTTGCCAGTGCACGTACTTCATCAGCAACAACAGCGAAACCGCGCCCGTGTTCACCAGCGCGAGCAGATTCAATTGCAGCATTTAAAGCAAGCAGGTTAGTTTGATCCGATATGCCTCTAATTGAGTCAACAATACTTGCTATATCAACCGTTTTTTTAGAAAGCAAAGTAACTTGCTCTGTTATGCCATCAATATCGCTGGCAAGGGCTGATATAGTTGCTTGGCTTTGGAGCACTTGTTTGTGACTTTGAATGGTGTTTTCGCGACTGTTATCGGTTAACTTTGCTGTATTTGCTGCGCTTTGCGCTATTTCTTGTACTGTAGCGCCCATTTCGTTGATTGCTGCTGCGACAGATATTGTTTGCTCTTTTTGGTTGTCTATTGCTTGAGAGTTTCGTTTTGCTTGTTCAAATACATGATCAGAACTTTGACGAATATCGTGGCTTTCGCTGGCAACCTGAGTAATAGCTACCTCTATTTTATTAATAAACTGATTGAAGCCATTACTTAGATTGTTAAGCTCTGGTTGGCTCGATTCTGGTAAGCGATATGCTAAATTTGCATCGCCTGAGCCTAAGCGTGAAAATAACTCAGCCATTTTAGAAAGTGGAGATGAAAGTGAGCGAGCAAGCAAGTAACTGATTAAACTGGCAACCAATGCTGTAATTACCGTAAAAGTAAATATTTGCCATTGCAGGGTATTTACGCTTGCGAAAACTTCACTTTTTGGCACTTGGGCTACAACATATAAGTCGGTGTTTTTAATCGGCATAGCAGCAACGAGTGTCGGTTCACCATTTAAATTGATTTCTTCTAGTGCAAAGCCATTACTATTAAATAGTTGACTGTGAATATTTGCAGTATATAAATCATCAATATTTGCTTTAGCTACTTTACTTGCATCTTTATGAAGCTGAATCAATCCACTTTTATCTGCAATGAATACAAAGCCTGTTTGCTCAATTTTAAATTGCTGTAATAGCTTTTGCATATCAGTGATGCTTTTTGCAAGACCTGCTAAACCAGTACCATTAGCCTGCTGATGATTTACAAACATTTTCACATCATTGGCTGACTCTTGATAAATACTGATAGAGTAAGGTTGTTTTGATTGCTTAAAAGCAAAGAACCAGCCATCGGCTGCATCGTTTTTTAACACACGCAAAAAACCATTCTGGTTCCAGTACTTTGCGGTGTCTCTATTTGCCCAAGATGCTGTGGCTAAATCGTATTGCTGGGCAACGCGATTTAATTCTTTTAATAGTAATGTATCGTCTTGGTTGTTTGATTGAGCCCATTGTAAAATAAATTCGTTTGATGATAGTTGCTGAGCAGCACCGAGTAACTCGTTGATTTCACCGCCTATGTGATTGCTGATTGTTTGCAGTTTACTAGGAAGCTCTGACTCAATCATACGTCGCTCGATAATATCCTCTGAGCTGTGTAGGGAAGTCAAACCAATCAGTGCGGCTACGCATATAGCAATAACACTGCCTAAAGCTGTGATTTTTTGAGTGATCGAAAGATTTTTTATCGTCATGATATTAATTAATTTTACAACTAAATAGAAAAACATATTAGCACATTATTTATTTGGAACTAAATATTGGCTAAGCAGAATAAGCAAAGATATACCAGATTGGTTAAAGTTTTATTAACAAGCATAAAAAAGCCCACATGCAAAAAGCATACGGGCTTGGTTTCTAACAAGCGAAACTTTTATTGTTTAGGGTTAAACAATTTTTTTCATTGCTGACATGTAGCCACGTAATTTAGCACCTACTTTTTCAACAGGGTGTTCACGCAGTGCGGCATTGATTTGAATTAATGTTTGGTTATCAACTTGGTTACTGTGCTCGCCAAGGCCTTTACCAATGATGTCTGTATCAACGTTTTTCATAAAATCAGCAAGTAATGTTAAACATGCATGGTTGTATAAATAACAGCCGTATTCTGCAGTATCAGAGATAGTACGGTTCATTTCAAAAAGCTTTTTACGCGCAATCGTATTGGCGATTAATGGCGTTTCGTGTAATGACTCGTAGTAAGCTGACTCTTCGATAATGCCAGCTGCTGTCATGGTTTCAAATGCAAGTTCAACACCCGCTTTAACCATTGCTACCATTAAAATACCGTTATCAAAAAATTCTTGTTCTGAGATTTCTACATCGCCAGCAGGAGTCTTTTCAAAGTTAGTTTCTGCTGTTTCGCTACGCCATTTAAGTAAGTTTACGTCATCGTTATTCCAGTCTTCCATCATAGTGCGTGAGAAAGTGCCGTCGATGATGTCATCTTGATGCTTATTATAAAGTGGACGCATAATTAGTTTTAGCTCTTCACTTAGTTCAAACGCTTTTACTTTTGCAGGGTTTGAAAGGCGGTCAAGCATGTTTGTAACGCCGCCGTACTTAAGTGCTTCGGTAATTACTTCCCAACCATATTGAATTAGTTTTGATGCGTAACCCGCATCAACGCCTTTTTCTATCATTTTATCAAAACATAAAATAGAGCCAGTTTGTAACATGCCACATAAAATGGTTTGTTCGCCCATTAGGTCAGACTTAACTTCAGCAATAAATGATGATTTAAGTACACCTGCGCGATGACCACCCGTACCCGCTGCATACGCTTTAGCTTGTGCTAAACCAAGACCTTGAGGGTCATTTTCTGGGTGAACTGCGATCAAAGTTGGCACACCAAAACCGCGCTTGTATTCTTCACGTACTTCAGAACCAGGACACTTAGGCGCAACCATGATTACAGTAATATCTTCGCGTACTTGCATGCCTTCTTCAACGATATTAAAGCCATGAGAGTAAGCAAGGGTAGAGTCTTTTTTCATAAGTGGCATAATTGCACTTACTACAGCGGTATGTTGTTTATCTGGCGTTAGGTTAAGTACTACATCAGCTGTTGGGATTAGTTCTTCGTAAGTGCCAACAGTAAAGCCGTTTTCAGATGCATTTAAAAATGATTGGCGACGCTCAGAAATAGCTGATGCGCGTAATGTGTAAGAAACATCTAAACCAGAGTCACGTAAGTTTAAGCCTTGGTTTAAACCTTGTGCGCCACAGCCTACAATAACTAGTTTTTTACCTTTAAGTGCGTCAACGCCATCGGCAAATTCGCCTGCGTCCATAAATTCACATTGCGCTAATTGCGCTAATTGCTCGCGTAAAGGTAAGGTATTGAAATAATTCGCCATTGTTAGTGTCCTATAAAGTCATGTTTGTTAGATGCGCAAAGTTTATTACGCTTACAAACACCATATGTAAAATCGTTGCTTGCGTAAAATGATATATTTGAATTAAAGTGTTTCATAATATGAAATGCTGGGTTTGACATGGATCATAAACATTTAAACTACTTTTTAGCGCTGGCTAAAACACTCCACTTTGGGCGCGCAAGCGAACTTTGTCACATAAGCGCGCCCACTTTGAGCCGCAATATAAAACACTTGGAAGAAGAGGTAGGTGTTGCATTATTTGTACGCGATAACCGCAGTGTTAAATTAACGCGTGAAGGTGAATCGTTTATTGATTACGCCACAGCGACGCTTGCTAACTGGCAGCGTTTTAAAACGAATGTAAAAGACCCGCAACAACATATTTACGGCAAAGTAAGTATTTATTGCTCGGTTACTGCATCTTATAGTTTTTTACATCAAATATTAGAGCAACTACGTGCGCAGCATCAGTATATAGAAATAACATTAAATACAGGCGACCCTGCACTTGCTATAAACCGCGTGTTAGATGGACATGAATTAATGGCAATTGCAGCTAAGCCAAATAAGTTACCGGCACAAATTGCTTTTGTAGATATAGGGCATTCTCCACTTTTATTAATTGGACCAAAAATTCAATGCCCGATCACACAAAAACTAACGCAGAATGGTGATGACATTAATTGGTCTGATTTAGAATTTATTGTGCCAGAACAAGGTTTTTCTCGCCAAAGGTTAGAACACTGGTGGCGCAAAAATAATATTCACGGGAAAATTTACGCACAAGTTGCTGGGCACGAAGCGATGGTATCTATGGTGAGCTTAGGATTAGGTGTCGCAATGGTTCCTAAAATAGTGCTAGATAACAGCCCGCTGCAAGATAAAGTACAAATACTAACACCAAAAATGCAAGCTCCTGATGGGTTTGATATTGGCTTGGCTGTATTAAGGAAAGAGTTAAATGACCCTGCAATCAGCGCTTTGTGGAATATTGCGCAAACTTTAGATGCAAAAGCGATTTAATGCGCGCAGAGAATAAGCAAGTTAGTTAAATAGTATGAATATAGGTTGCGTATAAGTTTACTATTACTTAACATTGAGCGCTAATAATAAAAACAATGACGCTTGAGAGTTTATTTATGAACCACGCTGTATCACTTGCTCATTCTGCCCAATGCCTGAAAAAGGCGATTCCTTTGATGGTAAAATACCGAATGCCGGTTACTCCCATCAACTATGCAATTTGGTACTGTTATATTCAAGGAAACAAACCGTCACTAAATGCTGAGTTAGACCACGTTATTGCTCAGCAACAAACATGTTCACAAGACAAAGCAAAAGAGATATTTGACAAACATTTAACGCAAGACGATCTCGTTTTTTTTCAAGAAATGACTGAAAAATTTCATACAACTATAGAGCAAGTTCAGCAAGATATAAGTACCACGCTTGATCACTCCAAAAGCTTTACGACGAGTTTGGTTGACTCTCAAAATGAATTAAATATGCTTGTTGATGTAAATTCTTACAATGAGATATTAGGTTGTGTTGAGCGTTTAACCGACGATTCTATTGCAATGCAAGATTATGCTCGCGAATTTCAAACTAAATTAGCCGTTGCCTACAATGAAATAAAAGACTTAAAAGAAGCACTCAATATTTCAAAAGAAGCAGCCGATACCGATACACTTACGGGTTTTTATAACCGAGGTAAGTTTGATTCTGATATTGTAAATTTTTGCTTTGAATATTCAGAGCAAGCGCAAGAAGACTCTCTTGCCGTCCTTATTATGTTTGATATTGATCACTTTAAGCGCTTTAACGATGATTTTGGCCATCAAAAGGGTGACGAAGTACTTAGGTTAGTTGCTAAAAAAGTGAGAGAGAATACAACGGAAGCTGCAAACGTGTATAGATATGGTGGCGAGGAGTTTTGCATAACAGCCTACTTTGACACTATTAACGATATAATAGCGTTTGCCGATTGTATTCGTTTAGCAATTGCAAAACTGGTGATTCGTAAAAAGCATGATGTAACTGCAAAACGAGCTATTTCAGCAAGTTTTGGTTTAGCGATTTTACGCCCATTTACCAATAGCTCCGTTTTAGTTGAGCGAGCAGATAGAGCTTTATATATCGCTAAAACACATGGACGAAACCGAATAGAAATAGCTCCAGATATTTAATAAGTATCTGGAGCTATTTATCAGGTTTAAAGTCACTTAATTTGAGTTTTTTATCAAATATCAATCTCGTTAAACTATTAGGTTTCATGGGTAATAAAGCTGGCTGTAACGCGTTAGTTTCTAGCTGCCTTTATTTAGATATCTGTATTTCATCGCAGCATCTGATTTTCTAAGTATCTCAAAGTATAACTTCCGAAAGATAAATAGCCTGCAGAAACATAAAAGTTAACATTTTTGTATACAAATTGTGAATAATTGTAACCAGCTAGAGCTAGTTTAAAAAGACCTTGCTAGTATGGGGAACTCTCTTATTTTGATACTTTGATTTACGCTGATGCGGTATGCCTTCTCATTATTAACAGCTCTATGTTTTAGCACTTTATTTGTTTGTCTTTCGGTGCAAGCAACACAGGCAAGCAAGCATGTTGACGATTATTCAGAGCAAGACATAATAACCGACCGTCTGCATTTGAGTTTAAGCGTGGGGGCTGGAGTTATAACCAACCCTTTGCATGGTGGAGATAATATTCCGCTCGTGCTTATTCCACAAATTGCGTTTTATGCAGAGCAATGGTTTTTTGATAATGGCCGTCTTGGTTATTCATTTTTGCAAACCCCTAAGCATCACTTTAATCTAGTTGGTGAACTCAATTCTGAGTCACGCTTTTTTATAGACTGGCACCCTAAAAATATATTTACACTACAAAGTAGTGCCCTCAACAATCAGTTCGTAATGCAAGATGAAGCCTCGTCCACTCGCTATGTTGATATTGATAATTTACATAAACGGCAAATTGCACTGGATGCGGGTATTGCATATCATTATGTAAATGAGGACCAAGTTTTTTCGGTTCAGGCCCTGCATGATATAACCGATGTTTATCGAGGTGTACGCGCAGCATTGCAGTGGCAGTATCATACTGTGATAGGAAAGCTCAAAATAAAGCCAACACTTGGAATAAACTATAAATCTGCGGAACTAAATAGCTATTTTTATGGACTTAATGAGGGTGAAACTCAATTTGGCAAAATAGACGTTGGTAGTAGTTGGCAACCTTATGCTAAAATCGACGCCCGTTGGCCACTGAGTAAGGCTGACTCTCTTCGTTTTCATGTAGCATATTACGACTATTCGGCTATGGATGGCAGTCCGCTCTTTGAACGTACTTATTCAATGACTGCATTTATAGGATTCGATCGTACTTTTTAATATGAAGTATTCAATATTAGTTGTGTTTATTACCACTTTTTTTAGTGGTTTTAGTGTGGCACAAACCCCTTTTTTTAGCGTTTCTCCAAAAGTCTGCGTCGTCTCTGAACAGCAGGGTTTTTGCGATCTTGATTTACAATTTGAGTGGCAATTAAACGCCTATAGTGATGTCTGTTTGTATCAGCAAGAGCGACTGCTTCAATGCTGGGAGCAACAACTTTCTGGGCAATTTAATTATAAAGCGCGTGTTCAGGTGGAGACCATATACTCCTTAATCAATCCTCATACGGGTGTGTTATTAGCTAAGACACAAGTTGAAGTACAAAGCGCCCATGCTAAAAAAAATAGGCGTAGGCTTCGCTCTCCGTGGAGCTTTTTTTAATTTAGGAGCAACTAATGCCAAAAATTTTACTTGTTGAAGATGATCTAGGTTTACAACAACTAACAAAAGATTACCTTGAACATAATGGCCTTGAAGTCGATGTGTTAGACCGCGGTGACGAAGTGTTTAATTACCTAGAGAATAATACACCCGATTTAATGATTTTAGATGTTATGCTGCCAGGTAAAGATGGCTTTAGCGTTTGCCGCCAAGTAAGAGATAAATTTACTCTACCAATTTTAATGTTGACTGCTAAAGGTGAGGATTTCGACCAAGTACTTGGCTTAGAGCTTGGCGCTGATGATTATGTAATAAAACCAGCAGAGCCACGTGTATTACTAGCGCGGATCAATGCATTACTGCGTCGTGGACAACCGATAGTAAAATCAAGTGAAGAGCTCCAGTTTGGTGATTTAGTTATTGATAAAACAAGTCGTATTGTAAAACTAAGTGATTCGGAGATTGTATTAACTTCGCACGAGTTTGAGTTACTATGGCTATTAGCGTCAAATGCAGGTGAAGTACTAAGTCGAGAACATGTGCACCAACATATGATTGGCCGCCAATATGATGGACTTGATAGAACTGTGGATGTACGCGTATCACGCATTCGTAAAAAATTAGGCGATAACAGCGATAAGCCATATCGTATAAAAACTGTATGGGGACAAGGTTATTTATTTGTTTCTGATGCGTGGGATCTCTAGAACTATTTAAGGTTAGTCGGCTTTAATGGGAAAACTGTTTACCAGTTTATACTTATACATCATCGTTTCTTTGTTTGTAGTAAGTGGTGTTATAGAGCAGTTGTGGCCTTATGAAGAGTCGCAACAGCAAGTTTTCTTAGACGATGAGTTTGGGCAATCACTATGGTTGCTCTCACAAACTCCTAACGGTCTTAAAAAACTAAAGCATAACTTTGATAGCAAAGTAATTGAACGACGTGATTTAATACTTCCTCAAAAACAACAATCGCAGCTTAACCAAAACCACTACTTATACTTATACGATAAGCAACAGCGCATTGTTTGGTATGTAGAACTCGGTAATGACTCATTACTTCAAGTAGGGCCGGTAGGTGTATTAACGCAGCAATCATCTTCTGTTTGGCCCTATTTATTACTCCTTATTATTGTAGGTATACCTGTTGGGCTATGGAGCTTTTTACTCTGGCGCGATTTTGCAAAGCTACGTAAAGCGTGTGAAGCGGTGGAGGGTTTGCAAGACTTTCAACTAAACGACTCTTCTAAGTCTTTCTTTTTACCTATTACTGATACATTAAAGGTAATGCAGCAACGTATTGAGTTTTTACTTAGTGCGCAGCAAGAACTTACCTCATCGGTGTCGCATGAGTTTAGAACACCACTAGCACGTTTAAAGTTTGCAATTGTAATGCTGCAAGAACAAATGCTTGATGAAAAAGGTGAGAAATACCTAACAAACATGCAAACAGACATTAGCGAGCTTGAGTCACTAGTTTCTGAAATGCTTGAATATGCGCGATTAGACACTCAACAACCTAGTTTACAGCCAATAAACTGTGACTTAGCTGGGCTGGTAAAAACAACTGTTGAAAAGCTAAACTTTGAAGCCCGAACAACGCTTTCCGTAAACCTCCCTGAGCATTTAAATTATTACTGTGATAGTCACTTTATGGCGCGAGTATTTCAAAATTTAATTGGCAATGCGCTCAAATACACCCATAAGCAAGTCAAAATTTCATTGCTACAAGAGACAAAACACATCGTATTGATTGTTGAAGATGATGGTGAAGGGATAGATCCCGCTGAGCGAGAAAATGTATTTAAACCTTTTACTCGACTAGATAAAAGTAGAGGTAAGGATACCGGTGGTTTTGGTTTAGGGCTCGCCATAGTTGCTAAAATTGTGTCGTGGCACCAAGGAGAGTGTAAAGCAGAAAGCTCAAGCTTAGGTGGTGCTAAATTTATTGTATATTTACCCCTCAAATTAAAGACATAAAAAAAGCGCCTTGAGGCGCTTTTTTTGCGGTTAAAAACCAAAATCAACAAGTAGCAATATAATAGACCGCAAGTGCTTAAAAAAGTTCTCAACTATTTTTATTTTTTTTCAAGTAATGGCATTAACATTTGCTCAAGGCCATTTAGTTTTACTTCGTACATCATTGCAAGTTGGCTACCTAGCTTTGAATCGGGAAACCCTTGCTTGTTAAACCACACTAAATAAGGTTCTGGCAGTAACAACAATGGCCGTCCTGCATATTTTCCAAACGGCATTGTAGTATTTATCGCTATTTTTAATTGTTTTGGATCCATAAAGATTACTTAGGTATTTAAAGTCAGGGTAAGTGTAAGGGATTTTAGAGATATAAAATAGGCTGTGACGGGCAAGAAACAGCCTATTTTGCGAGGGAGTAGGCCCTCTGATTTAATAGTTTTATGTTAATTAATATAAACCTAGTTGAACTTTAATTAGCTGGGATCTAATTAAGTTATTATTAGAACATGGGTTCTTATTTAACCAACACAGCTAGTTTACCTGTTTTTTATTGCTATAGAGAATTGGCTTGTAAAGGAATGTAAATAGAATTGCTTTTTATTTAAAAACTAATAACAAAGCCTTAATGAATTTAAGGCTTTGTTATTTATAAACGATACAAAAGAGGACTATTCGTTAAATAGCTCTTGTTTTACGTGCTCTGCAAAACCACTACCGGCTTCTAAATAAAAGTTATAAGTAGAATGCACACCCATTTCTTCAAGCTCTTTTTGTTGATCCGGGTAGTTTGCAATAGCTGTTACTTGGCCTTTATAACCAGAGGCCTGTAATTGCTCTAAAGCAAAAATATTTTGCATATGCTTTGGCATTGCAAGCATAACCATTTCTACTTGTGAGTGATTTACTCGTTGCCAAAAGTCAGGGTCGGTTGCATCTGCAATTAAGACGTTGCGGCCTCTGTTAACGTGCTTGTCTACCACCTCTGGCTTTATATCTATGCCTGCAACAACATTAGGGTGAGTCGCGTTGATCGTTTCATAAGCACCAGTACCAATACGTCCCATCCCAAAAATGACTATTTTCGTATCATTAAGGTTAACGGGTAGCTCTTCAGCTAAACGAGTTTTACTTTCAAACTTTAATAACCAGTGCTCTATTTTTACATACAACTCATTTGAGCGTTTATTTAATGGGGAAGCAATTATGAATGTAATAGAAACAGCAATTGCCATTACAGCTAGCCACTCAGAGGTGATCATGCCTGTAGTCGCAGCCACTGCACATACAATTAATCCAAACTCACTGTAGTTAGATAAGCTAAAAGCGGTAAGTAATGATGTACGCGCACGTAATTTGAATATATTAGTGAACACATAGTAAAGCGCTATTTTAATGGGTAATACTAAAATAAGTATAATGGCAACAATCAAGGAGTTAGTGGTTAGCTCTGCGCTTAAACCAATACTTAAGAAAAAGCCAACTAGCAATATGTCCTTTAAATTAAGTAGAGATTTTGATAGCTCGCCAGCCTTTTTATGAGGGGCAAACATCATTCCTATTACTAGTGCACCTAAATCGCCTTTTAGGCCTGCAAATTCAAATGCATGATAACCAGCAACTAGCGCAAAGAAAAAACCAAACAATGGTAATAGTTCACCATGTTTAGATCGGTTCAACACGCCATACATTACAGGTCGTAATAAAGGCAAAGCAATTATTAATGCAATAGCCCATAAATTAGGGATTTTACCGGTGCTAATAGCTAAAAATATTACTGCAAAGATATCCTGCATTACCAATATTCCAATGGCTATTTTGCCGTGTAGGCTTGCCATTTCTCCGCGCTCTTCAAGTACTTTTACTGCAAATACAGTGCTTGAAAAACTAAGTGCAAATCCAACCAATAAAGCACTTTGCCAACTTAAATCAACAAATAGTGGAATGGCGAAAACGCCAAGCAGAAGCATAAAGCCACTAAATAACGCGCTGCTAAAAATGATATGCAATGTTGCAGGCGCCCAAACTTGAGGTTTAATTAAACTGTTAACTTTAAGTTTCAAGCCAATACTAAAAAGAAGAAGAGTAACCCCTAGGGCTGCAATTGTATCGAGCAACTCTGTACTTTTATAACCCGATAAATTTAAAGCAAAACCTGCAAGTAAAAACCCAATTAGAGGAGGTAGTTTTAACTGATAAACAGCAAAACCACAAACAAACGCGGCAGCAAAATAGATTAGTTCCATAATTCTTAATATCACTTCATTTGGTGTTGCAGTGTAACGAAAAATTTATACCATTGAAAATATAAATAGACCTAAAAATGAACGCGTCTAATCAATTACTTGTCCAGCTGCGTATAAAAAACGGGCATTAAACACCTATTTAATAGTAAATACTATGTAAATAACACTTTTTCACTGACATTAGCTTTTAAATATGGTTAAGATGCGATAACGAAGAAGTTTAAGCCGGAGCAAATAATACAGCCGCTCAGCTTAAGGAGAGATATATGTTTAAAAAGATTTTAGCGTCGGTAGGTATTGGTGCTGCAAAGGTAGACACTATTTTAGAAACTGAACACCTACAACCAGGTCAACTTTTTAACGCACAAATAGTCATTACTGCAGGTGATGTGAGCCAAGATATTTCAGGTTTAGATTTATTATTAATGACTCGTGTTAAAGTTGCAGGTGATAATGGCGATTATTTTACGAATCATGTGATTGAGCAATGGCGAATTACAGATATAGGTACAATTGAGCCAGGCGAAGTTAAAAATATCCCTTTTGAAGCGCGTCTTCATTCTGAAACTCCTATTACAGAAATTAATGCAGGTTATAATCAATCTCATGTGTGGCTTGAAACAGGGCTAGATATAGACTTAGCACTTGACCCAATAGATAAGGACCATTTACACATTTACCCTAATGAAGCGGTTAAAACGTGTATGCAAGCGATGGAAAAGTTAGGTTTTAGTTTAATGAAAGCTGACGTAGAAAAAGGTCACTTACGCGCTTCGACTTTTCAGTCATTATCTGGATGCTATCAAGAACTTGAATATAAACCAAATAGCCGCAGCTTATTCGGCATTCAGGAGATTGAATTATCGTTTGTCCCAGAAGCACATAAAACACATGTGCTTATAGAGCTAGACAGAGCCTTTAAAGGTGATGGTTATGTTGATTTAACCATAGAGCACGATCATGTGAATTTATCGCAGCTGTGTGATCAGCTAGAGCGATTATTTACTTAGTATAAGTTAACTAAGCTAGCGAGTGATTTTAATAAACCCAGCCTAAGCTGGGTTTTTTGCCTATAGGATTTGATATGCAGTTTAAATGTGAGCAGTTTGACGCTCTTGATACACAGACTCTTTTTACTATTATGCGCGGGCGTGTTGATGTGTTTGTTGTAGAGCAGGAGTGCCCTTACCCTGAACTTGATGATGTAGACATTGCTTTAAATACACAGCATTTATATACATTGAGTCATGGGCAACTACAAACTTACGCGCGATGCTATGAAAAAAGTGCACAATACAGCGCAATAGGTCGCGTGCTAGTAAGTGAAAGCGCGCGTGGCAATGGGTATGCTACTTTACTTATTAATGAAGCTATAGACTGCTGTAAAGCACAATGGCCTGAGCGAGATATTTATATAGGTGCACAAACTTACTTGCTTGATTTTTACCGCTCTTTTTGCTTTGAAGATTATAAAAGTGAATATCTAGAAGACGGTATCCCTCATCAAGATATGATTTTAAAACTCGCTAAATAAATCCAATTTAAGCAGCTATTAAAATAGCCCACTAATGTGGGCTATTTTAATTTAAGACTATTTAAGGTTAAGGTATTATTTAGCTTAATAGTGAGTGTAAAAACACCATACCAATAGCAAGTGGACACACAAACTTGGTATACCAAGGCCATACTTTCCAAAACAATGTGTTATGAACTTCAGGATTACCTTCTTTAATTGCTTTAAGTAATGAGCCTCTGTACCAAATCCAGCCTACAAATATACAACACATCAGGCCAAGCAAAGGCTGAGCTACTTTTGTAGTGAGGGTGATTACTAAGCCAAATAAGCTGCTAAGGTTACACACAATTGTAATGCTAACGATAGCAATTAAAGCTCCAATCAACCAGGTTGCCTGAACGCGTTTCATCCCAAAGCGTTCTACAGTGTATGATACTGGCGCCTCTAACATTGAAATAGATGACGTTAAAGCGGCAATACTCATTAACGCAAAAAATGAAAAGCCCACAAATAAGCCAACTTCGCCCATTCCATCAAATAAAGCAGGGAGTACCTGAAATACTAACGTATCTTCAGAGAGTAGTTTACCCGTTGTGGCAGAGAATATTTCAACGCCTTGAGCTTGTGCTACATACATAGCCGGAATAATCAGTAAACCCGCTACAAAAGCTATAAATACATCAATAAGGGTTACATAGGCACCTAAAGAAACAAGGTTTTCTTTTTTACTAATGTACGAGCCATAAATAATCATTACGCTAGTACCTAGCGATAAAGAGAAGAAAGCTTGTCCTAGCGCACTCACTAATAATTTTGCGTCAAAAATAGATGAAAAATCGGGAACTAAGTAAGCCTTTAAACCTTCCATTGCGCCATCTTGGGTCATTACATATGCAATAAGTGCAAATAAAATACCTAAAAGAGCAGGCATTAAGCGTTTCGACCATTTTTCAATACCGTTCTCAACGCCTCTACTGATAATAGCGACAGTTAGTACGATAAAGACGAGAGTAAATGTTATGTTTCGGGTAAGTGATTGCTCACTTAGCCATGTCGATGCTGTGTCGGCACCAACAAGAGTAGCTATGGGGTCAGCTGTAGCGCTGAGCATCCAACCAGCAACAATGGCGTAAAAACTTAATATAAAGCCAGCACATAAAATACCGCCAAAACCAACAATAAAGGCAAAGTGTTTTTGCCATGGCTTATTAGATATTTTTTGAAGTGATGAAACCGCGTTTGCTTGGCCATGACGACCAATCATAAGTTCAGCCATTAAAGCGGGGTAGGCTAAAAAGAACGCAAGCACTAAATATGCGACTAAAAATGCAGCACCGCCATTACTTGCTGTTTGTGTAGGGAATCCCCAGATATTGCCCAAACCAACGGCAGAACCCGCGGCGGCCATAATAAAACCAAAGCGAGAGCTAAACTCGCCTCTAACTGCGCTCATATTATTGTACTTCTCTATTGTGTGACGGCGCTGACAATCTACTGGAAATGTTAAAAAATAAAAAGTGCTTATTTGCTGATCTGGCACAATTTAATAAGTAAATGCGTGTTATAACCATCGATTTTAATTGTTGTTATCGGGTCGTTTAAAATAACGAGTTGATTTTGTTTAATAATTGTTAATTACAGTCTGTAACTATTGCTTTACGAATTGTGATGCTGTGCAATAGTGAGAGTAAAACACGCACCACCTAGCTGGGTACTTTTACTAACTTTAACACTGCCATGATGCCAGTCGGCTACTTTTTCAACAATAGCTAGACCAAGGCCGTAACTTTTATCAGCTCTGTTACGGTGAGCCTCTTCTCTAAAAAATGGACTAAATACGTTGCTAAAGTTTTCTCGAGCTATGCCAGGGCCGTCATCTTCTACCGTTATTATAAGCTGTTGTTCGTGTAACTTCGCACTTAAGTAAATATGTTGGTTTGCGAAATCAGAGGCATTAGTTAATAAATTGGTAATTGCACGAGCAAGCCAGTGAAGATCTGCATTTATTATTTTATCGGTACTATTGAGCTGTACACTAAGCATTTGCATTTCAAGTTTAGGTGCAAGTTGCACTAAAATATCTTCAAGGTAGGACTTAATGTTTGTTGATGAATAGGTCAGCTTATTAGCATTTTGCTCTAAAGTAGCAAATGCTAAATAGCTACTAAGCATCGATTCCATATGGTCTAAATCATTTTCCATACGGGTTAAATACTGTTTTATTTTTTGCTCATCATGGCTATCTAATGCCGCATCTAAACCAAATCGCAGGCACGCGATAGGGGTGCGTATATCATGAGATAAGCTTGAGGCCATTAGCTTGTTTTCGGCGACAAGCTTCTCTATTTGGCTGGCCATGCGATTAAAGGTAAGCTCTACGTCTTTTATGTAAGTAAAATGCGATACTTTTATGCGGGCTTGAACATTACCTGAGGCAAACTTTTTAGCGGCTTCATTTAACACGGTTAATCGTTTAGCTAAGGGCGCAATAATAAAGCCCATAAATACACATAGGCCTGCGTAAAAGAGTAAGGTTAATATTATGTCGTTATGTTGCTCGCTATCAAAAATTTTATCTAAACGCATTGATAAGTGAAAAGGATTTAAAACATCGCTGCTATAAAGCATATAAAAGCCTTGCTGATCTTCTAAAATCAGCCCACCCGGCGTATGCATTTGTAATAATAAAGAAGGCGGTAAAGCAAGTGATTCATTAGGTTTGTAATCAATTAAAACATCAAACTCTAGCGCCAGTTGTTTTACATAATCGCTGCGCTCAGATGTGGGTATGTTAGCTAACTGCTTGCTAAAACCCATGATCATTTTACTTTGCTGACTAAATTCATCCTGTGGGGTATGCGCTTGTTGACTAAAAGCATCAATAAGCCAACCCAATACCACAATAGATAAAAGTGCACTGCCTAGAAGCGATATATAAAACTTTTTCATTTATTTATTCATCACTTTATTACCACGCAGTAGAAACAAGTAAATATCCACGGCCCCAAATGGTTTTAATTTTTTCAGGGTTTTGTGGATCATCATTAAACTTTTTACGAAGTGCAGAAATAAGTACATCAACACTTCTATCAAGCCCATCATACTCTCTGCCTTTGGTTGCTTTAAATACAGCGTCGCGAGAGACTACTTGCCCTGCGTTACTCGCAAGGTAGTGAAGCAGTAAATATTCAGCACTTGATATATTTACGTCTTGCTCGTTAAGTTTTACATTTCTAGATTCGGTATCAATACTAAGCGCACCAACATTAATAACACTTTCGTTAACGTGTGGCGTATTTGGCTCATTTTTTTGGCGAAGGGCTGCTTTTATACGCGCTAGCAATGCACGAGGACGCACAGGTTTCATTATGTAGTCGCTTGCACCTACTTCTAGACCAATGACTTCATCCATTTCTTCATCGCGTGCAGTGAGCATTATGATGGGCGAATTATAAAAACTACGAAGCTCTCTACACACGCTTATACCATCTTGCCCTGGAAGCATAATATCTAGGAGCACGATATTTGGATTTAATGTTTTGACTTGGCTAATTACTTCGTCACCTCTGTGACAAACATGCGTTGTGTAGCCTTGCTCTGTTAAATATTCAGCAACCCATTGAGCAAGAGATACATCGTCTTCAACGAGTAAAATAGTGCCGTAGTTATCCATGAAAATATCCTTAATGCGATTGGTATTAAAATAGTCGCCAGCGGCGCTTTTTTTGCCTGTTTTGATATACCCATTGAAGCTTTACTTCGGCAACACTAATTATTTTAGATGTATTGCTGTCAAATAGTTCAAATGAAATACTTTGCTGTGAATCAAATGCATAATTAAAAGTACCGCTCTGTTGCTTGAGCCAACATTGCATTATGTACTTTGAGGTGGCGTCACGTAGGCAGTAATTACCAATGATAGGTTGCTCCCACGTTAGCGTAACGTCAGCATAGCAATTTCGCCCTTCGCGAAGTGCAACGCACGTGTCGGGTAGTGCTATGAGTGCTTCAGGAGGTTCCTGAGCTTTAACAGTAAAAGTACTGGGGAAGATCAGTAATACACAGATCCATCTAAAATACATAACGTAGGCCTACCTTGGCTTTATGTTGATATCCTTGGGAAATAATTGGGCTGTCGTCAATTTCTTTAGAAAACCATGTGGTAAGCCAGCCGGATAAAAACACCCAATCTTGGCTTATTGGGTACTCAGCATGGAACTCAAAAATAATACTGGTACTGGCATTACTGCTGTAAATAGGGCGAAGGCTGGTGGCTTCATCGCTATCAATGCCAAAATAATAATTAGTAAAGTCAGCAGAGTAGGCGCTTAAGCCAACACCCGATCTAAACTCCCAGTTTCGCCATGGCAAAATGTGACTAAAAAAGCTGTTTATAACCCAGCCATTGTGCGCGCCAGATACATCATGAAGGTATTCAAAAGAGAATTGAGAATTTTCAAATCGACGAGAAAGTCGAAGGCCGACGTCAAAGTCGTAATTACGTTTTTTTATACCTTGGAGTTCTTGTATAACACCGTGGTTATAAAATCCTAGGCCTTTTTCGTCAAATCCAGCTTGAGTATTTGTGCCTAATATATCTAGGCCCCAATCAAATTTATCTATAAGACTGTAGCCTATTACAAGGCCGCCACTGAGCTGATTGTGATCGAAATCAAGGTAAAATTTATCGTAGGAAACAGCAAGACTTAAATCGAGCTCAACGCCTTTGTCGTAAGACTCAATGCCGACAAGGTAAGAATCTTCAATATAAAAGCCCGCACCAGCACTCCAATCCCACGCAAAGCCTTGGGTTGGCTCTAACGTATTATCTGCATAATAGCGGTTACTTGCCATACTCGATGTGCTAAAAATGCAGCAAAAAAGCAGTGTTATGCTCAGTAAAGTATGGTTAAGCAAAGCGTTTCTCATCCCTTAGGGCCTAATTATTATTTGTTATTAAGCGTAGTATATTGTTAATTCGTTCCTTTAATCTGTAAAAAAATGTAGTAAGTGTTAGCTCTGTTGATCTTTCAAGGTTAAATTTGCAGCAGTCTGTTTGGTATTTAGGCAAGGCAGAGCCTATACAGTGTGGCTATTCCCCATAAATGGGCGATACGTAGCATTAATGCCAAACAGGCGCTGCCCAAAGGGTTCTTCCTAGGGGCTATTTACTATTTGTTGCTCGGTTTTTACTGATTCTTACATGGATGTAAGCCAGTAGAATAACGCAGGAGCAGTTATTGAGCCCACTAGGTTACAAATCTCGCGCCGCGATTAAATAGCCCCTAGTTTGAACAAATTTTAATCCGTAAAGATCAACAGACCCTAATTTACTGAACTTTAATTTTATCGATTAATATACTGCTCAAGTAAAACTGCATCATAGGTGTTAATGCACTTACTTCTGTTCTGTTACATGGACCGCTAAGTTTGGTAAGACTAGATAGTTTTGACAACGTTTTGTACTGAGGGATTTGAATGTCTTTCCCAAGTCTTTCAATGCGAGCTTCATCAGTGTTTTGTTGATGAACAAAAGCGACAACCTCAAGCTCATTAGTTATTTTTTGCTCTTCGGTAAAATTGTAAATTAGCGGCTCGCGATGAAAACTTGCACTGTCGATAGATGATTTAGCAAACCAAACAACATCACCCGATGACTTGTGCGTAAGACGCATACTAACTTGTGCGAACATAGCTGCGCACTGCTGGGTTGGATATTGTTGTGCAACATTTGAATATAAAGTAAAAGGATTCTCTGGTTGCTTTATTGCGTACTTGGTATCGTCTGTAAAAGTTAAATCTAGTTGCTGAATTGTCAGTGTATAGTCGCTGTTATTTTTAGTTGTCACTTTTAGTTGTTTATCATTCAGTGCTTGGCTAATTTGCGATAGAAGTTTATCGGTCACGCTCGCTTTATCGGTAATGATTTTTACTGTCTGGTTTCTAACTACTTTATGTGCAGGTAATTGCACAGATTTAACTTTTGGAGATGAGTGCTCTGTAGTGTACTCAAGCTGATAGGTCTGACTTTTTAATGTTGGCTTTAACGGCATAGCCAATGGCTCGGCTGGCTGCTTTGTAATAGCACAACCAGTTGATAATAATATAAAAAGTGACACAACTAAAAAACGCATAAGTACTAAACACCCGCTAAAAACCAAATAATCGTCGTATTGTACGTTAGTCCAAACAAAACTTCATGATATTATCTGCGCAGATGTGGTTAAAAAGATAAAATTTATAAAAATGAAGTATCTCAACTCTTTATTGTATAGCTTACCTGCAGTGTGTTTGTTGTTTAGCTCTGTGGGCTTTGCAGCAAAAGCGGATCCTGATTGGGATGCATTTGTAAAAAAATACGGTCGTTACGCACAAAAAAAATTAAAAAGTAAAGGTATACCTGGTGCAGCGCTTTCGATTGTAAGTATAAACAACTCAGACTACATCCACACTATGGGCGTAACTAAAACACGAAATGGACAAAAAGTTAATAAGCATACCCGCTTTAGACTTGCGTCTGTTTCTAAGACATTTGCAGGCTCGTTATCAGCTAAATTGGCTGCTAACGGCCTACTGGAGTTAGATAAGCCTGTTAGTGATTACATACCTGATTTTAAAGGAACTGTATATGAAAATGATTTAAAGGTGTTTCATCTTTTAAGTCATTCAAGCGGGTTAGTTCCTAATGCATACGATAATTTAATTGAATCTCGTATGGATTACCCCGGTATTGTTGAAAAGCTACTTAGTGTCAAACCAATTTGTAAACCTGGTGAATGTTATGGCTATCAAAACGTTATGTTTAGCCTTATAGGTGATGTGATATTACAAAGCACCGATACAAGTTACAAACAGTGGTTAAAAGAAGCTATTTTTGAGCCATTGAAAATGAATGATGCGAGCTTAGGCTTTGAATCAATGACGAATGACAAAAATTACGCGCTACCACACGTGCGTGGTAAAAAACGTTGGTATAGCGCTAAGCTTAAAAAAAATTACTATAAAGTGAGCCCAGCAGCCGGTGTAAATGCGAGCGCAAGTGATATGGCTATTTGGCTAAAAGCGCAGCTGGGCCAATACCCTGATGTTTTGTCATTGGATACTCTCGCAAAACAAACACGCCCTTATACGAATACAAAAAAAGAAATGTATCGTAGGGTGTGGAAAAAACACCTTAACGAAGCTTATTACGGGCTAGGTTGGCGCGTTTATAACTATGCTGATGAAACGCTTTATTATCATAGTGGCTGGGTGCAAGGGTATAGAAGTGATTTGGTTGTATTTCCTCATTTAAATATTGGTTTTAGCTTAATAGTTAACGCTGAAACCGGCGTAATTAATGAACTAACGACTGAATTTATCGACAGGCTATTAGAGTACAAACGGGGTAAAAAAATATGAATAAAATAATATTAGTAATCACTTGTTTAGTCATATTATCTAATAGTAGTTTGGCGCTTGCGGCACCGGATAAAATATATTTGTTTCGTCATAGCGAAAAATTAACGGGCAAAAATCCAGCGCTCTCAGAGGTGGGAAAGGCACGTGCAAATAATTTAGTTACTTTTTTCAAAGAGTATCAAAATATACATATTTTCAGCAGTAACTATAAACGCACGTTACAAACAGCGGCCCCTTTGCAGACATATTTTAATACCGACGTAAATGTGTATAACGCAGGTGAGCTAAGTGATTTAAAAAAAGAGTTACTAAAACTAAAAGGTGTAGTTGTTGTTATAGGGCACAGTAATACCACACCGCAACTAGCCGAGCTGCTTTCGAATGAAAAAGTGTCAGCAATGAGTGAAACACAATTTACTCAGTACTTTATATTGAATAAGAAGCCGAGGAGTAATGGTAGCGAATATGATTTAACCCATCATAAAATGAGCTTTTGATTTAAAACGTTAAATAATAAAAAACCAGCATTAAGCTGGTTTTTTCAATTTAAACGCACTAAATCCTTTAACAGGAATAATTAGTTACGCGGTAAATGTATTTTTTTCTCAACGCTTTGACGATAAAGCACAATAGTGTGACCTATCGTTTGTAGCTTAGTCGCACCAGTTTCACGTACGATTGCTTCAAAAATTAGTGCTTTTGTTTCACGATCGTCAGTTGGAACTTTAACTTTGATTAATTCGTGAATTTCTAATGCACTTTGAATTTCTACTACTACGCCTTCGGTTAAACCGTTAGAACCTAGTAAAACTACAGGCTTAAGGCTATGTGCCTGACCTTTTAAAAACTGCTTTTGTTTGTTTGATAATGTCATGTTTATACAAATTTTGCTGAATATGGCTTGAATTAAGGGTATTCTAACGCCATCTAAAGAATATTACTAATTAGTTGCGTGTTAATTTATGACAAATAAAAAACAGTCAGCCAGTTCACAGCGATGGCTGAAAGAACATTTTGATGATAAATATGTTCAAGAAGCGCAAAAAAAAGGCTGGCGTTCCCGAGCGGTTTTTAAATTAGATGAAGTACAAAATAGAGATAAGATACTTCGTCCAGGTATGACAGTTGTTGATTTAGGGGCAGCGCCAGGAAGTTGGTCTCAATATTTGGCAGAGAAAGTCGGTGACAAAGGTCAAGTGATAGCGTGTGATATATTACCGATGGACTCACTTGCGGGTGTTGACTTCTTACAAGGCGACTTTCGTGAAGAATCAGTATTAAATGCGTTGTTAAAACGTATTGATGGTAAAAATGTTGATGTGGTACTCTCTGACATGGCACCAAATATGAGTGGCAATAACTCAGTAGATCAAGCAGGTAGCATGTATTTGGTAGAACTTGCGCTAGATATGTGTAGCCAAGTACTAAAGAAAAATGGCGCATTTATTGTTAAAGTTTTCCAAGGCGAAGGCTTTGATCAATACTTGCAAGATGTACGTAATAGTTTTAAAGCAGTGAAAATACGCAAACCTGATGCCTCACGTGCCCGTTCTCGGGAAGTATATATAGTAGCGACTGGATACAAACTGTAGTACAGTTGCTTGGCGTTTAGTTGAACTTAAATTAATTGGATACAAGAGGTTAACCCCTTGAGCGATATGGCGAAAAATTTAATACTATGGCTGGTGATTGCAGTTGTGCTGATGTCAGTCTTTCAGAGCTTTAATGGTGGCGAGCAAGTTGATCGTCAAACTAGTTACACTCAATTTGTTAAAGATGTCCGTAGTGGCTCTTTACAAGAAGTTATTATTGACCGTGGTACAGGTAATATTACTGGTACTAAGAGCAGTGGTGAGCGTTTTCAAACAACGATGCCAATGTACGATGAAGATTTAATTAATGACTTACTTAAAAATGATGTAAATGTGAAGGGTGTACAACCTGAAGAACAATCATTTTTAGCAAGTATATTTATTTCTTGGTTCCCGATGATACTGCTTATAGGTGTGTGGATATTCTTCATGCGTCAAATGCAAGGCGGCGGCGGTAAAGGCGCTATGTCATTTGGTAAGAGTAAAGCTCGATTAATGAGCGAAGACCAAATTAAAACAACGTTTGCCGATGTGGCAGGTTGTGATGAAGCGAAAGAAGACGTTACTGAATTGGTCGACTTTTTACGTGACCCATCAAAATTTCAAAAGCTTGGCGGTAGTATTCCTAAAGGCGTACTGATGGTTGGCCCTCCCGGTACCGGTAAAACGCTACTTGCAAAGGCAGTTGCTGGTGAAGCAAAAGTACCGTTTTTCACAATTTCGGGTTCAGATTTTGTTGAAATGTTTGTGGGTGTTGGTGCATCACGTGTACGTGATATGTTTGAACAAGCTAAAAAAGCGGCGCCTTGTATTATCTTTATAGATGAGATTGATGCTGTTGGTCGTAAACGTGGTGCTGGTATGGGCGGCGGTAACGACGAGCGTGAGCAAACACTTAACCAAATGCTAGTAGAGATGGATGGCTTTGGTGGTAACGAAGGTATAATCGTTATTGCAGCAACTAACCGACCAGATGTATTAGACCCTGCATTACTTCGTCCAGGTCGTTTTGACCGTCAAGTTGAAGTAGGCTTACCTGATATTCGTGGTCGTGAGCAAATACTTAAAGTACACATGCGTAAAGTGCCATTAGGCGATAACGTAGAAGCGGCTCTTATAGCACGTGGTACTCCAGGTTTCTCAGGTGCTGATTTAGCAAACTTAGTAAACGAAGCTGCGCTTTATGCTGCACGTGGTAATAAACGTGTTGTAAGTATGGCTGAATTTGACGCTGCTAAAGACAAGATCATGATGGGCGCAGAGCGCAAGACCATGGTGATGAGCGAGCAAGAAAAAGCAATGACTGCGTACCACGAAGCAGGCCATGCAATTGTTGGTCGTATGGTGCCAGAGCATGATCCAGTTTATAAAGTATCTATTATTCCACGTGGCCGTGCGCTGGGTGTAACAATGTACTTACCAGAACAAGATCGTGTTAGCCATTCAAAAGAGCTTTTAGAATCAATGATTTCTAGCCTTTATGGTGGCCGTATTGCTGAAGCGCTTATTTACGGTGCAGATAAAGTAACAACGGGTGCAAGTAATGACATTGAACGAGCTACAGATATAGCGCGTAAAATGGTTACGCATTGGGGTTTAAGTGAAAAACTAGGTCCGTTACTTTACGCTGAAGATCAGAACGAAATGTATATGGGTGGCGGTGGTAGCCGTTCATCTAGCATGTCAGACGATACAGCTAAAATAATTGATGCAGAAGTACGTTTATTTTCAGATCGTAACTATCAAAGAGCAGAAGAAATATTAAAAGAAAACATTGATATTCTTCACTCAATGAAAGATGCATTAATGAAATACGAAACTATTGATGCTAAGCAAATTGATGATTTAATGGCACGCCAACCAGTGCGTGAGCCGCGTGATGCACATGACCGTCATGAAGCAAAACCGGTAAAAGCGGAAGAACCTCAAGAGCCAGTAGTTGATGAAAGTCAAAATACTGGCGATTCATCAAAAAAAGATGAAACAAACCTTGATGATAAAGCTGAATAATCGTTAAAATAGTAATGAAAGCCCCGAACTTCGGGGCTTTTTTGTATCAGCTATTTAGAAAAAGAATAAAGGTTGGCAATGACTAGCATACTAAAGCTTCCGAGAGGGCGTACGCTTAATCTTGAAAAGCCCGTTATTATGGGGATATTAAATGTAACGCCGGATTCGTTTTCTGATGGTGGGCAGTTTTTAGAACCCAAAATAGCGCTAAAGCGCGCTATGCAATTATTAGATGACGGTGCGACAATTTTAGATATAGGGGGAGAATCTACTCGCCCTGGCGCGCCAGATGTCAGCTTAGAGGATGAACTTTCTCGAGTAATCCCTGCTATTAAAGCGATACGTCAGCACAGTGATTGCGCTATTTCAATTGATACCAGTAAAGCACCGGTAATGGAGCAAGCAATACTCGCAGGGGCAGACATAGTTAATGATGTAAGAGCTTTACAAGAAATAGACGCCTTAGAAACGGTTGCGCAGTATGAAGATGTAGCAATTTGTTTAATGCATATGCAAGGGCAGCCCCGCAGCATGCAATCGGCACCTCATTACGATAATTTGTTTGCAGATATAAATATGTTTTTTAGTGAACGTATTAAAGCATGTGAAACAGCTGGGATTAAGTTTGAACGACTTATTCTAGACCCAGGTTTTGGATTTGGAAAAACGCTTAGTCATAACTATCAAATATTGGCTAGGTTTGATGATTTTAATAAGTTAGGTTTGCCATTATTGGCCGGATTATCTCGTAAATCGATGATAGGTAATTTATTAAATAGAGATACAAATGAACGGTTAGCGGGCAGCTTAGCGGGTGCGTTAATCGCAGCGCAAAATGGCGCAAAAATTATTCGTGTACATGACGTAAAAGAAACCGCAGATGTACTTGGTGTATATCAAGCCTGCGAACAAGGAATTTCACAATGAAAGAAAGAAAATATTTTGGCACCGATGGCGTGCGTGGACTTGTAGGCGCTGCTCCTATAAACCCTGAGTTTGCAATGAAGTTAGGCTGGGCTGCTGGACGTGTATTATCACAAAGTGGTACTAAAAAAGTAATTATAGGTAAAGATACACGTATTTCGGGCTACATGCTTGAAACCGCACTTGAAGCTGGTTTAATCGCCGCCGGTATTGATGTTGTATTATTGGGCCCTATGCCTACACCTGCTGTAGCCTACTTAGCTCAAACATTTCGTGCAGAGGCAGGAATTGTAATTAGTGCTTCACATAATCCGTATTATGATAACGGTATTAAGTTTTTTAATGGTCAAGGTCTAAAGCTCGATGATGCAGTAGAACTTGAAATAGAAGCAATGCTTGATGAGAAAATGACGTGTGTTGCTTCAGATAAATTAGGTAAAGCATCGCGTTTAGTTAGTGCGGATGGCAGGTATATAGAGTTTTGTAAGAGCCAGTTCCCGCAAGGCCTATCTTTAGAAGGTCTTAAAATTGTTGTCGATTGCGCAAATGGCGCTACTTATCATATTGCACCTTCTGTTATGCGTGAACTTGGCGCAGAAGTAATGACACATGCATGCGAGCCTAATGGCGTTAATATCAATCATGAATGTGGCGCTACTCACGTAGATGCCCTTAAACGTAAAGTGCTTGAACTTAAAGCCGACGTAGGTATTGCATACGATGGTGATGGTGACCGCGTAATGATGGTTGATCATAATGGCCGCGTTTTTGATGGTGATGATCTGGTTTATATTATTGCTTGCCAAGCAGCCCAAGATGATAATTTGGGTGGTGGTGTAGTTGGCACTGTTATGTCTAACATGGGCCTTGAAAATGCTTTAAAAGCAAAAGGTATCGAGTTTGCTCGCAGTAAAGTAGGGGACCGCTATGTTATGGAGTTACTACAGCAAAAAGGCTGGAAAATTGGCGGCGAAAGCTCAGGCCATGTACTTAATCTAGATTTAATTAGCACGGGTGATGGCATTATATCAAGCTTGCAAGTACTGGCTGCTATGGTTGCACAAAATCGTACATTACAAGATTTAGGTGCTGGTTTTACCAAGTATCCAATGAAAATGATAAACGTGCGTTATACCGCTGGAACTGACCCTACAAAAGCACCTGAAGTACTTTCAGCTGTAGCAGAAGTCGAGCTTGCTTTAGGCGATAAAGGCCGTGTTTTACTGCGTAAATCAGGCACTGAACCTGTGGTTCGTGTTATGGTTGAAGCCGAGCAAGAAAAAATTGTAATAGACAGCGCTCAAAAAATTGCAGCTGTTGTAGAATCTATGAGCAAACAAACTGATTAATAACAATAACCTCTTGTAACTTTGGGCGAGAAAAGTTAATATCTCGCCCGCTTTCTAATGTGGAGTGGATAATGGCAATACGCAAGGCGATGGTCGCAGGCAACTGGAAAATGAATGGCTCTTTAGAGTTAGTTAAAAAAATGTCTGACGCCATTAACGATGTAAAATCACAAGAGATGGACATTGTTTTATTTCCTCCATACCCACTTGTATCTGCAATGGTAGCTAGCGGTGTTTCTACAGGAGCTCAAACTGTTTCTGAAAATACACCTGGCGCATTTACTGGTGAAGTTGATGCGCAGCTTATAAAAGATTTAGGTGCAACTTACGTACTCGTTGGTCATTCTGAACGCCGCAGTATTTATAACGAAAGTAATGCAACAGTCGCTGAAAAGTTTGCTAGGGCACAGCAAGTTGGTTTAACACCAATTTTATGTGTAGGCGAAAGCGAAAGCGAGCAAGAGAACGGTCAAACTGAACAAGTAGTTGCTGCACAAATTGATGCAGTAATAGAGAAATTAGGTGTAGCAGCACTGAAAGATTCTGTGATAGCATACGAGCCCGTTTGGGCCATAGGCACAGGTAAGACTGCATCGCCAGAGCAGGCACAAACTGTTCATAAATTTATCCGTGACAAAATTGCATCACTTGACAGCAATTTATCACAAGGGCTTACCATCTTATACGGTGGTAGCGTTAATGAAAAAAATAGCGAATTATTATTTGCACAAACAGATATAGATGGCGGCTTAATTGGCGGCGCAAGTCTAAAGGCAGAGTCTTTTACTGCAATCTGTAACAGTGCAAAAGGGACTGTATAAGATGTACGAAATTTTATTAGTAGTTTATTTAGTTGTGGCTTTAGCTTTAGTTGGAATGGTTTTAATTCAACAAGGTAAAGGCGCAGATATGGGTTCTTCATTTGGCGCTGGTGCATCAGGCACTGTTTTTGGTTCGTCAGGTGCTGGTAACTTTATGACAAAAACAACCACAAGCTTAGCAACGGTATTTTTTGTTTTAAGCATTGTGTTAGGAAACCTAACAGCTGGTCAAATTAAAAAGACCGACGAATGGGAAAACCTAGAAGCAGCTCCAGCAGTAGAAACAGTAGTTCCTGTTGAAGAAGATGTTCCAGTAACATCTACAAAAGAGCAAAGCTCTGAAGTACCGAACTAATTTAGCGTAAAGCTATCGTTAAACGATTTATCTTCCTCAAATAAGTCACATGTTTAACACCTGAGCGAAAGCTTAAAATGCGGATGTGGTGGAATTGGTAGACACGCCACCTTGAGGGGGTGGTGCTTTAGGGCATGGGGGTTCAAGTCCCCCCATCCGCACCAAATTTAGAAACCAGTAGCAGTGATGTTACTGGTTTTTTTTGTATCTGGAATTTATTGTGGGTGTTTTTTGAGCGATGTGTGTTTGTTGTTAAATAATTCTTCTATTTGTTAGAAAAAACTAGAAATATTACAAATTTAGCTCACACTTATAGATATCAAGCCGATAATAGATATAGACAATAAAATAAGGTAGCACAGTATGGCTTCAGGCTTCTCTTTTCAAAACCTAAGCATAACAAAAAAAATACATGCAATAACATGTATTGCGGTTGTGGCTTTTGTAGTGATCGTATTGATAAACTATTTAGCTATGAATGATAATAAGGTTTCTCTCGATGAAATGAGTAACTCATCGTATAAAGTTGTAAAAATAACGTCGCAAAACGTAGGGCTTTTAGAGAAACTTGATGAACTTTATACCCAAGCTGTTACGTTTGGTGAGCAAGACCTTATAGTTAAAGCAGATGAGGTATATCAAGCTTTAGAGTCTAATATTGCATTAATAACGCAACTTAATAACTCCTACATTAATAACGATATTATTAATGAGCTGTCAGATTATGAAAAAATATCCTCAAGTATTGCTACAGGTATGGTTAACGGTACAGCTGATTTTAGTAAGATTCAGCAACAAGCGCAGCTTAAAACAAGCTTATATGGATCTGTTTTAGAAAGCTTTAAAGGCGCTCAACAAAAAGCTGATAATCGTTTTTTTGAACTGGTTGCCAACACTAAAGCGCGCTCTGATGAAGTATTAACTCTAATGTTAGCTGTATCCATTATTTCATTAATTTTATTATTGTTTATGGCTATTTGGATTGCTAAGAATATAGGTTCATCTGCTAGTGATGCAGCTAACAACCTTAGTTTATTAGCAAGCGGGAATGGTTCTTTAAGCACCCAACTATCTGTTAATTCAGAAGACGAGATTGGCCAAGTTTCTATTAATTTCAATGCATTTATTTCCTTGCTAAGAGAAACGGTTCTTGAAGTTATTGCTGTATGTGAGCCTTTAATGGAAAACTCAACACGACTAGTTCAAGGTATGGAACAAGCTGAGCGTGCTACAACAAAACAAACCACTGATGCTGAAATTGTTAAGCAATCTATGGAAGAAATGAAGCAGAGTGTTGGTGACATATCAGAATCTGCGGCTAACGCTTCTCACGCTGCTGAAACGGCCGAAAAAGAAGTTGAACAAAGTCGTACACAAGTGCAAATGTCAGTTACCGCCTCTCGTACGCTCAGTGATGAAATTAATCGAGCTGCAAGTACTATCAATAAGCTTGCGGACGATACAAAAAATGTATCTCAAATTTTGAATGTAATCACGTCTATTGCAGATCAGACAAACTTACTTGCCCTTAATGCTGCTATTGAAGCCGCTCGAGCAGGTGAACATGGAAGAGGTTTTGCGGTAGTGGCTGATGAGGTTCGTGAACTGGCTTCTCGCACTGCACATTCTACTAATGAAATACGTGAACTATTGGGGTCATTAACGACTGCCGCAAATGAATCTGTAGCAGCTATGACTTCAGCACGAGATATGGCAACAGATAATGCTACAGCCGCAGAGAAAACAGGTATTTCAATAGAGAAAATCGCAGAGCAAATGTTAGAAATTAATGGTATGAATTCGCAAATAGCAGCAGCGACAGAGGAACAAACATCCGTTGCAGCTATGGTAGTAGATAATGTGTCAAATATGCATGTATCATTCGAAGATACTATGGACTCATTACTTGCTGTTCGCGACGTAGCCAAAAACCTTCACTACCTATCAGACAACCTATTAGATGCAACAGCTAAGTTTAGAATTGAGTAAAGCTTAGTACTGAGTCAGTATAAAAATCTACCCAAGGGTTGATGCCAGTTAGTTAACCGCTGACTGGCTTTTTTTGGATATTTGACATACCTAGTTTATGCTCACCCTCGCTTTATTAGTAATATGTGATGCTCTACTTTAGCTTACGATTACTCTATTTATTTAGGGATACTCCCTGAGTTCTCAATAAACATAGTCTGAATTAAGTTAAAAATATTAATTACACACGTCGCAACACTCAGTTCACAGAAGTCTTCTGAATTGTGTACGTATCTATTGGCTAGATGAAGTGTCGTAGTGGATTGCAAAAGAAAAGGCTTCTGAATAAATTCAGAAGCCTTTATAAAAGAACCAGAAGGCCGTTTTATCGATTAGCTAAATTATTCCTCAACCTATCTATATTAACCTCTGGGTGATTTTTATATCAATTTCACTGCTAAAAGGTAGCAATTACTTTTACTTTATCGGTCACTTTAGCGCTATCAATATAGCCAATAGCGTCGTTATTAGCAGCAACAAAATCAATAACAGCTTGGTCAGATGTTAGTTTTTCAGGCGGGGTACCTTTACCTGTAAATACAAGCTTTGACCAATATGCATTTAACTGACTGCTAGACTTACCCACTACTTTGTCGTTAAATTCATCAGCTACAGATGTACCGTCTTGATTTATAGGATTAACTTTATCGCCATTACTAAATGACTTACTTTTTCCCAGATAAATCTTTTTTATTGTGTCAGCATCTACAGAGCTAGCATTGCTTGGATTAATAATCACAGCAACTTCTGCAAATACATTAATTGAGCACAATGAAAGTGCACTTACTAAAATTAATTTTTTCATCATAAGCTCCAATTAAAAGACAAGATCTACACCGACAGCTACAACATCCGTCTCTGTATCAGTTATGTCATCTTCAAAACGACTAAAGTCGATCTTGAAAGCAGCGGAAGGATGAAAATCATAACGTGCACCAATTGTGTATACGTTACTTTGTGCACGAAGACCTTCAAGAGCACCATTTACAGCTGAATTTAAGGCTGGTATTGACTCAATGGTATTAAAACGTGATGAGTCATGTTTGTCATCATTGTCTTCATAAGTAAAATGAACAATTACACTGTCAATACGGTAACCAACTGATGCGTAATACTGTGACTGTTCTGGTAGTATACTGTCTTCAACCTCAAATTGCGTATATTCGGCATCAAACAAAAAGTTTTCATAATCAATAGAAAAACCAACGCCAACGAAGCTCGTTTTATCTTCTTCAGTGATTAGGTCATTCGCAGTATTAGTTAAGCCACTATCAGACAATACACTTACGAGACCAATTAGGCCGCTATCCTCTGATGAAATGCTAGTGTCGGCCACAATGTATGCAGCTCGCGCACTGAACCAGTCGTATGATAGACTCCAGTTTATACCGCCTAAATTATTTAATTCAGCAGGTAATTCTGTTCCAAATACATCAATATCACCATCGAATGCACCATAAAAGCCTTGAAGCGTAGAATCCCAATCACCCAATTGAGAGCTGTAAACTACACTAACTCCTTCATAAGTTGAAAATGGGATACCGTATACTGATTTTGGCGGACGTACCCAGCGATAAGCATAACCTACATCCAAGAAATCAGAGTACTTGTAAAAAGGAACACGCATTTTACCAGCGCTAAATTGCAGTTCATCGCTGTATTCATAAGTAACGTATGCCCATTCGAATGTAGCGTCAAAGTCATCCTCTCCACGCGCAATAATTTGAGCCGTAGCTGTTAGCTTTTCATGTAGGTCTGCAGATAATTGTAAAGCGAATTTACTCTCATTTTTAAAAGAGATATCGTCATCATAGCCGTACAAAGTACTGTCACTATCCAGACTTTTACCACCAACAATTGATGCAAAACCATTAATTCTTACCTCAGCACTAGTATAGCTAGATGCTAAAACTGCACATACAGCCACTGCTACAGATAGCTTTTTCATATGTTGTTCCTATTTGTTATTAAATGTTGATTTCAATAGGATTATAGAAGTAAATTTGGTTTTTACCTAACTTAGCTAGTTAATAAAAAAGAAGTGAGCATTTAGTTTACCTTGAAATTTTCAATTTTTAGTTATCAGACTTTCCTAATTAAAGTTAGTGATTTTATTGAAGCTAAAATTTTAAATTTATTAACATTGTTTAGTGAATTATTTCGAAGGTAGTGATTGATATTTCGTTCGTTGTTTATGCTTTGTTTGCCTCCTGTTGCACTGTTTATAAACATTAAATGTAGTGCTGTGGTGGCTTCAGGAAGGAGCTAATCACAAATAGGTTATTTTTACTGATTGCGAATCACACGGATGTTTATACCCAGTGGTATGCTTATTTACAGCTTATTTAGTATTATCCTTTGTTTTGTAATCAAATACCAACTTCCTAAACCTGAATTTTAGCTTAACATTACCACTGTATTAGCAAGGTAGTTCAAAGGAAATGGTAATAATGAAGAGGTTAGCATGGTTAATATTCTGTTGCTTTGCATCCAATGCATATAGCAATGATGAAGTAAGTATTATATTGGTTGGTTTTATCTCTCCAGTATGTGAATTTACCTCACAAAATAGTAACTTAGAGTTTTCTTCTAGTGGCGTTGCTAATACAACATTAGAGATCAACTGTAATTCACCAATGCGAATATCAATGCAGTCTCTTAATGGCGGTTTAAGCCATGAGCAAAGTAATAGAATAAGTTCATATAATATTAACTGGGCGTTGGAAGGTGCCAATAAAATTGTGTCTATATCGGCACAGGCAATCAAATCGACATATAACTTTAATATTGATGATATCTTATTTAATACCATTGCTGAGATTCAGTTAACTCTAGATGAACCTTTGATATATGCAGGAAGCTACCAGGACGTGATCCGCATAGAAATGACACCATCAGTAGTATCGGGTGGCGTGCTTTAAGCGCACATTTATTAACAAAACAAACTATATGTCACATGGATAAGGAATATAAAAATGAATAAACTAATCGTAATTTCGGCAATTTCAGTATTTACAACATTCACATCAGGTTCTGTCTTAGCAACTAGCCAAGACTTTGCTCCAGGAGGAACTGTTCCTGTTATTTGTAATGCAACAACTTTTACAGGTGATTTTGATTTTACTGAACAGCAAATAAAGAGCGCAACAGGTTCTTTAGATGTTGACTTCAAGGTTACATGTAACAGCGCTAATGATGCAGTTGTAAAATTGAAGTCTTCAAATGGTTGGTTGGAAAATCAATCTAATGCAGCATTTGGAGTTAAGTATCAAGCAAAACTGGATGTGGCTGACGCTAATAATTTCAATTTAGTACTTGATGCAGACAACACAAGTAAGCAAAAAACTAGTGAGCAGCGAATGACTACTAATGCTCAGGTGGCTACGGGGGTCGATGCAAAATTGACTGTTGGCCTAACCAGTGGTTATGGGAATTCAATGGCCGGGGATTATGCTGATAATTTATTATTGACTATAACTGCTTTGTAAAAGTTAAATAGGCAGCTAAGGCTGCCTTTTATTACAAAATAGGGGTATTAAATGCGCAATATAATAATTATTCTGACAATATTCATATCTTTCCGTATTTTTGCATTTCAGGTCGAGCCTATGGTGGCTGATTTACAGCCACTGGGTGCAAATTCCCAGTTGTTACTGCGAGTAACTAATACTTCCGAGAATCAATTGTCAGTAGAAATTTCAAGTTTTGATTTAACAATCAACTCCCAGAATAAAGAGAAGTTATTTGCTAATGACAACGATTTTATGATCATACCTATGACTGCGATTATCCCTCCAGGAGAAAGTCAGGCTATTATTGTAAAATACATAGGCGAACCAATATTAAAAGCATCAAAATCTTACCGAATAGAAGTGAAACAACTTGATGTTGATTTAAGTGGAGGCAATCAATCTTCAATTGGAGTTGGCTATGTTTTTCAAACTCTATATAACGTAGTACCTACTCAAGCACATGCACAGTTAGTTGTTAATGGTAAGCAGCAGGCTAGTGAGGGTTTATGGAAGGTGTATTTAGAAAACAAAGGAAATAAATATATTCGCTTGACAAAAACTCAATGGATAATTGAGAGGTCTGGTGAAAAGTTAGAACTTAAAGATGACAAATTAAAAGAAGCCCTTTCAGATCAGTTTTTATTACCTTACTCTAGCCGTGAGGTGACATTGCAAATGCCAGCAAGATTTGACCCCAAATTAAGTAAGTTAATGGTGGTGCATGAATAGGTCATTTTTTTTAACTATACCAGCATGCCTTTTATTGAACTTCTTTTGGCCTGTTTATGCAATTGAGGTAAGACCTATGGTGATAACTTTTTCACCTAATGAAGATGCTAACAGCTTAGTACGTAATGATCTAACTCGTGAGATAGCATTCGATATACAAATATTTGAAATTAAATTTAGTGAGGAGGACGCAAAAGAAGAGCCAAAGCTCAAAGCTTTAACTGACTCGCCACTATGGGTCTTCCCACCATCGCTATATCTAGAGCCTGGTCAAGCTCAACAACTACAATTTAAGTGGTTAACTGAAATTTTACCTGAATCTGATAAAAGTTACCAGATTAGCCTGATTGAACAGCCCATTTTAAATCATTCTACAACTAGCGGCCCAGCACTAAATCTTCGATTAAATGTGAACCTAGTGGTACATGTTGACCAGGTAAAGCTAAAACCCAATTTAGTAGTAACTCCTCTTTCTATAGAAGGTAATTATATTACAACTAATATTAAAAATATTGGCCCAGGTGCAAGCCGTTTAAGTGAGTATGATCTTAACTTCATAGATATTAATAGTGAAGTCTTGGTACAAAGAGTTTTAAAACAGCAGCTGAGAGCCAAGGGATATGATGTTTTTTTTGCTCCGCATAGTATTAGTCACATTGAAGTACCAGTTTCAACTTCTATAAATAAGAACAACCTAAAGCAGCTGTACTTAAAACTGGAAAAGTGAATATGCGGCTACTAATTTATTTTTTTTTGCTTACTCTTACGTTGAACTGTTTTGCAAAAATAAATCCAACAAATCATACAATTGAATTAAGCGTTGAAGCTGAGCTCAATAGCAGCTCAATTGGTAAAATTGCGCTAGTTATTGAGCCTGATGATAGGCTAATAGTTAAATGGAACGATGTTCACTCTGCCTTTCAAGATGTATTGTTTCCCGAAATTTTTTCAAAGTTATCAGCAAAAGTTCATGACGGTTTGCTTACCCATCAGGCAATAGAGGATAGTGGTTTTGCTTTGCATTTCGACTTCAGTAATTTTAGCTTACAAATAAGTGTTCCTTTGAAGTTTATTACCACGAGAGCCTTGACATTAAAGCCTGATATTAGGTACCTACATGCTGAGAATGTTGCTGATTTAAGTGGCTTTACTAATTTTTATGCTAGCCTTTTGCATAGTCAAATTATTGGAGTAGATAAAACAAGAAGGCAGTTAGCAACACGTGCAGAAATGGCATTAAACTGGCAGGGATGGGTAATAGAAAATGAAGTCGAGTACATATCAGAAATAACTGAAAAAGACTCAAGTTATAGACGATTGGGAACACGATTAACTCATGACACCCCTCTTGCGGGGATGCGTATTTCAGTAGGAGATAACTATAGTTCAGGTAGTTATTTTCAATCAACATCACGATTTTTAGGTGTTTCATTGGCTCATGACTTTGCATTAGTTTCTAATAAGACTATTCGTCCTAGCGCCTCCAAAAGCTTCACTTTAGAGAGTCCTTCTTCTATAGAAGTTTTTGCGGATAGCAAAATTATAAGCAGGTTGAACCTAGGAGTTGGTACGTATTCTTTAAGTGATATCCCTCTTAAAGAGGGAAGCAATAATATTAGTTTACGTATTACAGATATAGCTGGCGTGGTGCATTATATAGATTTTGATGTAACTACGGGTTTAGACTTATTTGCTCAGGGACAGTTAGAATACGAAATTCACTTAGGTATACCTTCTAAATTAGCTGAGCAGTTAGAATATAGTAACGATTACCCACTTCTTAGTAGCTACTTGGATTATGGTATATCGCCAAGTTGGACATCAGGTTTTACACTACAAATGGATGAATATGTGCAACAGCTTGGTTTCAAAAATATCTTTGCTACTCAAGTAGGCAAAGTTGCGTTTGAAAATGCTATTAGTTTCGCTGATCGTACAGGACATGCTTACCGATTATTATACAGTAGCTTTTATGATAGTAGTTCTTTGCAGCAAAGCTTTAGCATAGGTTATGAGTATAGCTCTGTTGGATTTAGCTCTATTGGGTATCGCCCTGAGTTATTAAATAATGCACAATTTCAAGAACATCTCATACAATCTAATTATAGTTTTGTTTTTGACCCTAGCTTGCAAGTTGCTTTTTATGCAAATTTAAACAGAGCACATGCACAATCTTATTATGATAAATCAGCTGGAGTAAATTTTTCAGGTAACTTAAATAGCAGTGATTGGCGTTACAACTTTGGTGTGCAATTTGATGAAATTTCAAAAGAAAATGCTTGGGGCCTCCAGCTATCTTTATCTTATAAGTTTAGTAACCCTATTAGAGCTAAGCTTTCACACCAATCAAGAAGAAAGGCGACTCGCTTTGAGTTAAACCACAGTTCAAATCACCGGTATGCTGGCGCTCTTAGTATGAGGGCAGGAGTTGAAAGGAGTGATGAAAATGCAGCTTTGTTCGATTTAACTTCGCAGTATAGCGGAAACAGGTTTTTATTTAGCCTTGACCATGCGAGCTCATTTGAAGAATTTAATAGCAACAATGTATCACATCAAAGCAGGGTGAGTTTTGCGTCTAGTTTGGCTTTTGCCGAAACTGAATGGGCTGTTGGTAAGCCTATTAATGATAGCTTTGCTTTAGTAAATGCACACCGTAGTTTAGGAGATAACAAAATTATATTGGGTAAAAACAAACAGCAATATAGGGCGAGTAATGATCAGTTCAAAACTATTTTATTAAGTGATGTTGATTCTTATACAAATTCTGCAATCTCGATAGATGTCGAAAACCTACCTCCAGGTTATGACTTAGGTTCAGGGTTAATTGTTCTCTTTCCATCATATAAAAGTGGCCATAATTTAACAGTTGGTACGGATGAGAATATATCAGTAATAGCGACCTTACTTGATCGCCAAAAGCAACCACTTATATTGCAAGTTGGTGTTGCTTCTTGCTTAAAAAAACCAGGAAAGAGCTACAAATTTTTTACTAATAAATTAGGACGCTTTGCACTTACAGGGCTTGCGCCTTGTCGCTATACTGTAAAGCTTAATAATAGTAGTAATTCAAAATTCTTATTAGATGTGATCGAGGGCGAACAACTACAGCGCAAAGGAAAAATTTATGTCGACTAAAAAAGTGGTTACCTCAATGATTGGCTTGGTCTTATTGTATGTACCTTATATGAGTTTTGCGCAGTGTAATGCAAAAATTGATAAGGTAGAACATATATTTGATAATTTCGAACAATACTATTCTTTACAGACTACAGATGCAAAAAAACAGTTGCGAATTAGTGTGGTTGATGACGAGAAATGCCAGCTTCACATTATATTAAAGAGTGAAAATCAAGGAAAGTTGAAAGGTGTATTCCAAACTATAGCTTATCGGTACAGTAGTAACGCACAACAACTTTTAAGTTCATCAATCAGCAGGTTGGAATTTATTGACTCAAAAGCTGAAATAGAGCTCCTAATTCCTTCGGGTACACCGGTCAAAGCAGGCATTTACAAGGATAGATTACAGGTTGAATTGTATGATCAAAATAATAACTTCCTAGACGAGCTTCAATTGGACATTGATACAAATATAGCACCTAGAACGAATCTTTCAGTACTTGGTTACAATACATTATCAAGTACTATCAGTTTAGGAGAGTTAACTCCCAGACAAACATATTCAATGTTACCTAGCTTGCAAATAGTAACAAACTCGGATGTTAAATTACGTATTAGTTCTGATAATAAAGGTAAGCTAGTACATAGTATTTATAAGCATCGCTATGATATAGATTACTATCTAGATATGGCAGGGAATGAGTTACACCTTAGTCAGGATATTGAGCAGGCGTATTCATATAATGGCCAAACTGTATTTCTATTACCGCTTAGAATACACTTAGCTGACTTTAGAGAGCAAGCTGCCGGAGAATATTCAGATACAATAAGGTTTCAAATAAGCCCGCTTAACTATTAATTCTATTTAAGTTTTTTTGACACCAAAGTAATGCTTGTTGCTTGTTCTTCACAGCAATCTTTTGATAAACCTTGTGTAAGTGCACGCGAACAGTAGCTTCACTTATAAATAAAGTGTCGGCAATTGCACTTGAATGTAAGCCTGAAAATAATAAGTTTAATACTTTCATTTCTTTACATGTTAAATTGTTGGATTGCAGTGTGGTTTGCTGTTCACTCGCTAGCATTTGTCTCATCCAACCGTCAGTTACAGCACGTGGAAACCAAAGTTTTCCTTGCTCTATAGCTTCTAACCCTTGCTGAAATAGTACCTCGTCAGTACCTTCATAAAACAACCCTTTTAAATTAGGCCATTCTTTTAATGCGAGTACATCTCCGTCTTTGGGTACGTCAAAAATAACGAGTCCTTGATGACCGTTTTTTAGCATAAACTGATTTATAAGTTCATAATTGGTAATGACGTTTAAAGCTTGATAATTAACGAGTAGGACGTTGAAGTCAGCTGCAACACAAAAAAGTGAGGTGTAATTTGAGTTGGTGAAGCATTTTGGGCTTTTATCTACTGTATTTACAATATTCATAATATTCTATCCATAGATTACATTTTAGTACTATATTCTTATTTTTAGTTAATTTCAATGATAGGAGAATGTGTTTTAGCTCTTTTTTTATACACTAAAGTGCATGTGTATAGTACATTTTATGTGTTTTTTAAAATTATATTTATGCGATTTTTTGTTTTAAAACAGCTTTTTAGTGAGGTTGATATTAATGTTCTTTATTTGTGATAATCCACCAAAAACTAACAATGTCTAAATCACTTTTATTCTTTATACATTCATTCAAATAATTTATACATTTCTTCACAATTCTGTCATATAATACCCGTCCAGAGGAAAGGTGCTATTAAGCATCTTTTTTTATGCCTGAATTTTATACTCTTAAGTATAAATGCATAACTAAATCATCCGGTATCCTTTGGAGAATATTTTGAAATTACGTAACCTCTCACAGTTAAGCTTAGCAATTCTTGCTTCACTCACTACCTCTGTAAACAGCGAAGAAGCTAAAACAACAGCTAAACAAGACGCATTCGAAAAGATAGAAGTCACAGCTCGTAAACGTACAGAGAGCCTGTTTGAATCTCCAACCGCTATCACGTCAATTGGCGCTAATCTAATTGATAAAGCCAATATGAGTAACTTAGAAGATATTGGTAAATATGTTCCAAATTTAAATATTACCCGCTATGGCGTGGGTAATTCTGCGCATGCGTCTGTATTTATCCGCGGTATAGGTTTGCAAGATCATATAATAACTACCGATCCGGGTGTGGGTGTGTATCTTGATGGTGTGTACTTAGGTCGTCAAATGGGTTCTAACTTATCATTACCTAATGTTGAGCGTGTTGAAGTGCTTCGTGGCCCACAAGGTACTTTATATGGCCGTAATACATTAGGTGGCGCTGTAAATGTAATTACCAAACAACCTGGTGATGAAGGTATTGTAACTACTACTGCAAAGCTGGGGAGTCGCGGACGTATTGCAGGTGATGTTTATTTTAACAATTCACTAACAGATGATGTAAGTATGTCTGCAAGTGCATCGTACAAAACACGTGATGGTGTGGGCGAGGCAGTTAATTTAGCAAACCCAGAAAAAGAAATTGGTGAAGAAGAGGAGTTTAGCGGCCGTGTTGCACTTAAATGGCAAGTAAATACCGACTTAGCATTTACTTTTTCTTTAGATGGTGTCGATAACGAATCTGGCCAATCGCCCTACACAATTGAATTAACTGATCCGCTAGATGCAAGCGATGTGTTTAATGGAGATTTCCCATTATTGACTCAAGATTTAATTCCATCAGACCCTGATGATTTAGGTACAACCGTTGCGGGTATTGAATCTACTTCTTACTCAGGTTGGGGCACATCGTTTTCAGCCGATTGGGCAATTAACGATACTTATACTACTAAGTTTATCTCAAGTTACCGTACATCTGAGTATGAAGGTGGCCTAGATGATGATGCATCACCTTTAAACTTGTCTGAGTTCCCAGAGGAGGGCGGTGCTGATCAATACTCTTTTGAAGTTCAGCTAAATGCAACATTCGATAATATGGACTTTGTATCTGGTCTTTACTTTTTTAATGAAGATGGCTTTACACGTTCAGGCCCGTTTGTATTTAGCCCATTTAATACACCTAATGGCTTGTTGAATGATGGTGTAACAGAATCATTTGGTGGTTACGGTGAATTTGAAATTAACCAAGAAACTAATTCGTATGCAGCATATATAAATGCCAGCTACGATTTAACTGACGATTTAACGGTTGGTGGTGGCCTTCGTTATTCAAAAGATAAGAAAGATGCAAATGCTATATTCCCATCATTTCCAACTCGTAAGTATGTAAGTGCGGATTTTGATGCAGTTACGTGGGATGTAAATGCATCTTATCAGCTTAGCAATAATATGAATGTGTATGGCCAGGTTCAAAAAGGTTATCAAACAGGTGGTTTTCCACCGCGTCCATTTGGTGGACCAGATCAATTTGTATCGTTTGACGAAACAAAAGCGGTTAACTACGAAATGGGTTTAAAAGGCCAAGTACACGAAAATGTATCTATGATGCTTGCGGTATTTGTGACTGATTACACCGATTTAGCATTACCGTTTTCAGATCCAACAGCGGGTGGTGGCTTTGTAACAATTGTAGAAAATGCGGGTCAATCTAAAGCGCAAGGTATTGAACTTGAAACAACCGTTGCTATTACCGATGACTTTACTATTCGTAGTGCAGTTGGTTATTTAGATTCTGAAATAACAGAAGTTGCTGAGGGCGTACAAGGCATAGGTAAAGGCGATTCACCAGCACTTACACCACGCTGGACTGTCATGGTTGCACCTTCTTACTTTATGGATTTAGAGAGTGGCGCAACACTTGCGTTTAATGCTAATTATTCGTATCGCAGTGAAATGCAAGGTCAATCAGTTTACAACCAAAGTGAGACTATTGATTCTCGTGAACTAGTTGGTTTTAATATTTCGTACACTAATCCATATGGCGATATGGAAGTTACATTATATGGTGAAAACGTTCTAAACGAAGTTTACGATGTTGGTCGCCTACAACAATCAGGTTTTGTTGGTGTAATGCGCAGTAATGACCGCAGTGAATTTGGTTTGAAATTCAAAAAAGATTTTGAGCTATAAACTAAAATCAACTAAATAAAATTCAATGTAATTGAAGTTTATTTTTCATAATAAAGGCCGAATCATGCTGTGATTCGGCCTTTATATATTCAATAGTAAAATTATTATCCGCATAATTTAAATCCCTAATTTAAATTGCTGATTTAAAACAATCAACATAACCACTTTTAAGTATTTGTATCAGCCAAAATGCGCCTTTTTAGTTTGTGTAAAGGCTTGGTTGTTCGTTACAATGGCGCCACTTAATTGCCAAACGGACTCAGTGATGAAAATTCTTGCCGATCAAAATATGCCTTTAGTTGAGCAGTACTTTGCAGACTTTGGTGAGGTCGAGCGTTTTGATGGTCGTAAATTAACGCCTGAACAATTAATAAATGTAGATGTACTCCTTACTCGTTCAGTGACTAATGTTAATCATGAACTATTGGCACAAGCTAACAAGCTGCGCTTTGTGGGGACTGCCACAATTGGCATTGACCATATTGATACGCAATTACTACATGATAGAAATATTGCTTTTACCAGTGCACCTGGTTGTAATGCCGTTGCTGTAGCTGAATATGTAATTAGTAGTTTATTTGCATTAAGCCAAGAAAATGCGCGCCCATTATGTGGTCAAACAATTGGTATTGTAGGAATGGGTAACATTGGCACGTGTTTGTCGCAAAAATTAAAAGCATTAAATGTCGACGTACTGCTGTGCGATCCAATTAAGCACGAACAGGGCTTACTACAAGAGCATGTAGCGCTTGATGAGTTATTAGCGCAATCAGATGTTGTTACTTTTCATGTTCCACTTGTTATAAGTGGCGAGCACAAAACGCTGCACATGATGAATAAAGAGCGATTAAAAGCACTTAAGCCAGGACTCACGCTAATTAACGCAAGCCGAGGCGACGTAATTGATAATCAAGCTTTGCTTGAGGTAATGGAAGCTGGGGCTGATTTAGATTTAGTACTTGATGTATGGGAAAAAGAGCCCAATATTCTAACTGAATTACTAGAGCATGTGCGTTATGCCAGTGTGCATATCGCAGGGCATACACTTGAGGGGAAAGCACGAGGTACACAAATGTTGTATCAAAAATTGTGTGACCTAAAAGGTGTAGAGGTAAGTAAATCGTTGGATGATTTTTTACCAATACCTGCTATTACAAATGCAACTGTTACGCAAAGCCTTAGCGAGCAAGATATTGCCCGTTTGGTGCATTTAATTTATGACGTACGCCGCGATGACGGAATTTTACTTCGTCATTTAGAAGGTGAGGGCTTTGATAGTTTACGTAAAAACTATCCGGTAAGGCGAGAATTTAGCACCTTATTTCTACAAGGTGATAGCCCACAACTAGCAGCACTTAGCCAACTTGGCTTTAGCATAGCTGAATAATTATTTAACTAACGATGTTGTTTTAATGTCGTTTATAGAGGAAGAAATATGTCGCAAAAATATAACGTTGCCGTACTTGGCGCTACTGGTTTAGTAGGCCGTCAAATCATTGAAACGCTAGCAGATCGTAAGTTTCCAGTCGATCAGCTTTTTTTACTTGCGAGCAGCCGCAGCGCAGGTGAAGACATAAAGTTTCGTGGTGAGACCATTGAAGTACTTGACGTTGAAGGCTTTGACTTTAGCCAAGCGCATATAGGTTTGTTTTCTGCTGGTGGTAGTGTATCTGAAAAATATGCTCCTATTGCTGCTGATGCCGGCTGTATTGTAATTGATAATACATCGCACTTTAGAAATGATTTTGAAATCCCGCTAGTGGTGCCAGAAGTTAATGCTTCAAGTCTAGCTGATTTTAGAAACCGTAATATTATTGCTAACCCTAACTGTTCAACTATTCAGATGATGCTAGCACTTAAACCAATTTATGATGCTTATGGAATAGACCGTATCAACGTATCTACTTACCAAGCTGTATCGGGTGCAGGTAAAGAAGCGGTTGATGAACTTGCAAAGCAAACAGCTAATTTAATGAACGCACGCCCTATGGACAATAAAGTATTTCCAAAGCAAATTGCATTTAACGTTATTCCTCAAATTGATAGCTTTGAAGATAATGGCTACACGCGTGAAGAAATGAAAATGGTAAATGAAACTCATAAAATTTTGGGTGATACCACCATTGCAGTAAATCCTACATGTGTACGTGTTCCCGTATTTTTTGGTCACTCAGAATCAATTAATATTGAAACGCGCATGCCTTATGACTTTGAACACGTTAAGCAACTTTTAAAAGACGCGCCTGGTGTTGAGCTAATTGATGATGAAGGTGATTACCCTACAGCAGTGTCTGACGCTAGTGGTAACGATACTGTTTATATAGGCCGATTACGTGCTGATATTTCTCATCCTCATGGATTAAACATGTGGGTTGTAAGTGATAACACTCGTAAAGGTGCTGCAACTAACAGTATTCAAATTGCAGAAGAGCTTATTGCTAATTACATGTAATAGTTAATAGCGTTGAACACACTTGAGAAGCGGTAAACATTATTTGTTTGCCGCTTTTTGTTTATAGAGCTTGTCAATTTTTTGCCGTTTAATTCTAAAAGTATATAAACTGATTGATAACACTCAATAAATTAATATTTATAAAGATGTTTTAAGGCATTTATTTTCAAGGTGTTGCGATGGATATTAAGCCCTAACTGGTTTATAGTTTGTAATTGGAATAGAGCTTGCAATAAAAATAGATTGTAATAATAAATGCGAGTCAGTCATTTGGCTGATAACAGCAATAATCAACAATATTTATGCACTTAAGCTTTAAGTGTTTTGTTAATATTTAAATATTAAAGGATCAGCATGCGCGGTTTAGTTACACTTATTATATTAGCGTCTGCATTGATAGTAACGCCAGTTTACTCTCAAGACAGTACCCAATTAAAGGGGCCTAAAGGCGTTGACTATGGTGCGCAAGGGCGATCTATTGGGCCAATTAAACCAACTGATACACTTTGGCGTATAGCGGCTAAAGTGCGCCCAGATAACTCCGTCAGCATTTATCAAGTTATGCAGGCCTTGTATAACAAAAACCCCAACTCATTTTTAGAACAAAATCTTAACCATATTCAAAATGGTGCCTATTTAAAAATCCCAACTTTAGCCGAAATAAAAAGTGTAAATACACAGCTTGCAAAGCAACGTTCTGAGCAAGATGATGCATTATGGGAAAAGAAAAAAAATGGCACACTTACGCAAAGCGAAATTACCTCAGCGCAAACAAAAGTAACTCAAGCTCGTAAAGTCGACGTAGACGATGCCAAAAAAGAGATACAGAAAGAATTAAATGAAATAAAAACAGAGCAAGGTACTAAGCTAGTTGAGTTACAACAACAGTTTAAAAATTCTGTAAGCAATGTAGAAGAAATTTTAGTTGAAAATAATAATCTTAAAAAACAATTATCAGGTATTTCAAACGAACTCGAAAACTTACGCTTACAGTTAGGACAAGACAGCGAAATTCAAAATCAGTTAAAAGAACTAATTGTTAAACAAAACGAGATTATTGCACAACAAAAAAAACAAGAGGTAATACCAAAAGAATCGTTTGATTTAAACTCATTATTTTCAAATCCTATAGTGCTGGGTTTATTAATGTTTATTCCTGGGCTACTGATTGTTTTTGCAATTGTTATGTTTTTACGAAAACGAGCAAGTAATCAAGAAGAGCCACAAAACGATGATGACTTTTTACCACAAACCCCAACTTATACTGGCGATGATGATTTAGATCCAAGTTTAAATGACGATCCAATTGTACCCGATTCTTTAGATGACTTAAGTGTTCAACTTGATGATAATCTCGAAAATGATATGTTGCCTGATGATGATTTAGATGACGGCCTAGATGATTTTTCAGGTGGTGAAAATTTACTCGATCAGGATGAGCTCGAAAGCCTACTAAGTGATGACATTGTTTTTGATGATGAAAATACCGATGACAATGATGAACTTGATATTTTTATGCAGCAAGGTTTTGATCAACCTTCAGATGAAAACGCTGAAGATATAGATTTAGACTTATCTGATGACTCAATAAACAATGATGAAATTCTAACTAATGACGATTTAGATAGCTTGTTTGATGAAGACGATAGTCTACCTGAGTTTAATGCACCGCAAACAAGCGAAGCTTTAGAAGATGATAGCTTAGAATCCCATGATGAAATGGCGGCTTTAAGTGAGGAGCTTGCAGATGATGATAATTTTGATATAGATGAATTATTAGATCAAACATCAACAGAATTAGATACCTCAGATAACACTTTAGATGAACTTGATTCAAGCGACGACTTTGATTTAGATGATATAGATAACTTAATTGATGAAGCGAATGAACCAAAAAGTGATGTGGTAGATGACTCAATTGATGCAGAGTTACTCGACGAAAATGAACTTCTAGAAGAAAACGACAACTTTGATTTAGACGACATAGATAGTTTAATTGATGAAGCAGCAGTTGATGCTGCAGATGGTTCATTAGTTGAGGAAAGTGACGACTTTGATTTAGACGACATAGATAGTTTAATTGATGAAGCAGCAGTTGATACTGCAGATGATTCATTAGTTGAGGAAAGTGACGACTTTGATCTAGACGACATAGATAGTTTAATTGATGAAGCAGCAGTTGATACTGCAGATGATTCATTAGTTGAGGAAAGTGACGAC